>JBBSJS010000089.1:0-1554 GCA_038257015.1 Candidatus Doudnaibacteriota bacterium | reverse complement strand
AAATAGCGCCTTGTCTTACTCTTTTAAGCGGAACTTCCACAAAACAAGAACTAATATAGCTATAAACCACGCCAGTAAGATGAGTAAATCTTTCCAAATATCCATGATATTATCTTGTCGTAAAAACAGAATTCTTAGTGCGTCAGCCATGTAAGTGATTGGTAGAATATTGGCGACTTTTTCCAAGAACCCTGGCAGACTAGAAACTGGAAAGAAAATGTTTCCTAAGAAAGTTAGAGGCAACCCAATGGCAGCAGTAACCGGAGCTGCGGCTTCGTATGAATCGGCGATCATAGAAATTAGTAAACCAACCATTAAGAAAATTCCCGCGCCTAAAAGGATTACGACAATTGCTGGAAGTAATTGGAGACTCGGAACAAATCCAAAAAAGATTGTTGCCACTAAAGTTAAGAACACAGCTTGTGCTACAGAAACCAAAGCTCTCGATGCTAATAAGCTTATAATAAGTTCCGGTTGCTTAATCGGGGTTACTAAAAACCTTTTTATCACACCACGAGATTTCATATCTACCATCCAGTAAGCTAGTCCGTAAATTCCACCTTGCATTACTGTCATGGCAATGATTCCTGGCAAAAGATAATCGGAATATGAGATTGTTTCACCCAACACTCTACCTATAGGTAAGATCGACAATGCTACAAAGATTACTGTTGGCATCACCAATGTAAAAAACAGCCCACCGCGATTACGGTATACCAGACGCAAGTTCATTAAAAATAATTGGTAGAATGATCCTGTCATATGTTAGTCTTCAAATATTTTTCCTGTTAAATCCAAATATACATCTTCCAAGCTTGCAGTTTTTAAATTTAAGCCACTGAACTGGATGTTATCTGATTTAAGTTTTCTTACTACATCCCCCACTGCTTCAAGATCGTTTATTTCTAAAACAATTTTTGGATGATGATTAAAAGATTTTTCTACAGCCGGTATGCTCTTCCAAAAATCCTCAGCCAATTCAGTATTGGTTAGAAATGAAATTTGTGTAGTGTGGGATAATTCGTCGATTAGCTTTTTTGGTTCATTGATAGCTAAAATAGTTCCTGAATCCATAATAGCCACGCGCTCACACAAGTACTCAGCCTCTTCCATATAGTGTGTTGTTAAAACTATGCTGGTGCCTTGTCCATTAATTTTTTTGACCAATTCCCAAACATCTCGACGAGCTCTCGGATCAAGTCCTGTTGTAGGCTCATCAAGGAATAGAATTTCTGGTTTGTTTACAAGCGCTGATGCTAAAGTGAAGCGTTGCTTTTGACCGCCAGATAAATCTTTTACCAATGCATGCTTTTTATTCTGCAAATTTACGAAGCCCAGTAACTCATCTACATCTGCATCGACACCATAGAGTGAAGCAAAAAGTTTCAGTAATTCTTCCAAAGTCATCAAGTTCATATACTCACTAGATTGTAACTGCACTCCGATGCGCTTTTTGATTTCATCGCGATGAGTGAGATTATCCAAACCTAACACGGTTACTGATCCACTAGTTTGTTGATTCAACCCTTCGATAATTTCCAGGGTTGTGGTTTT
>JBBSJS010000088.1:0-1685 GCA_038257015.1 Candidatus Doudnaibacteriota bacterium | reverse complement strand
CGCCCAGTGTCCTAATAATAGACCATAAATTTCTTGCACTACTTCTCTTGGTCTTTGAGAACGAACATGAGTTTTTCGTTCTAACAGATGTACTTTGAATTCATCAATTGTATTTTCGACTTCCCACCGTTGATGATATTCGGCAGCTAGTAAGTTAGCCCGAAATTTTTGAGTATCCAATAAACTTGTAATTAAACGATATCTAATTTCTGCTGTTGGGTCGTTTAAGTTTTCAATTGTGTACTCGATTACTCTGATTTGTATGGGTTCAAATCCTTTTTTTCTGAATTTACCTGGTGGATAAATAAAACTCAAGTAAGAACCATCTTCTAGTTGCGTTTCGTTGAGGAATTTAACCTGAGATGGAATTCGTCCTAAATAGTCACAACCCTTGCTGAGCGTGGCTGACACCATTGCATAGGAATGCAAACCACGCGTCCCACATCAACAACATTTCTTTAGTAACTGAGCGCAATAATCTTAATGCTCTGACTCTTTCTCCCATCTTATATGGACATATTAAGGCATCAAATATTAAATGTGTTCCTGCTTCTACTAAAATAACTAATCTAGCTTTGGGGAATGCCGCTCTTGTACCTGGACGGCTACCTGGGCGACCAAAAACTCTGGCATTTTCATCACCCAGAGGGGAGGTCTAAACAGGTTCCATCTATTGCTACAACTCTCAATCCATTCAGAAAAGTTCCTACTGTTTCAGTGGTAGCCATTGGTCGTACCAATTGATGAAACAACTGGCTCATTACAAGAGGTCCTAATCTTTTTTGGGCTTTAGTGATAGCTGCCTTGCACGGAGTTTTCCAATATTTACCAGTTTTCAACCAGACTTCATTAAGGCCATCAATGAGATTTTTTAGTACATCGCGCATTGAGTCTTTTGACCACAGGCTCATTGCTATGATTAGACATACTACCAGTTGTGATGGTAGTCCACGCTGTCGTTTCTCCTTAGCTTTTGTTTTGAGAATAGCCGCTTCTATTTCTGTTGATGGAATTGCTATCTCTATTGCTTTGAATAACTCGCTACTTTTGAGCTTGGGAGATTCTAATAATAATTTTTTGTACGGCACTATACTTGATTTACTTTTTTGTACATCATACCTAGTTTACCACTTGTTCGGCCTTAAGTAAACCGTATTGGTTTATTGCTAAATTCCCAAATTTAGCTAAAGACAAACAACGAAGGTGTGAGGGTTTTGAGCCTCGCTTATCCTATAACTTGCACTTGTTCGAGCAAAAAAAAGTTTGAACCCCTTATCTGGTAGGCTTTTTACTTTTATTCAGCAAGCCCTACATCAGCGCCTTTTCTAGGGGCAAAAGTAACAGGACTATACCGCATCAGAACCATGAATCATCAATTAACCGCAGGAATGATTGAAATCGGTTTCCCTGCTGTATATTTATCGCCAGGATTAAAACAAATTCGCAAACTTCGCGTTCTTCTGCCGGAACCACAGCCGCATTTTTTGCCTAAATCCTATTTGGTTGACTCTTGGTTGAGGTAATCGGCACACATCTGTTTATCGTCTTTTGTGACATTAGGATTGGTTTCCAGATAATCGCTAATCCAATTGCAGCCTTCTGACATACCCCTTTCTAAGTTATTATCGACTTTCCACAGTTTCACGGTATTGTCAGTACCTCCACTTGCCAGAGTTTGACTGTCG
>JBBSJS010000087.1:0-2274 GCA_038257015.1 Candidatus Doudnaibacteriota bacterium | reverse complement strand
ATTCTAGCAGCTGGTAAAGGCACTAGAATGCAGTCGGAAATCCCGAAAGTCTTAATCCCTCTTCACGATAAACCGGTGATCTCTCACTTACTAGAAGAGTTGAAAAAATTCGATACTTCCATAACCCCAATTGTAGTAGTTGGTTTCCAGAAAGAATTAGTTAAAGAAACTTTGGGCGACGGATATTTATTCGCAGAACAGACTGAACAAAAAGGCACTGGTGACGCTGTTAAATGTTCTAAAGATTTAGTTCAAGCTGAAAACATTATTGTACTATATGGAGACATGCCATTTATTTCTGCTTCAAGTTTAATGGAGTTGTCAGAAATGCATAACTCCAAGCAAAGTAAAATCTCGATGTTTACTTGCACAGTACCAAATTTTGAAGGAATGTATTCTCACTTCACTGGTTTCGGCAGAATTCTTCGCGATACAAATGGCCATGTCATGCAAATCAAAGAGTATTCCGACGCTGACAATTTTGAAAAAGAAATCACCGAAGTTAATCCTGGTATTTACATGTTTAACGCTAAGTGGTTGTGGGGCCACATTGAAGCCATAGGCGACAGTAATGCTCAACATGAATTCTACCTCACTGATATTATCGAAATTGCTATCAAGGATAATGAGACTGTGTACTCAATGTCGATCCCTCCAGAAGAAGTTTTTGGTATAAACACTCCAGAACATCTCGCTCATGCTCATAAGTTAATAGAAAACTAAAAACTTAACTCAACGTTAAGTTTTTTTTGTTTCAAAGTAAAAGTCGTTCTTTTTATTGGGATTTGTTATAATTCATAAGTAAATAAACAATCCTTATGAAACGAACAAAAATCGTCTGCACTATAGGTCCTGCATCAAAAGATCAAAAAACTTTAGAAAAAATGATTACTAATGGGATGAACGTTGCCCGCTTAAATTTCTCTCATGGAAGTTACGCTGAACACCAATCCTTAATTGATAATATTCGAGCGGCTAGCGAAAAACTCAAGAAACCAATTGCAATTCTTCAAGATTTACAAGGTCCCAAGATTCGAGTTGGCGCACTGGAAAAACCAGTAAAAATTACCAAAGGACAAACTATAGTTATAGGTGAAGCGTTTGACATGGACTTTGATATTAGCAGTTCGGTTAAACCTGGCGAGAGGATTCTTATTGAAGACGGGATTATGGAACTGGTGGTGACTAAAGTCACAAAAGCAAGAGCGGGTAGTAAGGCTCATGGTAAAATTGCCTGTAAGATAATGACTTCAGGAGAAGTTCGTTCTCATAAAGGTATTAATTTACCTGATAGCAAAATTAACTTCCCAATCTACACGAAAAAAGATATCGAAGATTTAAAGTTCGGGCTAAAAGCTGATGTAGACTACGTGGCTTTGTCTTTCGTTCGTGATGCATCAGACATCAGACATATAAAAAAACTGGTTGAAAAATATTTACCGAAAGGTAAAATTGCTCCTAAAGTAATCGCTAAAATTGAAAGAGCTGAAGCAGTAGCTAATATCGATGCCATTCTTTTAGAAACAGATTGTATTATGGTCGCGCGCGGTGATCTTGGTGTAGAGATTGCGGATTCTCAGGTTCCTCTAATTCAAAAAAGTCTAATTCAAAAGTGTAATGCTTTAGCCAAGCCTGTAATCGTTGCAACACAAATGTTAGACTCTATGATTCGTAATCCACGTCCAACCAGAGCAGAAGTATCTGATGTTGCCAACGCTGTTATCGAACGAGCTGACGCTGTCATGCTTTCAGGTGAGAGCGCCTTTGGGCAATATGCAGTCGAAGCAGTTGCTGAAATGACACGTATTATCGAAGCTACTGAAGCTTCTCCTTACGATGATTTACCAAGCGGAGAATATAAAGGCAATGTTACAGATGATTACAAAGCTTCTTTAATAGCAGGGGCTGTATTGAGGCTCGCCGTCGGGCAGGATGCATCAGCTATTATTGGTACTACTGAAAGTGGCTATACGGCAAGGTTTATTTCTCGTGAACGACCAAATAATCCTATTCTGATCCTAACTGACGAGCAAAAAGTTCGCCGCCAAATGGCTTTAATGTGGGGAGTAATCCCTTTGTATGTAGATAGCTTAAAAGCATTAAAAAATGTTGATGCTTTACTTAAAGTTTTTGTTGATAAGGCTCGCCGCCGCAAGCTAGTAAAAAATGGGGATAAAGTTGTACTCGTTGCTGGAAGTCCACTTGGTCAACGCATGAATTTAATCCAAACTGTAACAGTGAAATAATTAAAAAACCCGCCGCGGTGGGTTTTTT
>JBBSJS010000086.1:0-2325 GCA_038257015.1 Candidatus Doudnaibacteriota bacterium | reverse complement strand
TTCACTTTTGGCATTTGAGTAATAATACTACTCTGAAGCATTAACTATAAAAGAAGAAGGTGATTAGAGTACGCAGGTGCACTACTGGATTAAGATGATATATGTGCATTTTAGAAAAATTGTGATAAGCACCACCGATCCCATCGTCTTTGATCCTGCTCTATAAAGGTCAGACCGCGTAAATGGAAATATGGTTTTTGATGATAAAATTTATGATGACGGGGCCAGATCAAGTAAATTATTCCTGGAAGAATGCCGCTGATGGCATACTTAGCACTGGTAAGAAAATATTCCTCTCTACTCATTAAAAGACACTTTTGCGCAGGAGGTTAAACCTAAAAACCTTGAAGATTATTTCCCCCAAAGCAATTTGTATTAAACACATCATTTGCAATGCGGATCTATTTAAAATTTGTTTATCCACAATTGCACAAGCAACCAAATTGAATTTTCCACACCTCGACTTCGCTCTCCTTACACAACACTACCCCGGCGGCCGAGCGAAGTCGAGGCCGGTTGGTATAGCAATCATAACTGACAATAAAGCGGATAATCATAATTTAAAAGCTTGAAAAGAACATTTCAAAATCCGAATTTGGCTCTTTACTAAAAAAAGAAAACTTCCAGTTGCAGAAGTTTGAATTGAATTGGAATATTTTTCCATTCAAACGGCTCAACACTAATTCATTGACGACAGGTATTGCTATCTTTGCGAGGAACCAACTTTGATTTAATTGAAACCTCACTATCAATATATTATAAGGATAATTTTGGTTTGGACTATCCTTATTTTGAATCTGCTGTTTACGCTGGGTGGAGAAGTAAAAGGAAAAAGCGAAAACGAAACTACCTATTCAATAATGGCAGCCTTGGGAATCATAGGGGATGCCAATTTATGCATGGTTAATGGTTTTGTAATTGGTACCTATAGCGCAGGAGGAACCTCCGAAGATGTTTACGAGTGGAAAATCACAAATTCACAAGGGCAGGAAATATTAAATAGAAGTGGTGGGGAGCAATATGAAACCATTCAGTTTTTATTCAATGAGATGGGTGATTACACTATCTCTTTAAAAATAAGAAGGGGTACTAACGCTAACTTTTACCAAGAAAATTTAGCTGTTAAAATACAAAGTGGACCTACCCTGATTTTGAAACCAGATTACTTACTTTGTGGAGATGCACCCGTCCTACTATATGCCTTGGACCCTGCATCACCTAGCTTTTCAGATTTCTCTATTATTTGGAAAGACATTAGCGGAAATGTACTTGGGACTGAAAATGAATTACTTACTAATTCTGCGGGCTATTACTTCGTGGAATTGTTCATTACAAATCCTGATAGCACACAGGCATGCACGGTCATTGGGACTACTTTTGTAGGGCCGCCGGTCGATTTTCAAATTAATAAAAGTGCTGAAAAGATCTGTGAAGGAAATAGCATAATATTCGCACCAGACACCCCAATAAGCGGAGAGTGGTTTATTCAAAAAAGTACAGCCGCAACTAGATCCAGCTTGGGAAAGGCATTTGAGATTGAATTAAATTCTAATGAACTAGATGGCCCTGGTTTATATGAGGTTTTTTTTAGCGTTGACTATGCCGACTATCCAAATTGCGCATCAGAAAGAAAAACTTCATTCGAACTTTTGGCTTTTCAACAAGTTGACACACAAGTTTTAGTCTTGCCAGACGACTGTGATTCTGAAAATGGTAGTTTTCAGATAACCAGCAACTCTAATCTAACTTCAATAGAAATTCCTGAACTTGGTATTTCTGAAAGCCCTGTTTTAGCAGGAGAAGTATTTACTTACTCAAATCTAAAAGCAAAGATCTATTCAATCATTGCTACCCAAAACGGGTGTAAAGTCACCAAATTTGTACAACTGCAAGCTAAGAACCCTCCTGTATCACCGATCCCAACACTAACAAATTATCCAGAAACTTGCTCTTCGGATGCCGTGAGTAAAGGAAAAATTGAAGTTGATTTTGGTCAACCGATAGTAAATGGAGAATATCGCTTATTTTCTGTTACAAGGGGAGCTATTACAAATTCAGGTACTTTTCCACCGAGTGGATCATTAGAGCTAGACCTTTCATCAGACAACTACCTTCTTGAGTTAGTGATTGACGGATGTACTTATCCTATCGAATCTTTCAACATTGCCAAACAGCTACAAGTACAATTTAGCATTCCAACTAATTTTCAAATCTGCGAAAGTTTCGATTTTATTCCGGAAACAACCGACGATTTACTTTTTACATTAACTTATCCAGACGGAAGTATACAAGCATTAGGTTCTGGCGATGCGTTTGTACTTAACG
>JBBSJS010000085.1:0-2423 GCA_038257015.1 Candidatus Doudnaibacteriota bacterium | reverse complement strand
TTGGGGTTTGTTGATTAATAGAGTTGAGTTCCTTATTACTAGATTCATTCAAGTCGCGTTGTGTGTTTTGCGAGGTACAACCGGTGGCTAGTAGGCTAATTGATATAAATAAAAGAAGAATTTTTTTCATGTAATGGTTATAATAAATTTGATTGCATGCCCATCGAAGAGGCATTTAAAATTTAAAACCCCTTGCTCGGGGTTTTAAAGAATTGTCTATAGATTCACCAACTTAGTTACTTTGATGTCTGAAGTCTCAGACTTAAACCACTTTTGAAAATCCTCAGGTTGGAAAAATATTTGCTTCAGATTATAGCGTTCGGCTTGAGTTTCTGGGTCAATATCTTTAGCACTGACTATGATTAAATGAACACCGTAACGACTGGCAACACGAATAGGTTTGTTTAGCTCAGCATTTTTTGCTGAATCTTGGAATTCTGGTAAAAGTTCTTCTATAGTCACAAAACCGCTGTCGCCTGCAAAATCCTTTGTGGCTTCATCTTGAGTATATTGGGCTGCCACTTCTTCAAAACTCTTGCCTTCATTTAGCATGCGCTCCAAATCTGAGAGCTTTTGATATGCTGACTGGTTTAGATTTTCTTGCTTGTTAAACCAAGTTGCTAAATCTGTCTTTATAACTTCTTCCTTGATGATTGTGTTCTTAAATTCATCAATTGTCATTCCGTAAGCTTCTTGAAGTTCTGCCGCGAAAGCAACTTCATCTTTATTCCCATATTGACTAAGAATATTTTGGTACTCCGTATCAATTTGGCTTTGACTTACTACAATGCCTTTGTCGTTGGCAACATGACTGATAAGCTTCGCATCTACTAATTGATCAAGGATCTGGGTTTTAATTTCTTCAGTAAGTTCCCCACCAGAAGTGCTTAAAATTTTCTCGGCTGTATCTAAACGGTTGATTATTGTTTTAACGGGAACAGTATCAAATCCCACTAAAACACCAGGTAGCGGTAAACTGTTGAATACACTTTTCTTGGTGTTATTCAAGCTTCCTTGATAGAGCCAAATGACTCCTGAGACTATAGCTGCGACTATGACGACTGCGACGATGCTAATTGTGAGTTGTTTTTTTGTCATTAAGATTGGGTTTTACTTTTAAATAAATATCGCCACCATTTAGCAGGATTGCTTTCGGGTGGAAGACTGAAATCTGCATCAGTTTGCAAAGTGAGGTCCTGCGGGAAGTTTACCACAATTTCCCCTTCTCTTTGAAGACCTAACTGTTCTTTGGCTAGTTTTTCTTGATGTTCGTTAGTTGCGAAGAATTTTAGGGATTGCTCCAGCTCTAAGTTCTTTTGCGTTAGAGCATTCTGCTCGTTGACCAAGTTTTGGATTTCTTCATCAAGCAACCGTTGGTTTTCGTACCTCTGGTATTGCAAAAAGATTCCTCCGCCCAGCACAATAACCATTCCGAGTAGAAATAGTTTAGAGTTAAATAATTTTGGGTATTTAAATTTCATTTTATTTAAAAATCATTTTCTCAACTTTTGGTTTCCGCTGGTTGGTTAAGTTGGAGAGTTCTAATGGACTGAGCTTATCACTTTTAGGGTGTCTGCCATGTAAAGTCCAAATGTAATCCTTTACCTCATCGGGTCTGTTGATGTGTTTTAGGACAATTGGTTCAAGCATTCCAGCTGCTTGCACTTCAACATCGCCGAAGTGACCCATTACAGATAAAATTCCAGTAGTCTTAAAAGCTACATTAAGAATCCGGTCTAGAGAAGATTCCATTACCGTGTACCTAAAAATTTCATGGTATGAAACTCGAACCAATCTTTCGTTTGTGAAAATATACTGGTTGTTATACCAAAGGATTAAATCACGAATTGCGAATGCTCCAAAGACAGTTGTTATCAACCAAAGTAAGCTAGGGAAACTTTCCGTAATATCGTATTGTAAACCAAAATACCAAGTCAATGTAAGACCGAGAAAAATAAAGCTTAGCGGTCTTACTAAGACATACTTAGTTTGACGATAAGTTTTATGCAATATTTCTTGATCTTTTAAGACAAGTTTCATGGGCAGTTTTAGCTAATGAAGTAAGCGCCAATTAAAGAAAGTATCATTAAGCTCACAATTATTATTGTAATAATTCTTAGTACTTTTTGATTTCTCATATATCGTTTAATTATTTTTCAAAACGGCTAGAAAAGCTTCTTGAGGAATTTCAACTTTGCCGATTTTTTTCATTTTCTTTTTACCTTTTTTCTGTTTCTCTAACAGTTTCATCTTTCGAGTGACGTCTCCACCATAGAGATAGCCAGTAACATCTTTTCTGAGAGCAGAAATTGTTTCGCGAGCAATAACTTTTGCACCAATGGCAGCTTGGATCGCAATTTCAAACTGTTGCTTAGGAATTAAAGTTTTTAGTTTGGCCACCAATTCCCTACCTTCTGTTTCAG
>JBBSJS010000084.1:0-2526 GCA_038257015.1 Candidatus Doudnaibacteriota bacterium | reverse complement strand
TACAGCCGCACCAGCGCCAGGACCTCTTATTACCATCGGATATTCATTGTACCGTTCCGTCGTAAAAAGCACCATATTGTCACTACCTCTAAGACTGTAAAAAGGATGATTTGAGTCTATGCTCTTTAGCCCAACTTTAGCCTTTCCGTTTTCAAGGCTTGCCATAAATCGCAATTTCTTGTTTTCGGCCTTATTCGAAGTGATCAGATCTAAAAATTTTTGATCATCTGCTTTGATCGCATCAATGAAATTTTCATATCCTTCGACAAATTCAGCCTCTTTGGGGACAAGGCTATTAATCTCGACATCATTTAAGCTTATATTTTCACCAGAAACTCTCGCTAAGATTAAAATTTTCCTGGCGACGTCCATTCCGTTCAAGTCGTCGCGTGGGTCGGGCTCGGTGAAGCCTTTTTCTTTGGCTTCACCTATGGCCTCGCTAAATAAAACTCCATCCTCTAATCGCGAAAGTATAAAGTTAATCGAACCACTTAAAACTCCTTCAATTTTTAGTACTTTATCACCACTGATTACCAAATCTTGCAAACTGCTAATTACAGGAAGACCAGCGGCTACGTTTGTTTCGAATAAGAACTTACAACCTCGTTTCTTTGCACTAGCTTGTAGTTTTAAGTATCTAGTAATGGATTCTGAATTAGCCTTTTTATTTGGAGTCACTACTGAAATATTAGCTTCTAAAATTGTATCGTAAGCGGAGGCTACTTCCTCACTTGACGTACAATCAACAAAAACCGTATTAGAGAAATTCATCTTGAGCATTTGGCTGATAAATTTGTTCAAAATGTACTGTTCTTGTGACACCTTAAGTGGAATGCATGTATTTAATTCAAAACCATCTTCGTTAAAAGCCATCTGACGTGAATTGGCAAGGCCATGGATTTGGATTTCTAAACCTTGCTCTGATTTTAGTTTGTCAATTTGTTCAGAAATCATTTTGATTAATGTAGACCCAATTAAACCAGTGCCGATTAAAAATAAATGAAGAACTTTAAATTGAGAAAGGAAAAAAACCTCGTGCAGCGCATTTAAAGATTTTTGTAGGTCATCTCTTAGAACAACCGCTGAAATATTAAGTTCCGAGCTACCTTGGGCTATCGCAAAAACATTTATATTGTTTCTACCGAGGGCTTGAAACATTCTTCCGCTAGATCCTGGATGAAGCTTCATATTCTCACCAACAACGGCGACGATTGCCATATCTTGCTTGAGCATGACTGGATCCATTCTTCCCGCTGAAATTTCATTAGAAAACTCCTGTTCCAGAGCAATTACAGCTTTTGCGGAGTCTTTGTTGCTGATTGCAATACAAATACTATGCTCCGATGACGCTTGGCTGATTAAAATTACATTTACGCCAGTCTCCGCAATCGCACTAAAGAATCTTTTACTTACTCCGACTACTTCAACAAGTCCTGTTCCTTGAATTGTTAGTAAACAAATTTCACTTAACGAAGAAATACCTTTTACAAGGCCATTGCTAGTTGCTTTGTTACTAATCAGCGAACCTTTGTTGTCAGGCTCGAAGGTGTTTTTTATGTAAACTGGAATTCCAAGTTTCATGACCGGCTGAACACTTGCCGGGAACAGGACTCGAGCACCAAAATGGGATAATTCCATTGCTTCATGGTAGGTAAGTTCAGGAATGGTGAACGCGCGATATACAAGCTTAGGATCGGCGGTCATTATTCCTGAAGTATCGGTCCAGATTTCAAGACATTCTGCGTTTAATGCACCAGCTATGATCGAGCTACTGTAATCAGAACCGTTTCTACCAAGTGTTGTGGTCTCATTCTGTGATGTGCTCGCAATATATCCAGTAATTACTTTAATCCCCTTATTGTTTATGAAAAATTCATTTATAAGTTGATTTGTTAAAGTGAAATCGACTTGTGCATTTCCAAAATTATCGTTGGTCTTAATAATTTCTCGCGAATCAACATAACATGTATCGATCCCTTGAGACTTTAAAATCTCAGCTAAAATAAAAGCAGATAGTCTCTCACCAAAACTGGCTATATAGTCCATGACTCTCGGAGTACATTCCTTAACAAGAAACACTCCGTGACAAAGATCCTCTAGCTCATTTAAACAAATTTTTACAAAGGTTAAAACGCTCGACTGATCCTTTACCGGAATTAAGTCCTTTACTATTGCAACGTGCTTATCCTCAATTTCAACTAGAAATTTTTTATAACCTTCATTCTGTATTGAAGCATACTCTGCACATTTAAAAAGAGAACTCGTTACACCCTGAAAAGCAGAAAACACCAATGCGCACTTACCTGTTCGAACATCAGGTTCAATTATTTTGAGAACTTTTTTTATGTTTTCTGGAGACGCAACTGAAGATCCCCCAAATTTAATTACTTTCATTTGTTTGTCATGTTTTTTGGGTAATAGGTAACTGTAGTTTTAGCATATGAATCGGCTAACAAAAATAAAGTATACTAAGATCGCTATTTTCGCCATAGTCGAAACGGACCTGTGATGAGCTTGTCGAACTAT
>JBBSJS010000083.1:0-2545 GCA_038257015.1 Candidatus Doudnaibacteriota bacterium | reverse complement strand
CATGAATTACTTCTCCAAATGGATATGTTTTTATTAAACTTATAGAATCAATCGAATACTATCCGATCAATTCATTTATATGAAATCTTAACATATGCTGTCTAAATAAAAGAGCTAAAAAGTGATCTCCTACGAAATAAAACTGAAATACCAAAATTTAAGTTTGACAAAAAATCACATTTTTATAGCCAAGCTATCACTTTATCATTACTAATACGTAAATGGTAAAATGGAGTTGTCGACTTGTCCTATTAAACTAGAGATTTTCAACTCGAAATCTCTCCTCCGAAAGATTTCCAGCTCAAGCATGAAAACAGGAATTAAACACTATACTAATTACTTATGGTTATTGATTTTTCCTAAATTGACAGGAAATCAAATTGTTGAGATAACTCTCCGGATTGGTCGGAAATGGTGACAAGACTTCGACTAAAAAATCTTGAATTTAAAATCTAAACCAATTCTCGCTATCTAGCTCCGTCACTAAATCGATCTTTGAAAATCAAACATTGTTGATATTTATTTTTCGCTCTTGATTAGGATTAACCCTTAACTCAAGAGTGCGAACGGTTTTACTTATTTTTTTAAAGGAACGACGTGCAATGCGATGGACTCTCCCCAACCAGACACGAATTTTGGTCGACTTCGAAGGAATTCTATTTGATTCGGCTAAGTGGTATAGAATTAATTTTCTGTTACGAAAAATGAATTTGCAAAGTCAAAATTTTCCTTCTGATGACACTTGGAATGCAGCGCATACGGACACAATCATGTCCGGTCCAGCTGTTAAAGACTGTGCTCAAATTACCGAAAAGAAATTTTCGAGCTTAGTTAAAACTTTGTATTCAGAAGGGTTTAGAACTAGCGAACCCAATCGCTCGTTCACGGCCAACACAGAATCCCTCGATAAATTCTGGAAACTTGCTGATTACAAACTTAAAAATGATCTGCAAGTGCTAACTACATTACCAAACGAGGTATTTAGATTATTTCAAACCACTATATTTGGTAGAGGAGCCATCAAAGCTCCCGATAGTATCCAACTAATGGAGGACCTCTTTTTCGAGAATCTCACTGGTTCAATCCAAATCCCTGGTCTAAGACCAGTGATGCGGATAACTAATTCAGTCAACCCATCTTTTGACTCGAGCGTTTATATAACCGGGAACCCAGATCGGGCACTGGTCGCACTAAAAAGTTCGGGGAATATCTTTACTTCGGCTCCATTGGTAGTGCTAGTAGATCCCGATTTAGAGTCAGACGATCATCATGGAATTAATAAATTCCTCCTTCAAAATCCAGATGGAGACACTAGACTTACAGTTATAAAAAGTTTAAATGAAATCACCGGCTAAATACGAGCCCTTGTTTTGAAAAATGCTTACGGTTACCAATACCGTAAGCATTTTGGCCATCATTTAAAGTAATAAAGGTTTTATTCGCCCTCTTCACCAAGACTAAAAAATCTTCGTACAACAACAAAAAGCCACCTCTAGTGAAAGAGCTCTGTAACAAACTCTAATGCTAATACTAGATATTAGTCGTCACCATAAAACACGTGAACCGATTCAACAAAGATATTTCCGTTTATCGCATTTAGTATAAGATCTTTATCTTTTGGCTTTATACTTCCTGCTTCAAATCGCAATACATGGTCTTCGTTTTTGTCCACTTGCTGAGGCCCACCAAACAATGTTGCGGAGTCCTCTAAGCCTACACTTAATTGAGTTTCAGTTCCACCATTGGTGCGCCGAAGAACAACATCAACTCTTTCAATAGGATCGTTTTTAAGGTCAACTTCAACGTGGTGCCCAGCTTGAATTTCTTTTTGAACGACCTTTATCTTTCGTTCGCCGTCAGCGAGTGCATTTTCAAGCCCTAACCCACTACTAGCTGCCAAAAACACTAAAACTCCACCGATAATATCTTTGAATAATTTTGATTGAATACTTGATCTTAATCTCATCTAACACCTACTATATATTTCTGAATTGCTTATTCTTACGAAAGAAAAATACTTTAACTGTCTTTCGCCATTACGAATATGAGTAAAATCATTCTACATTCGAAAATTACCCCATCTATTAGGTTGGGAATTTAAATTGAGGGCAGTATGGAGCCAGAGGCAACTAGAGATACAACATAAACTGAACGCAAATATAAGTAGCACCCACAACCTGTCCTGAGTTTGTCGAAGGAGGGTAACTAGAAAGAATACGTCGAAATTTCCTTTCTTGAAGCACTTGTGCGGCGCTGCTAATACAGATTAATAGTCGCCCGTAGGGCGTCAAGAAACGAAAAGACCGACGTTTACTAACTTATTAGCCCTTAGGCTGCTACTATAATAGAAGATGGATATATTATTATAAAGCTAGTGCCACCGCTTCTACGCTACTGCTAGTACAATTAAAATTTCCAAAAGTGGAAATTTGAATCGTTAGCAGTATATAGTGAGCGCAGTATAAATTTCCGTTTTTGATACACATTGATTAGCTCACTATATACAGTGGAGCGTTAGCTCCACCAGAACCTGTGGTGAGCCTGT
>JBBSJS010000082.1:0-2600 GCA_038257015.1 Candidatus Doudnaibacteriota bacterium | reverse complement strand
TGACAAAGATTTTTATGATCTTCCGGACAAGGTTGCCGACGAAGGAAAACTTTTCCAAATCATCGACAGCTTTGAATTAAAAGAACATTGTTGCGGTGTTGATAGCAATCCGCAATCTGAAATCTTGGACAGAGAAGTTATTCGGTTTATTGAATGCCTGGAGCACCTACAAAAGAACACGCGTCCCCAATTGCCGAGAGAACTTAGACAGTTCGTTTTAATGCAAGCAGTTTGCGAGTTCTTAGCAAGCAACAACGGACACAAGTTCAGCGGTTTTATGAATCTGGTGAAATCACTACAAAATGGTCTTACAAACCGTGACTTCCGTGATTTCTCACGAGGAGATTTCCGCAACGTAGTACGAGCATTGAAAGAGACCAAGGTTGTTTACTCGGTACTTGGAAAGACCGATGGCATCGATGATTATTTTATCAGCCATGAACATCCTGTTTTTAATAAGCTTGTGAATGCAGCTACCCGCTAGACGAAAGTCTAGCGGTTTTTTTTATAAAACTCTCAAAGCGAAGTTACTTTGAGAGTTTTATTTTGATAGTTAGATTAGTTGTCTTTTACAAACCATTTGCCGAGCATCGGGTGGTTTGTAATCCAAGGTAATATCCAGCGATCGAGTCCTATCCATCCAGAAGTTCGCCAGGCAATCATCAAGAATACTTGTAAGACAAACATCAATGGGTTTAACCCCGCTGAACCTGCGAACATAAAATTCAAATTCATAAAGGCGCCTATACCTGCGGCTTTATAAGTGAGGAAGCCCAGTATTAAAGCCAAGCCAGTTAGTATTTCTCCGTAGGTAACTAGATACGAAAACAAGCTCGCGTTGGGCAGAGCGACGTTAGAAATTAAATCTGCGTACAAACTTAATACCGCAGGATGATCTCCAGCAGACTTTGCTACAGCCCCATTTAAGAAACCTGTGATTGCCGTACCAGCATTCTCCCCCACCCAGGCAGAGTTATTAAATTTTCCCCAACCAGAGCTTAGCCACTGCCACCCGACATAGAACCTAATTACAAGCCAAAGTGGTGCGAGTCTCGTGTCCTCAGATATAAATTTACAAATTCGTAACTGAGGCAATTGAGTTTTCATATATATTTTTTAATAATTAACTCTTCTACTATCATTATACTCCTGTACGACTATTAAAGCATTGACAAAAGTGGATATTTACCGTATTATTATCATACTCAAATTAACTTTTGAATGAAGAACCCAGGCTATCACTTGGGCCGATCCCGCTCTTGCGGGAGAGGTTAAGTGAGAGGCTGAGAGGAGCGACACCGAAGCTCGTGAGACTTTAGCTTTAGCTAAAGTGGAACATGCGAAGGTGGTTGTGACGAGGGGATGCCGGATTTTGACAGAACTTTGACATCATTTTATATGCAAGACGAGCAAGCCTTTCTAACTCGTAAATCTGGTAGGCAAAAATATATGCTAACGCATACTCTAAGGTTGTAGCTGCATTTAAAAATGCAGAACTATCACCTGCTTTCGCTTAAACTTTAAGTGATCGCCCAGCACTTGTCGTGCTTCGCGCCAAGGTTCGCTGGTTTATATTGAAGATATAACAAGACTGCCTGATACGCGCAGTGTTGTGGAAACTTTGCGTATCACCCTAAAGCTTGGTCGTCCGTTGCTTCAGCTTTAGGAATTTTAACGGACTAATCTTGTGAATAATGAAATGGTTAATTTGTTTTGGACGCGGGTTTAACTCCCGCCATCTCCACCAAATTTCAATTTTGGACGATTTGCTATCATGGCGAAGTGTTTCTTCCAATGAATACATAGTGATTTGTTGTTAACTTCGAGTTTGACCACCATTGATTGCACCAAGCGTCGCCGACCTAGCCAGTCGGCTTTTTTGTATGCATTTATAGGGTTTTGCAGTAATTTGCCCAAATCTTCAAGTTCAGTAAATGTATTACCCTCAGTTTTTTCTAACTTGTCACGTGTTTCTCTTAAGTCAAGTTGTTTATTAAGTAGCATTGATCTGGTTTTACTATAAGTTTCGACGTCAATCTTTTCTTCCATGAATTTCTGTAATAACCCTTCTAACCTTGCATTGATAGCGGCAAGTTCTAAATCCATTGCACCAACCTGTTGCTGTCTAGACTCTACTGCATTATCCCTAAAAGCTGTTATTGCTTTTTTAAAGGAACTGACTTCTTGTTCATCAAACTCAACTTGCTTTAAATATTCCAATAGTTGCTCTTCTATGGAATGTTCAGAAGTCGTTTTTTGACCACAAGGAGTATTTTTGCATAAGTAGTACCTCAAATTACCTTTAACTGTCATAGATTTAAATTTTCTTGTGCACACTGAGCACACAATCAAACCCTGGAATGTATAATTGTGTTTTCTTTCTATTCTGAAACCCCTATCTTGCAAAACAAATTGAACTCTGTCAAAAAGTGCTTTAGAAATTAAGGACTCATATTCTCCGATAAATTCACCACGCTTACATGTGATAAGTCCATAGTAGAATGTGTTTCTTAATATGGTGTGAATAGAGTTTTTGTATAACGGACGACCATGTTTATTTGTAAGCCCAGCAGTTTTTGCAAACTTGGTCATATTAACGA
>JBBSJS010000081.1:0-2680 GCA_038257015.1 Candidatus Doudnaibacteriota bacterium | reverse complement strand
CTAGCCCTGCCCTTTACCCTTAAATAATACTGGACAGCATTTTTCAAGACATGTATATTTTCCACATAAATATACCACAGACTGAAACATGATCCTACCGCAAAGCCAAATCAAAAAAGTTCTATCTAGTCCAGATAATATAGATTACCTCAAAAACTTGCTCAAAAACAAAACGTGTTCGAATAGAACTGCGGTTGCCTTCCATGTGTGCAAACACTTTGGATTCTATGATGCTCGCAATCAACCTCAGGATAGTAGCTGCCTCCAGGCACTACGTACATTGGAGGCAGCGGGTCATTTTGTTTTGCCTAAGCATGTGAAACCACGCGCAAAAACGCCTTCTCTAAAGCGTATCGAAGAGCCTGTTGTGCCACCAACTGAAGTTCCAAAAATCGTTGGCGAAATTCAAGATTTAGAAGTTATATTGGTCACCGATAAATCTCAAAAACAAATATGGAATGCGCTCATGACTAGAGAACATCCTCTAGGAGCGGGAACCTTTATTGGAAGACAATTGTATTATCTTATTCGCTCAGCGAATGGTTGGCTTGGAGGTTTTGGTTTCGCCTCTTGCGCTTTAAATTTGGAAGCACGCGATGAGTGGATTGGCTGGAATTTCGAACAGCGTCAAAAATATTTATCTTCAGTAATTGGCATGAACCGTTTTCTCATTCGGCCGTGTGTGAACTGTCATAATTTGGCTTCTAAAGCCATGAGCATGTGCTTATTAAGATTGACCTCTGATTTTGAAGAACGATATGGGTATAAACCTTTATTAGTCGAAAGCTTTGTAGATGATTCTCAGTATATTGGCACATGTTATCGTGCATCAAACTGGATAGAAGTTGGAAAAACTAAAGGCAGAGGCCGACAAGACAGTCTGAATCAAGCTAAATTATCCATTAAAACCATTTTCATGTATCCTTTATGTGATGATTTTAGAACCCAACTACAGTTACCTCCAGATGCAAGTCAAGAAATTTTATCCCCCACAGGTGGTTTAGAAAGTGATGTCTGGGCGCAAAATGAGTTTGGAGAAGCACCGCTTGGAGATGAGCGATTAAGTAAAAGGCTTGTAAAGATGGCAGAAGATAAAGCAAAAATACCCGAACGTACTTTTAGCGGGATCTCAAAAGGTGACTGGTCGGCCGTTAAGGCCGCCTATCGCTTTATCGATCAGCCTGATGACTCAGCAGTAACTATGGCCAATATACTGGTTCCACATCAGAACCGGACAACACGAAGAATGATGGGACAAAAGGTGGTTCTATGCATACAAGACGGCTGTGATCTCAATTTTAATAACTTAAATCAATGTGAAGGGTTAGGTGAATTAGCGACTAATCAGACCGGAGCGAAGACTCGCGGACTTCATTTGCATTCTACATTAGCCTTTACTACATCGGGGCTCCCGTTGGGGGTATTTAATGCAGAATGCAGTGCTCCTCAGATTAATAAAATAGAAGATCCGCGTTCTAATTATGACATTCCTATAGAAGAAAAAAAGACCTTTGCATGGGTTAAGCACTTTCGTGAACTAGTTAAAGTTTCTAAAGATATGCCTCAAACCCGTCTAATAAGCATATGCGATCGGGAAGCTGATTTTTTTGAATTATTTGATGAGCAGCGTAATAATCCATCTGTTGATCTATTGGTGCGTGCAAAACAGGATCGTAAAGTATCACAGGAATCAGAAAGATTGTTTTCGCTCGCTCAAAAAGCACCCATCCTGAGCGTGATCAGCATTGCAATACCCAGGGAAAGTGCTAGAGCGAAGAAAAGCAAACAAAAGGCACACCCCGAACGTCCAGCTCGCACGGCGATTTTGACTGTGCGTTCCAAACGTGTTCTTATTAACCCCCCTCAAGGGTACTGTAAAAATACAACCCCTATTGAAATCACAGTGCTTTATGCACGAGAAGAAAATCCAGAACCAGACGTAGAACCATTAGAATGGATCTTACTCACGACAATCCTGATTGATTCGGCAGAAGATGCAGAGCAATATTTGCGCTGGTATTGTTTGCGATGGCGTATCGAGGACTATCATCGTGTACTGAAATCAGGTTGTGGAACCGAGGATATGCAGTATGACACTGCTGAACGAATATCCAGAGCATTAGCCATTAATCTAGTGGTAGCCTGGCGAATCACTTTAATGACCCGTTTATCAAGAGAAAAACCTAATTTACCAGCTGAAGTCTTATTCTCTGACATCGAAATCCGGACTTTAACCGCTTATTCTAAAAAAAAAATCTAGAGCCTCCCTCTAACTTGAATAAGGCTGTGCGACTTGTAGGAAAGATTGGAGGGCATCTTGGACGAAAAAGTGATGGCGAACCAGGCAATCAAATCCTCTGGCAAGGGTACAGAGAATTTCAATTCATGTGTTTAGGCTTCAGCTTGTTTGCAGCTGCAAAAGAAGATGAAGCTGCGGATGCAGAAAAAAACTATGATGCATATTTTAATTCAGGGTAAATAAGAGTCAAATCAGGCTTGTCCAGTATTATTTAAGGGTAAAGGGCAGCCCTAGGCCGGATCCTGCGATTCGTGCGATTCTTGAAATTGAAAGTTTTCTAATACGCTCATTGGCAAATCGCACAAATTGTACGACGACAGTGAAGTTGGCACCTTGACGACAATCAAGTTGGCACCTTACATCACTTCCTAACGACACATG
>JBBSJS010000080.1:0-2864 GCA_038257015.1 Candidatus Doudnaibacteriota bacterium | reverse complement strand
TACGTTTCGAGCACTTTCTTTACCAGATGGTCTCAAAATGAAGTCACCACCGTCGTTGAAATCTGCTGTTGTTCCGTACATCGTTAGAGCAGCTCCTCCGAGTGCTGTTTCTAGATTAAGACTAAATCTAATATAGTCACCATCTGGGTCGTTGACCTTATCAAATCTATATGTGGAACCCGTCAAAATGTCAGTCTGTTGCATTTGCTTGTTAAGATCGAAAAAACGACCTTTCGTAACATCGTTCTGTACAGAATAAGCTTGACCAAGGATTGGATATGCAAATGCATTTGTTGTTACTAAACATACACTAGCTAAAGCGAATCCAACCAGTTTTGTTGCAGAATAAAATTTCATTTTGATTACTTCCTAATTATTCGTTGAATATTAAATAAGAATTTTTAATATTTTTTGTTATGCGTACCTGAAATCAATCTGTAACCTAATTTCCAACCAAAAAACTAATCTTAAAACCATAGTTAATTCAGCGTGTTATGTATCTCTAGCAATTGAAGTGTCCTTAATCAGGTAACCGCTTGTATATATATCGGCTGCTAATTACAAACTGCTTCACTTTTATTCATATTTTCTTCAATACTTTCTCCGATCTGTTGACGCCACATCGCGTAATAGAGACCTTTTTCGCGTAAAAGCTGATGATGTTCACCCGATTCAACAATTTTACCTCTTTCAAGGACGTGAATAACGTTTGCATGCATTATGGTTGAGAGCCGATGGGCGATTAGAATTGTAATTTGTTTTTCAATTTTAGAAATATCTCGCACTGTTTGGCTGACGTCGCGCTCAGTGAGGGAATCTAAGGAAGAGGTTGCTTCGTCAAAGACTAATAAACTTGGATGCCGTAGTAAGGCGCGGGCAATGGACAACCTTTGTCGTTCTCCGCCAGATATTTTTACCCCCCCTTCACCGATAATAGTATCTAAACCGTTTTCAGCTCGATCTAAAATCCCAAGACAAGCAGCTTTCTTTAAGACGTCAAAACACTCTTCGTCACTTGCCTGCGGGTTAACAAATAATAGATTGTCTCGAATGGTTCCAGAAAATAGCTGTGTATCTTGAGTCACGAATCCAATTTGCTCTCTAATGCTATCCAAATCAATTTGTTTTGCATCAAACCCATTATACATGATCGAGCCAGCGGTAGGCTTATATAAACCGACGAGTAACTTAACCAACGTCGTTTTGCCAGAGCCAGATGGACCAACAAAGGCAATGGTTTTGCCAAGTTCAGCTTCAAAAGAAATTCCATTTGTGGCAGGTTTTTTTGAGTCCGGGCTATAAGAAAATGATACATCTTTGAACTTTAATTTTGTAAGCCTATCTATTGAGACTGGATTTTCAGGCTTAGGATCAATCGGAGTATCTAATATGTCTTGGAAGTTTTTCAAAGAAACTTCTGTCTCCCGGTAGATACCGATTATATTTCCAAGCTCCTGAAGAGGCCCAAAGATATAAAACGAATAAATATACAATGAAAAAAATTGTCCGAACGTTATTTCTTGAGTGAAAATCAAATAGAGCATAAGGAATAGAATGCTCGTCCTTATCAAATTGATAATAGTACCTTGGACAAAACTTAAGCTTCTTACATATCGAACTTTTTTCAATTCAAGTTTGAGGATCCGATCCGTTACAGCATTTAGCCTTTTGATTTCTTGGTCTGCGAGACCTAGTGTTTTAACTAGCTCTATGTTTCTCAATGATTCAGTGGTCGAACCTGCAAGTGACGTTGTTTCACGTACGATTGTTTCTTGAACAACTTTGATTTTTCTACTCAAGATAAGACTGATGTATCCAATAACTGGTACGGCGAGTAGAAAAATGGGAACAATTAACCAATGAACTGTAAATGAATAAACTATGACAAAAATTAAACCTACTAGTGTAGTAAAAAGAACGTTAACAAAGGATGAAATTAGTTTTTCGACATCTGTTCTAACTTTAAGAAGTCGACTTAGGGTTTGGCCGCTTTGTTGATCTTCAAATACTGAATAAGGTAATTCGAGAGAATGGGCTAAGCCATCGTTATAGATTTGAGCTCCTATCTTTTGGGTAATTACGTTGATGTAATAGTCTTGAAGGTTTTTTGCGATTCGAGAAATGAATGCAACACCAATAACCAGACCAAGTAGGGAGAATATGCCACTGAAAAATTGTTCAAAAGTATATTCATGATATTTAGTCGCATAGTCATCGATTACGTGTCGAAATATTAGTGGATCAAGTAATGAAAATACTTGATTTATTGCAGCTAGGAACAGTGCTAGTAAAATTAAGCGATAGTGTTTTTTTAAGTAAATATGTATCGTTTTCATGGAATTTTCATTCTGACATAAGGGATGAGAATAGCAATGTTTGCTGAGTTGGATTCCATCACAAATACCTCTAATTCACTTAAAAACGGCAGTCATTCCCGCGAAGGCCGTGCGCGTCAACTTAAGGAATTTCTAAAAATAAAACAGGTGAATAGTGCTGTAAAGACGCACTTAAAACGGCTCATGTGCAAGCCGTCATTTTCCCATTTTACTACTGTCATTCCAGCAGCCCATGCCCGTCATTCCCGCGTCCCTCCACCGTCATTCCCGCGAAGGCCATGCGCGTCAACTTAAGGAATTTATAAAAATAAAACAGGTGAATGGAGCTGTAAAGACGTGCTTAAAACGGCTCTTGCGCAAACCGCGATTTCCGCATTTTACTACTGTAATTCTTGCAGCCCACTACCGTCATTCCCTCGGGAGGCGGGAATCCAACCGGAATCTTCAACGTCCGTTGCCATAACCGTATCCTATGAAAATATTTGGTATAGATTCCCGCCTTCGCGGGAATGACGGGTGTTTGTGGCC
>JBBSJS010000079.1:0-2882 GCA_038257015.1 Candidatus Doudnaibacteriota bacterium | reverse complement strand
CCCTGACATAAAGATAACTCTAACTCTAATTTTTGACGATATTTTAAGTGCGCTTGAACTATCGCAATTTGAAGCAGACGCTTGGTTCCTTGATGGGTTTGCTCCTCAGAAGAATCCCGAAATGTGGTCGGTCGAATTATTTTCAAAAATCTATCGCAAGTGTAATTTCGATAGCACAATAGCTAGCTACTCCGTTGCAAGGTCGGTCCGCGAAAATGCGGTAATAAGTGGGTTTAAGGTAAATGTTGACCCGGGATTTGAGTCCAAAAGAAATATGCTTAGTGGAACGGTAGTTAACAAAAAACTTTCTACTTCTGTCAAAGCAAATATAAAAAATCAACGTGTCGCAATTATTGGCGGGGGGTTAGCTGGGTTGAGTTTAGTTCATTCACTTTCTAAACGTCGATTTGATATAACACTTTTTGAAGAACTTGATGCACTTGCTCTTGGCGCTTCAGGCAATAGTTCCGCAGTAATCATGCCGCTACTTTCTAAAAAGGTAGATGATTTAAGTGAATTCTATCTTTCAGGATATCTCCATACCACCAGGCTGCTGAAAGAGATTAACTCAAAATTAAAAATAAATTCACTAAACCTCAATGGTGCCTTGAGACTTGCCTCAGTTAATAAATGGAAAAATGTAATTTCTACTTTCGTATCTCAGGGGTTAGATAAAATTGGAGATATATTAGAAAAGGATGCGATACTAGAAAATTTCGGGATAGTTCAAGAAAACTCCGGAATCAACTTCCATTCCGGCGGATCAGTAAAACCGAGCGAGGTTATAAATAACATACAACTTTTAAATAAAGGTAGTCTAAAAGTTATTTTAAAAACTAAAATAGTCAAGATCAACCAGCTTGCGGATAAAACCAGCTTAGAAAACGAGGTTGGTGAGGAATCATGTTTTGACATTGTAATTATTGCAAATGCCTATTCGGCTGCAAAAATTGAAATAAGTTCTTGGATACCAATCGAAAAAATTAAAGGGCAACTATTCATCACTGAAGTTTCAAAAAAAATCGAACATCCGATTTGCTACGACGGTTACGTTAGTCCACTCACAAATTCAAAAGAATCCATTATTGGTGCAACTTATGAACACAACAAACATGAAGATAAGACAGATGAGTTAGCATTCCTAGATTTGTCTCGGCGTTTAAGATTGCAGACTGGTATTGAGGTATTAAAAAAGTACCGCGAGTCAAAAGGTAAGGTTTGCTTCAGAACTACCTCTCCAGATAGGCTGCCCGTAATAGGAAGACTTAATGACGAACAAGGTCGCGAGTATAAAAACATTTATGTAAGTCTTGGTCATGGATCGAGGGGAATGATTTCAACATTCATTGGAGCAGAAATAATTTCAAGTCTAATAACAGGAAATATCCCCCCTCTACCTCAAAAAATAGTTAGCGCTGTCAGTCCCATTCGATTTACTAATCGAGAAAAACGACGAAATAAACGCTTAAAAGACATATATCCTGCGTCGTTCATTTGGAGAGAAGAATCTAAATAGCCCAATCTAGCGGACTTCTTAAAATTTCTTGGAGCTTTTTTTCATCATCCGTAATAGCTAAGTCATTTTCATATTGCCATTTAGCAATCGGCGGAATTGACATCAGGATAGATTCAGCACGCCCATTGGTATGTAAGCCAAAATGAGTCCCCCTATCGTAAACTAGATTAAATTCCACATACCTACCACGCCGAAGCAATTGAAATTCTTTTTCTCTTTCGCTCCAATTTTCTTCCCTTCTGTTATTAACAATTGGCACATATGACTCTATAAACGAGTTTCCACCTACTTTTGAAAATTCGAAATAGTTTTCTAATTTATCTTTCTCATACTTCCCTAAGTAGTCGAAGAAAATCCCACCTACTCCTCGACTTTCGCGTCGATGCTTAATGAAAAAGTATTCGTCACAATCCTTTTTAAATTTCGGATAAAATTCTGAAGAGACAGTGTCGCATGCTTTTTTAAGCACGGAATGAAAATGGGTAGCATCTTCCATGTTCAAACTATAAGGAGTAAGATCCGCACCACCGCCAAACCAAGAATAATCTCCAACTTCTAAGTACCGGAAATTTGCGTGCGATGTCGGAATTCTCGGTGAATGGGGATGAATAACAAGAGATACACCAGTGGCATAAAACGGTTGTTCCTCTTTATAACCAGTTAATTTAAAAGACATCTCTGGTGGAAGTAATCCATGAACTTCGCTAAAATTAACGCCTGCTTGTTCAAATACGATTCCATTCCTTAAAATTCTCGTTTCTCCACCACCGCCAGACTCACCCGTTAAATCTTCACGATCCCAATTATCAATTAAAAATCTTTGTTCCGGTTCGAATTTTTCTAATGCAGTGCAAATTTCGTTTTGAATATTGCGATAGAGTTGAGTAGATCTGGTTTTTAAAGTTTCCATGTCAAAAGTTTCTTAGTTATTATTTTTAAGGTTTAACACTCTAGGAAACCAAAGGGAATATACCCATCTTAGTATGAATTTCCGTTTTGGAAATTTGTATTAGGATGGGTATTTTCGCCAGAGGCGAAACGGATATAAAATATACTGCTAACAGAGATTAGTAGTCGCCCAAAGGGTGTCAAGAAACGAAAAGCCCAATGTTTACTGACTTGTTAGACCTCACGGTCTGCTAATATATTAAAAGATGGGTATATTTGTTATAAAGCTAGTCGCTTCGCTCATACGCATACTGCTAGTACGATTAAAATTCCCAAAAGTGGAAATTTCAATCGTGAGCAGTATATACTCACGGCCATTAAGTTAAGAAACTATTAATTTAACCACAGAGCAACCGGAGCAACCAGAGGGGAATTTTAGCTAAATCTGTTTGAGAGAGGACGTGGTAGATAACAAATT
>JBBSJS010000078.1:0-2885 GCA_038257015.1 Candidatus Doudnaibacteriota bacterium | reverse complement strand
TACATGTAGCGAGTAATCTGCCACTTTATTTTCATGTCCACTGTGTCTTTGTCTTTGATTTTCTGTGGACAAGAAATAACAGTCCAACCACAATCCCAAAGCAAATTCACATACTTTTGTTTGTTGCTGTCAGGAGACACAAAAGCGTCCGAGAACAAAATCTTGATACCTTCTCCTTGGATGTATTGCTTAATCTTTTCCAAGGATAAAGTATAGTTTTGCCTGATTTGTGAGCCTCGAATGTTATCGAAGTCAATTAAAACTGCAATGACCTCAGGGCGAGGTTGAGCCGGCAACGCCGGTGTTGGAATTTCGATTGCTTTTTCTATTATTTTCGCAGAACTCTTCTGTATAACCTTGGGAGTTGCCACATTCGCTTGCACTAAACTAGCTTGAGTGGCAGGTTGATTAAATTCTTCTTTCGCCAATTTCATTAAGTGCTGGAACAAGTTTTTTCTTATTTCCAGCGACGCAATTTGTTGACCAGAAGTGCCTTTTGCCTTGTTGATTTTTAATTCGTTTTTATCTGCTAAATTCTTCAAAACTGTTTTGACTTGAACAGGTGCCAGTCCAGTAGAATGAACTATACTGGGCATCGGATCAACCAGAACTTCTGATTTAGCATCAAAAATCAACTTACTTAAAGCTTGTTTAACAAGCTTCGTTTGGTTTACATTAACAAGCACATTATAACCTCCTTATTCATGATTTACCTACCGAAATAAGTAAGCCATATTATACTGCTAAAATGGGTATTTTGTCAACTCTAGGCCAGTATTCCTTGACATCACAGAGCACAAATTGTATCGTGCAATTAGATTTACATGAACTGGCTTAAAATCGGATTGTTAAGGAGGACAAACGAATGCATGTATTCACAGAGCTAACTGAAGTTGGGCTAATGGTAATTATGTTACTTTCGGTCCTGTTGCCAATCTTAGTCATGGTGATGTGTGTTGATTGTAAACACACAAAAATCCCACTCCTTATTGGTTCAATACTTTTAGGTTCGATAGTTTTACTTCATCTCATCGAACCACAAATTTACTCCAGAGAGTGGCAGTTCTTCGATAGAAACCTTATTAGGTTGTGGGGCTTCACTCAATTAATATTATTTGTGACCTCTATCTTGATCAGCTCGAAGTTCATTCGAAGGCACCAAGCCACTTAATCAAAGGCTTACAAATAAAAAACTCCCCAAGCATTTTGCGAGGGGAGTTTATTATTTTTACTTACGGCTAGATTTTTTTGCTGGTGCTTTACTCACAGCTTTTTTTGTAGTTTGAACGGTCTTTGCAACTTTTTTACCGGCTTCTTCCAATTGAGTTTTTACGCTATCCCAACCAGCTTTTAATTCGCCAGCTAGTTCCATCAAGTCTGCTTGGTCGATATTCTTGGCACCTTCATAACCTTTGATTACTGTATCTACAGATTTATCGTAAGCAGATTTAGAAACCTTACCAACTTTTTCTAAATCTTTCACAACTTCTTTCTTTACTGAAGTGGCCCATGTAGCAACTTTCTTACGATTCTTGGAATGCTTGCCAGTCATGAAGTAAACACCAGCTGCGGCTGCTGCCAAAGTTGCTACTCCAACACCGATAGCGATTTGTTTATTAGAAACTGATTTCTTAGCCGCTGCTTTTTTTGCAGGAGCTTTTTTTGCTACTTTTTTCATATTATTTTTTTCCTTTAATGTTTTTTAGTTTGCTCATTGATTTTAAGAAAGTGAACAGAGCTGCGATATTAAAACCTTTGGCTTTAATATTATTGCGCAAAGCAGCTGCGTCTTCCGAAATTAATTCAGCAGCACGATTAGCCGTCGTAGCAATTTGTTTGATAGTTCTGATGAAAGAAATAATGTACAGAACTAAGACAATTATAACAATTGAAACAACAACAACAGCTGCTCCAGTAATAACGAAGAAAATATCAACTAAAGTAAAATCAGACATAAGAGTATTATAGCACGAGTGCTTAATTTATTCGTAACGCAAGAAGAGTGTCTTGAGCACAGAAAGATATTGACGACGAATGTCGTCATCATATCCAATTTCTATCACTTCATCATTAGAGCTAGTGCCACTCATTGTCCAGTTATATGAACCAGTGAAGTAGGCTTTTTCAGTGACCAGCGTTTTGAGGTGCATTATCGCAGAATGGTCCTGAGTGATAATTGGAATACCCGCATCAGTAAGTTGCTTGGCGAGTTTTCGTTGGTCTTCGAGGCGGGCAATTTGTGTTTTATCAATTACGCCTTTTACCTCTAATCCTCTATATTTAGCGGCAAGTAACGCATCTTGAATATCGGTGCGCGTAAAAGTATAAATAGCAAAGTAAATAAATTCATCAGCTTCTTCAATAATTCTTATTAATTTAGTATTCGCTTCAACCTCTTTATTATAGTAGACACTTATCCTTCGCTCGTAAGAAGGTTTAACTTCATAAGAGTAGATAACTTGTCCGCACAGAGCCAGGAGTAAAGCAATCACGACTAAATAGATGATGTCGCGTGTAAAATTCATAACGCCTAAAATGGTTAGTTTGTTTCTATTTTACCGAAAACAGGTTCAAGATAAGTTCAATTTCTAATAAAAATTATCGGTCTGTATTGCGGCGCACTTCTCGGTCGGTGTCGCGGTTTTTGATGTATTCACGTTTGTCTTGCTTCTTCCTGCCTTTACCTAAACCAAACTTTAATTTCACCAACCCGCGCGCGCCAATATAAATGTCTAAAGGAATGATAGTTAACCCTTTTTCTTTGCCCAATAAAGCATTTAATTCTGACTTTTTGATTAACAACTTCCGCGAGCGAGTGGGGTCGTAGTCTTCATTCTTTGCATACTTGTATGGACCTATATGAGTAGAGACTAAACTTGCCCCCG
>JBBSJS010000077.1:0-2888 GCA_038257015.1 Candidatus Doudnaibacteriota bacterium | reverse complement strand
TAACGGTATTGTCAACCAAGAACTAACTTTTTCTAATGCCGCCTTAGGTCTTGATGTCGTCGCTTTTAATGGATTCAGACTTATAAACCGTTGGAAACAAGCAAAATTAAACTTGAAATCTGCTGAGATGGAAGTGGAAGCTGCCAAACAATCGTTAATTCTAAATGTCACCTTGACCTACTTACAAGTGTTGAATGCTCAAGACTTAGTTAAATTGGCAGAATCCAGATTGAAAACCACCCGAGGTCAACTCGACAGATTGAAAAGTCTCTATGAAGAGGAAACTGGAAACCCGGCTGAATATCATGACCTCCAAGGTCAATTGGCTTTGGATGCATCGAGTATTGTAGAAAGCAAAAACAAGCTTGAAACCGAACTGATCAACCTCAACACACTCATTAATTCAGAGGGGGCCATCACAGCTGCCCCTTTACATATGGAATTGGATGTTGACGCATATGGCCACACGGCACAAGCGGTTTATGAACAGGCATTGCAGGTTTTTCCAACTATTAAAGCTCGTGATTTAAGTTTAGAAGCTGCTGAAAAAGGCATAGCTGTGGCACGCTCGCAATTTGTGCCAGAAATAAGTCTCTTTGCGAATCTTAACACCAACTATTCCAGTGCAGCCAGACTTTTTAATGAAACGGGAACAAGCATTGTTGAAACGGGTAATTTTGTGACTGTAAATAATCAGGAGTATTCCATTTTTTCTGAACAAACCAATTTTAGTAGTGACAACATTCCCTATCGGGATCAATTTGATAATAACCTGAACTCTTCCGTAGGGGTTTCAGTGAATGTTCCAATTTTTAATGGCTTCAGAGCTAAAAATAATGTGGCTCTCGAAAAAATTAAAAAGGAGGAAGCTCAAACAGCATTGGCCCAGATAAAACTTGAGCTTAAACAATCCATTAAGCAATCTTACAGTGCCATGCTAACTGCTTTTGAACGCTATAAATTGTTACAGGACCAAGTGGAGGCTTACAAGGAATCGTTCCGAATCAATGAAATTCGCTTTAATAACGGTGTTTCCAATAGCGTGGACTATATCATCAGCAAAAACAACTTAGACAATGCCGAAACCAATTTGGCGAATGTGAAATATGAATACGCGCTTCGAGTTAAAATTTTAGAATATTATCGGGGAACTATCTGATTCGGGCTTTGTTTGGCTGGGGGAATGTAGGAGTGAAAATAGAATACTTTAGGGTTCATTGTAATTATAGTGTTACGAAAGAAAGTAAATATAACACCAACAACTTTAGTGCTTCTCATTTTCAGAAAGAATCAATAGGGTAGTTGGACTTCCGTAAATAATGAGCTTGTTAATAAATTGTTTTGAATATTTTTGATCTCTGAGCGTAACTATTGAGTGAATTTTCAATGGGGGCAAGTATTATACAGATGTTTTGAATTTCAGTAAAGAAGTTGATTTTTGATAAAAGATACTATTTCTTTAGGTCAATTTCACCGCTTCATATTTTAAGGATACCATATCTCACAAAATTAAGTGACGTTAATAAGATTGTTATCAAACAAATAAACCTTGCATTTTTCTTAAAGTTTGTTAAATAAAAATTAAGTTTCTAAACTTCTAAAATTAAAAATTTAGATTTGTGTGCGGGACACCATCCGCAACTACTAGATATCTACTTTTAATGAAAAAAAGATACATTCTTTTAACGCTTATTATCTGTGGGATAATTGCCCTAATAGCCTATAGGATAAGCGCTAATGCTAAAATCAACAACCCTAAAAACGACAAAAAGACGAGCACTGTCATGAGCGTTGAAGGACGAGTTCTCAAAGCCGAAAAGTTCGCCGATAATCTTACACTTTCAGGAACTTTGGAAGCCAATGAAGAGATTGACATACGAAGCGAAATATCTGGCATTGTGGAAAGTATTAACTTTGAAGAAGGGGCAAAGGTTTCAAAGGGCCAAGTGTTGTTTCGCGTCAATGACATTGAACTCCGCGCTCAATTATCTAAAGTGAAAACAGCGCAACAGCTCGCTTCTGAAAATCAAAGAAGAGCTCAACTCCTATTAGAAAAACAAGCCATCAGTCAGGAGGAATTTGAAGTGTCCAATGCCGATTTTGAATCGGCTCGAGCTGAATCCCAACTTATAGAAGCACAACTGTCTAAAACTACCGTTCGTGCACCATTTTCAGGAACCATCGGTTTACGTTCTATTTCTAAGGGTACTTATGTGACACCAGCAACTCCAATTGCCAATCTGGTAAACACCGACCAGTTAAAACTCACCTTTGCTATTCCAGAAAAATATGTCTCCAGAATGACGGTAGGCAGTCCGTTGACCTTTACAACATCCAATTCTAAAGAAGAACACACTGCTAAAATTTACGCTCTTGAACCTCAGGTTGACATTGCAACACGAACCTTAAAAATGAGGGCCATTGCCGATAATAAAGAAGGTAAATTATATCCGGGCACTTTTGCCAATGTCACATTACCGTTAGAGACGGTTAATGATGCATTGCTCGTACCAACGGAAGCCTTGATTCCCATTCAAAATGGCAAAAAAATATTTGTGTCTTTAGACGGAAAAGCCAAAGAAGTTGTGGTAGAAACAGGCGCCAGAACAGATAGTATGGTGCGCGTGCTTGAAGGGATTAAAGTTGGAGATACTATTTTAACCTCTGGAGTGATGTCACTCAAAAATGGAACACCAGTAAAAGTGAAATTTAATAATTAAGCCAGCTGATGAGTTTATCCACCTTAAGCATCAAACGTCCGGTACTCACCATTGTGATGAATTTGGCCATCATGCTCTTCGGGATTATTGGTTTTACCTACCTTGGGGTCAGGGAATTTCCATCTATTGATCCTGCGCAAATATCAGTTAGCACAAGTTATTCAGGTG
>JBBSJS010000076.1:0-2933 GCA_038257015.1 Candidatus Doudnaibacteriota bacterium | reverse complement strand
TATCTAATGAAAATATTTGGTATAGAGTCCCGCCTTCGCGGGAATGACGAGTGTTTTACCAAGCATGGCCTTAGCGGGAATGACCGTGGTGTGTTTACGCGCATGACCTAACACGGGTTTAGAATTCCTATTTGCGAATATCGAAGCTATCGGAATTGGAAAGATTGTCTGCGGGTAATTTAGGGAGTGTTGCAGTTGGAGTTTGAGTTTTCGGAGCCATCTGTTGAGGATTGCCCAGTGGTGACTGTGGTGCCGGAGGTTTTGATGACGGAATACCATTTGGATTTAGAGCATAAGGTAAAAGTTTTTTAAGGTGCTCTAGTCGGTTTTTAGCTAATGGATGTGTTGAAAAAAATGGAATGGATGCGCTGAAGTCCGGGTCGTTTTCTGCTCTCGTCCAAAAATCTATTGCTGCTTGAGGTGAAAAGCCAGCTTTCGTCATCAAGAAAAGACCGATTTCATCCGCCTCGGTTTCTTTCTCGCGAGAATATGGATAGATCAAGATTCCCGAACCGACTTCTTTTGTTAATGAAGAAGCAAGTTGACTTGCGATGTCGCTTCCAATCGCACCGTTTGTTAGTATTTGCACTGCGGTGCCTGCGACCATTGAACCTATTCCCACTATTACTTCTCGCGCGGTGTCCCCATTACTAGATTCTGTATGGTGCGCAAGGATGTGGCCAATCTCATGCGCTAGTATTGCAGCAAGTTCGTCATTGTTCTGAGTGGCATCAATCATTCCTGTCCAAACGAAAATGTTATTACCTTTGGTAGCAGCAGCGTTCTTAACTGAGTTGTCTGCAAAAACGTTTACATGCCACGGTTGGTTGCTACCACCGATGCTGGAAGTCAATTTTTGAACGATAGTATCAACGTCCGTTCGTCGCGGATGACTAAAATCAAGTTTGTATTTTTCAGAAAGTTTTGCGAGTAGCTCGTGACCATATTTTTCATCTTCTGGTGTCACTGGCGAAAGTGGGGGGATAAATCCTATTGGGTTAACATTCGTCGGATAGTTTTGACGCGACGAAGGCGAGCAGGAAGATACTAGAAGCAAAAAGCAAATCAAGATGCATTTTTGACCAACTTGGCTAAGCGATAGTTTTACTAAAGCAAACTTCAATTCCGATATTAGTGAGAACATTGGTAGATTCGAGTATGTCTTTAAAATTTTTACAATTCTTATAACAAGAATCGTACAAGTTTACAGCTGAGTCAGCTTCGAAGCAAAATTCGATTCTTAGACGATCCTTTACAGGAATTAATAACGGAATCAAAAGTAAAACTAAACCGCTATTAGCGACTATTTTAATGCTTTCAAATTCTTTATTGAAAGCTTGAGCCAACGCAGACTTCATCTCTATTAAATTGATAGGTAATGTGTCGATTGTTGGTAGGAACTTTAAAGAGATGTTGTGGTTAATTTGAACACTAATTGGAGATTTATTATCTAAATTGGTCTCGTATGTATTTGAAATCATTTTATTTCTCCTTAAAGTTTTATGTTTATGATGCAATAGGGAGCCCACGAGCTTCAAGTAACTTAAATTAAAACCCTAAAACCGAACGAATATTCGATAGTTAGCCTCGTTGCTTTAATTCACTTGAAGTTGAAATGTTTTTTCGATATAGTTTAAATAAGTTGAAGTAATGGGATGTCTAACTATTAGTAGTTTGTTTTAGGTAATCTAAAATATTCGGAGGTGATGCGTATGAGAAGTAGATCTTTAACTAGTAATCGAAATATGTCTTTTTCTAAAAAACAAAAAATTCAAGCCCATACTGTCGTTAAAAACAGTAATACGGAGCCGAAGGTAAATTCACAGGTTGGATTTAAGAATCCATTGATAACCGGCGCTACGCATGTGATAACCCTGAACTCCTACCCAAATGGGGTCTCAATTTCACTACATAAGACGTTGACCGAAAATGGTACAAATGAAGAAAATGTCTTCGCGGCCAATTTGAATGATCCATTTTTTCTTCGTACAAGAGACACTCGCGAAATTGGGTTACCTGAGGGGAGATTTTTAATCTATCGTGAAAATTTTAAAGTTGAATTAGAAAATCTATTTGCGAATTTAAACAAAAAAAATATTCTTGGGTCTAGTGCGATTTTCTTTGGAGTCACAAGCGATCCATTCCATTCTTTTCATCAAAAATTTGCGCAAACTGCTGCATGCTTGGAGATTTTAGAAAAATATAAATTTGCTAGAGTCATAGTTCAGTCAAGATCTAAAATGCTCCTTTCAGCGTTGCCAACGCTAAAAATATTGCAAGATAGGCTTCACTGCGTAATTCCATTCGAGTCTAGATTAGAAAAAGCAATCATGCGGTATACTCCTGGCCAACCTAAACTAGAAGAGCGACTAATTACCGCCAATGGTCTTAAGGCGCAGAATATTAAAGTGACATTCTCATGCAGTCCTATTTTGCCTTATGGCGAGACAAGCGGGGATACATGGAAATTTGCTGAGTTACTAGTCAAGTATTCTGATAAAATTTTGCTCCAAGGACTTTGCACTGGCACAAAAGAAAATGAATCAATCATTAAGAAAATGTCGATTTCACTGAAACTAGAAGCAGATAAACATGTATTATTTCTTCGACCCAATGCTGAAGAAGCAGTTAAGAAAGTACTTGAAAAAATTTCACCGGCTCATCTAGCAATCCAACCAATAGAGTCTAAGTCGAATGAGCAGCTCAAGCTTTTTGCCGCTTGAGTTTAGAAACTGAATCGTTAGTAAGGCTTCTGAAGTTACCCGTTATTTCCGCGAAGGTCACTCAAGTAGTGACAACCGAAAACAGTTGAATAGTGCTGTATTGACGTGCCTAAACCGACTCCTGAACAAATCATCTAACTTGCTCCTTCCCATTGTCATCCCCGCGAAGGCGGGAATCTATACCAAATATTTTAAAGGGATACGGTTATT
>JBBSJS010000075.1:0-3066 GCA_038257015.1 Candidatus Doudnaibacteriota bacterium | reverse complement strand
TCCAATAACTACAGAAAGGCGGTACAATTTATTCACACAAGTAATTAAGCCATCACCGCTATTACTCGGTGTACAGAGATAGCTTTCGATTGTAGATTCAACTCCACTGTACTCAACTAACGGTTTTCCTGTTGAGGTATCCTCTGTCGGTATCTGAGCTAAGCTCAAACCTGGGGTAAAACTCCAAACCGTTGCACTAGCAAGCAAGGCCACCGTGACGACTACCAAAACTGACGACCTAATATGCTTAAAAAAAATCTGCATGTTTGTTTTTATTTACCCAAGAAGTTCATTGGGTTATATGAAAATCCTGAAGGGATATGATAATTACCATACTTAGCGGTGTTAGAGCCTTTAGTAACTTTGTAACCATCAGCTCCAAAAACTGTGAAGTGAATATGATAACCACGGTCTGGTCCATACAATAGTCTTGTTGTGTTTCCACTATTTCCCTCATAACCAACAAGATCACCTCTCTTTACTGCTTGCCCTGGTGCAACGTTATAAGATCGCATATGAGCGTACAAAGTTACAACATTGGCAGTGCCAGTTGATGTTGTGATGCTGTGCCTAATAGTACACCAGTTACCGTAAGCGGCTTGGCTTTGGTCGCAGTGAGCGACAACTCCATCAGCAGATGCATAAATTGGCTTTCCTGCTGGTGCTGCAATATCAAGACCATTATGAAAATTGTATCCTAAGGATGTAAAGCCAGTGTTTCCGTAGCCTTGAGTTAATGTGCCGTCCATCGGCCAACCTAAAGCACCTTTACTGGTAGTGATTTTTTGGCCACCAGCTGCTTGAGCGGTTTGGTTCAAAGAATTAATTTCTTGCAAGATATCATTTTGCTCACCCTTGGATTGTGACAACAATTTTTGATAACTGCTTTCCAACCCTTTGGTTTGTGCTAGCAATTGATCTTTGGCGACTTTTTCTTGTTCAATTACTTCTTGGTTAATTTTCAACTGCTCTTTTAACTCTTCTAACTTAGCCAGCTGGCCTTTCAAATCATTTTGTTGAATTTCTAAAGTAGCGCGAATTTCTTTGATGCGTTTTACTAAAGAGTAAACTTGATTTTGAACACTACGAGTATATTCGACCTGGTCCAAGAAAGCAGAAAAATTATCGTTTCCTAAACTGATATTTATGAACGAGGCATTATCTAATTGAGAAAGTTGAACCATCAACTTTCCTAAGATAACTTTGTTGTCATCCATTTCGCGAGTACGACGCTCAATCTGTATTTCAAGTTCTTCGATTTGTAAATTAGTATCCAACCGCTCGGTTTCGTTGGCTTGCATCTGCAACTCCAAAGAAGCTATCTGACTGTCGTAGATAAAAATTTCATTTTTTAGTGAAGCCTGTTGTTGCTTAGTGGTGCTAATCTGTTTTTGATAACTATTAATCTTTTTGTTGATTTCGTTTAGCTCCATATTCAACAAGTCCCGTTGATTATTTTTAGACTGTTGAGCATCAGCAAAAGGCGCGGTTGATAAAGTCAAAACCGCTACAAATATAGCTACTTTTTGTAAAGTTTTTTGTTTCAATAATTTACTTATCATTACTAAGTATTATAACATAAATAGTGATTTTTTTCAAAAATAAAACCTCCTGACACAAAGGAGGTTTTGAAGTTGTGAACAGCCTTCAATTTAAGTATGAATTTATGTAGTTTCAGACTCAATATTCAACAATTTTTTCAAATCTGCTTGGATTATTCGTGAATGTTCAATGCGCTCCGGTGCCACAACCACGTCAATATCACTCAAGTCGTGCCATTCGTAATCGATTAGCTCAGATTCGTCTAAGATAATTTCTGCATCAGAACCGGTGAAGCGGAAATATACTGTCTTCTGCACCTGGCCGTTATATTTGTATTTTTGAAAAACAAGCTGACGAGCAGCGTTTGGCCATAAATATGAATGAGTTTTTTCGCTTACAGCAATAAGTTCAACATTTTTGATTCCTGTTTCTTCCCAAAGTTCGCGTTTGGCTCCAATAATTAATTCCTCGCCATTATCTAAACCACCTTGGGGGAATTGCCAGTAATCCCCTGACGGTACTACTGTGTCTTGCACACCAATTTTAGGTAAGCCCGATTTGCGTTTACAAACCAACACGCGGTTATCTGAACCTACTACGACTACGGAAACATTTTCTCTGGCTGGATAACTCATAAAAACTTTGTACCGAACTAGCGATAAAATTAACCCCCAAAATCCATTTAAGATTCGTGTAAAGCGTGATGGTTGAGTAACTAATCTAAACAGCCACTCCAATCCAACTTGCCTAATAAATATTGGCGGCGATTGTTTTTCACCAGAAATGTAATCGAAAGTTCCGCCCAACCCGACGGCAAATTGTACTGGTAAGTTTGGTAGGTTTTCCAAAATCCACTTCTCTTGCACGCGTGGGTTGAAAGCTACAAATAACAAATCGGGTTTACTTTCCTTTAAGTCTTCGAGAATAGATAAATCAGTGAACTCTTTATTGGAAGTGCCGACAATATTTAAGTTCTGGAGACGGTTTTTCAAAGACTTGGCAGTCATCTCGCCAACTCTCCCCCGTCCTCCAAGCAAATAAATACTAAAATTATTTTCTGACGCAAGCTTGGATAAATCCCAAATCAAATCTGCTCCAACGATTTTCTCAGGAATTCTATGGGAATATAGTTTTTTAGGATTCAATAAAATCTCAGCTCCCGTATAAACAACCTGAAGCCAAGCTTGAAGAATTCTACTGTAATGGCCTTTAAAACTTAAAGGTTTTGATAAGAAATAATCTGCCCAAATCACACCAATGCCATCTGCCACTGAAATATCGGCCTGATTTAAGAGCTTCATTAAATGCTTATCGCGCAACGCATGATAAAGAAATTCCGAATAAACCGTTGTTAAGAAAGTTTTTTCTTGTCGTAAAATTCTATCTTTAACCAATTGTAAAAGCTCTTGCTTGGTAAATGGATTTACTTGCAAACCAGCGATTTCGATTTTTGGGTCAACCATTTTTTTCTAGACAAGCATTAAAAGCGTTAACCTCTGTGTTGTATTCTTCAACAGTAGCTTT
>JBBSJS010000074.1:0-3090 GCA_038257015.1 Candidatus Doudnaibacteriota bacterium | reverse complement strand
GACTGGTCAACTAAAGACGCTAATAGTAACGTACAAAAAGTCGCTGATATCAATTCTTTGAAGGCGTTAGCAGATTCAGTTAGTACTGTGACAGAAGAAGTCGGTAAATTAACTTTTATGGCTTTTCCGACAGTTCATTATCATGACGGAAGAGGCGCAAACCGTTCATGGATGCAAGAAATTCCAGACCCAATGACAACTTCCGTTTGGGGTTCTTGGATAGAAGTCCATCCTGACTTGGCCGAAAAATTTTCGATAAAACATGGTGATGTTGTTCAGGTTAAAACAAAACAGGGGGCGATTGAAGCACCAGCTTATTTAACCAAACATATCCATCCAAATTTGGTTGCGGCTCCGATTGGTTTGGGACATGCGGGGTATGGGAGATATGCTTCTGGAATAGGGAGTAATGCGCTCTCAGCAATAGATTTCGAAAGTACGGGTGACCAAGTAAGTTTCTTTGCTTCAGATGTAAGACTACAACCTTCAATAGCAAAAGATAAATTAGTTACATTGCAGTTTTCCGATACTGAACTAGGTCGAGGATTCGTTAGAGGAATTACAGCTGATAGTTTCGCGAAAAGTTTAGCAGGAAAATCCGACCATTCAGAAGGTGAACACGGCGCTGAACATCATAATCCATTAGCTTTAGGCCCTCGTGAGGAACCTAAGCAGATGTACAAACAAATGGAACATCCAGTTTATAGATGGGGCATGTCGATAGATATCTCAGCTTGCACTGGTTGTTCGGCATGTGTTGCTGCCTGTTATGCAGAGAACAATGTTCCCGTGGTAGGTAAACAGGTTTGTGATCAAGGTAGAGAAATGTCTTGGCTAAAAATCGCTAGATTTTTTGATGGGCCAGATGAACATCCCGTTACTGGATTCGCCCCTTCGTTATGCCAACATTGTGGGAATGCACCGTGTGAACCTGTTTGTCCGGTTTACGGAACCTATCATTCAGAAGAAGGCTTAAATACAATGGTTTATAATCGTTGTGTGGGGACTCGGTACTGTTCCAATAATTGTTCTTATAAAGTTAGAAGATTTAACTGGTTTAATTATGAATGGCCGGAACCATTAAATTGGCAACTCAATCCTGATGTCACGGTTAGGGGTGTTGGGATTATGGAAAAATGCTCATTTTGTATTCAAAGAATACGAGAAGGACAAAATGATGCAAAGAATGAAGGAAGATTAGTTGCAGATGGTGAAATTATGCCTGCTTGCGGATCAAGTTGCCCAACGGACGCAATTAAATTCGGAAACCTACTTGATGAGTCAAGCGTCGTAGCGAACGATGCTAAAAGTATGCGAGGATATAAGATTTTAGACTTTGAATTAAATACCCAGCCTGCAATCACATACCTCGCTAAAGTAAGTCACGAAGAAATAAATGCAAATAAGCATACACACGGTGAATCAGCAAAAGTTGACCCACATGTAGTTGATAGCGCTAAAAGCAAAGAGAATACAGACACAAGTGTAAGCAGAGGACATTAGAAAGTTATGAGTGAACCGGGCGCTATTGTTGTAGATTATAAGACTGTAGACGACGATATATTGAGGACAATTAGTCCACCAAAAGTTGGTTGGTATCTTCTGATATTTACTGCTCTAAGCTGCATGCTTTTTGGAGCGATAAGCTGGAAGAATCAGTTGCTTTATGGGATTGGTATGTCTGGTATCAACAACCCAATTGCTTGGGGAGTTTACATCACAGATTTTGTTTTTTGGGTTGGTATTGCGCATTCTGGAACATTGATTTCAGCGGTACTTTATCTTTTTAGAGCAAAATGGAGAGTTCCAATTTATCGAATTGCGGAAGCAATGACAGTTTTTGCAGTTGCTACTGCAGGCCTTTTTCCAATTATTCACTTGGGTCGACCCTGGAATTTCTATTGGTTGCTTCCTTACCCAAACCAAAGATATTTGTGGGTAAACTTCAAGTCTCCGTTGCTGTGGGACGTGTTTGCGGTTAGTACTTATTTAACGATTAGTGTTTTGTTTTTCATCATTGGTTTAATACCGGATATTGCTGCAGCTAGAGATAGAGCAACTGGTTTTAGAAAAATATTATACAGTGCAACTGCAGTTGGTTGGCGAGGTAGTGGCAGTCAATGGCGTCATTATATGGCGGCCTATGGTTTTTTTGCTGCTCTCGCCACACCGCTTGTACTGTCAGTTCACTCAGTGGTTTCTTGGGATTTCGCAATGTCGAATACTCCAGGTTGGCATACTACAATTTTCCCGCCTTACTTCGTCGCTGGTGCTATTTTCTCAGGTGTTGCGATGGTGATGACAATCACTATCCCAATGAGAAAATGGTGGAGTTTAGAGAAGTATTTGACAATTTGGCATTATGAAAAAATGTCTCAATTGATCATGTTCACTTCGGGTATTGTTACTTATGCTTACTCGATTGAATTCTTTATCGCGTGGTACAGTAATAACCCATTTGAAAGATATCAATTTTGGTATCGACCGACAGGTGATATGGCTTGGGCTTTCTGGATAATGGCTAGTTGTAATTGCATATTTCCATTGACTTTATGGTTCAAAAAATGTCGGACTAATATAGTGTGGTTATTTATCCTCTCAATACTTATCAACATTGGTATGTGGTTTGAGCGTTTTAATATTATTGCTCAATCATTGGCTAGAGAGTTTGATCCATACAGTTGGGGTGTCTATAATTTTAGCTGGACGGAAGTCGGTATTACCATCGGGTCATTCGGATGGTTCTTCACGTTATTGTTGATTTTTATAAAATTTTTTCCAGCAATGGCATTAACAGAAATTAAAGAAATAGTGGAACTACCACCTGAAGGAGATTCTCATTTATCCAATACAGAAGCTCTGAAAAATGGTCATGCGCATGACGTAGGAGGTCATTAAGATTATGGATGAAAGATTATTTTTAGTTGGTACGTTTAATCGAAGTGAAAAAGCATTGACAGCTATTAACGAGTTAAAAAAAATGGGTTTGGGGAGTGATATTGAATATTATTCACCTTTTCCTGAGCATAGTTTAGAAGAAGGTAAGTACGAAAATATTAAAAGAAGTCCGGTTAGAAGATTTACATTACT
>JBBSJS010000073.1:0-3139 GCA_038257015.1 Candidatus Doudnaibacteriota bacterium | reverse complement strand
GAGTTGAAGGGCGATCGCGCTTTTGCCGATTTCACTTAAGCCGTATATGGTGATTAAGCGGGTGTGGGCTTCTAATATCCATTGTTTGAGGGTGGTGAGTTCGGATGTGCGGTTGTAAAAGCTTGTTAATTCCGGTGCTTCGGTTAAATCGATTAAGCGGGTATGGGCTTTGTTTTGGGGAGAATCGGGGGGAAAGGGCGATCGGGCTTTAGTCTCTTCTGGATCTTGCCGATTTTCTCCACAGATATTGATATGACTATTAATGTAACCAACAATCTGTGAAGAGTTACCAAAATTGTAAATACTAGATACTGCCTTGCTTTCTAAAATAGAACGAACATTAGATTGTTTAATATCTTCGCCAATTACATTAGATAGAAGCTTCCATAATTTCCATGCCTCTTTTTTGATGTGATCGTAACTGCGCTGATTATTCTTAGCAATTTCTTCATAATCCTGATGTTGCCAAACTCCTTCTAATATAGCCTTTTGTAGGGAATCAAGATGCTTTCCTGTGTTAGCTAATATCTGTTGGTCAGTCCATGTTAAAACTTGCTGAATATCCATAGGTAAAAGTGGGGTTATTCATTCACGATCCCACTTTATCACACTTTTTGCCACTCGCTCAACTCAATCCCACTTTTTGCCACATTTTTGATTATGTAAAAATTTGTAAACATCCCATTAAACACCACTTTTATGACTAGACAAAAATCAATTAGCATATTAAAGTAAGGAGAGATACAAGGAAAGACTTTCTAACTAACTAGAGTGTACTTTCTGCCAAACTTTCATACAGTGAGGTTACTATGTTACAAAGCAAAATAGCAGAGACTCCGGTCACTGATCCACAAAATAACAGTGCAATCACTCAGTCTAAGTATATCGCTCGTCCAGAAAACCACAGCGAATGGTATCAAGTTGAGGTAGGAACAGAACGAGCAAATGTTATGACTTGCGGCGCTAGTTCGAGGTGTAACGAGGCAAGAAACTAAAAGCAAATTACTAAAGATTGCACAAGTTTGATATGGGCGCGATAACGCGATACTATGTCGCGTCCTCAATGAATGACAAATAAATGGAGGAAAAATACATGTTAGTTCATCGGCACGTTGGCAATGTAGATTTCGCAGTTGATCCCTCTCAGCCTGTTGGCATTTTCTTAAAAAATATTGAAGATTCTAACACGAGCTTTGCCAATGTTAACGCTTTTGTTAATTGGGTTTTGGCCGGAGCGAGAATACCTGCTACTCTCGAATGGGAGTTGCTTTCAGTGTGCAATTTTAAATGCGGCTTTTGTTATATTGTAGGACACACGCCAAAGACAATATTCTCATCGGAGCGTGCTTTTGAACTTATTGATGAGCTTGTTGAAGCGGGGGTTGTTCAAGTGATTTTAACTGGCGGAGAGTGCCTAATCCATCCAAATTTTACAGCAATTTATGAAAAACTCCGTTTGGCAGGTATTATTGTGTCGGTATACACCAATTTGGAATTGTTAACAGCCCAGCATATCGAAATATTTAAACGTTATCCACCTTATATGATTGAGATTAGCATTTACGGTCACGATGAAGATAGTTACGAAAGAGTAACTGGACGGCGAGCTTTTGAGAAGGTACTCCAAAACATAGAGCTTCTTCGCACCTATGGCTTTAATCTTTTTTGTAAAACACCTATCACTACTCTGACACATAATTCTATTGAGTGGATATATAACTGGTGTACGAGTCGCAACTTGGAGTATTTTGTATCTCCAAGTATTCAAAATGGTCTTGATGGTGATAATTTAGCGCATTTTGCACTAAAAGGTGAAGACTATTACTCAGCAGAAAAGTTTAGGCTTAAGTTAGTGAAAAACCAAATACCCCCTACCAAAACACAAAATAGAGAGCCGTCCCGTGTTTTTAACTGCGGGGTTGGTAAAGTAGGCGCTTACATTAACTATGATGCTAATCTTTCTCCATGTTCAGACATTCGGAATCAGCGGTTCAATCTAATGGAACTTTCGTTTGCTGATGCTTGGCAGCAGTTAGTTAATCACATAAAACCACAGGAAGGTTTAGTTATAAGTGGATGTAATCCCAATTGTTCTGCTAAGTCAATATGTAAGATGTGCCCAGCATTGGCTCTCCGTGATGAACAAGGAAATTATACAGTTAATCCAGCTTATTGCGAACGAACAATTGCACTTGCAAAGGTTCTTTCAATTAGCTCTTAGTCACACCTTTGATTAAACCAAGATACAGAAAGGTGAATAGCTTTGTTAAAAGTTTATTATTTTGATTGCGGTGCTGCTGGTGGGATCAAATTGTGATAAGTTAGTACGCATCTAATTAAGTAGTTGTGCAGAATGAATTACACTTGCATCTCGCCTGAAAGCCTTACAGCGTCAAGAGTCTTTATGTAATTAATTTTGCGTGGTTACTTAAGCACAATCAAAAAATTCATGACGGAAAATCAAGTAGTAGGGTGCGTCACTTTACAATTTTTTGCCAAAACTATCTATCATCGCAGGTGACGCACCCTACATCTATTGATAATCCAATTGCGATCGCCCTTCCCCTCTCCAATAGCAGAAGAAGGGCGATCGCACCCAAAATTATAAGCCAACTCACTTACGATCGCAAAATATCATCGACAAGAACCGTACCACCATCACAGAAATCTATACTGAGATGATAATCTTCAAGTAGCGCAGTCCCTATGAGCGGACGATGCCCCATTCCTAGCACTGCAATATCCTTTTCTACACCATTCCACAAAATAGTTGCCAAATAAACGTTAGTTGCTACATTGGAATTATCGGCTAACTTTGCATTAATTTGTCCAAGATAATGCAACCCAAGTTTAGTAATCGCAGGAGATGGCAAAGTCAAGAAACCTTCAAAACCTGTATCAACAACACATTCAATTTCTATATCTGAATTTTCTGGCCGAAGCAAAATTAAACTAATTCTAGCTTGTCGCCCAACTACAATTCCTTGTATCATTTATGCCGTCCTGACTAATGTACCACCAACGGCGTAAACTGCATCAAAACCAATCCGTTCCGCCCAAATTAGTGCATCAGCCTGTTTAGCTTGTAACTTACCACTCGTTACTACCAAATCCTCACCAATTTCATATTCACCCGTCT
>JBBSJS010000072.1:0-3174 GCA_038257015.1 Candidatus Doudnaibacteriota bacterium | reverse complement strand
CTTTCTTTGCTTCAGCTTCTTTAGCTTCGGTTACGAAAGCAGCGATGCGCTTTGTTTTACCTGTACCGTTTGGCAAAGTAACTGAACCACGAATGGCTTGGTCGGTTTTCTTTGCATCGATACCAGTGCGTACATGTACTTCAATTGAGCCAGTAAATTTAGTCGTTGCGGTTTTCTTTGCTAGTTCTATAGCTTCTGCAATAGTGTAAACTTGATCTTTGTTTACTAGTTCTGTGTTTGCTTTCACTCGTTTTGAGATATGAGACATAAGATTTCCTTTCGTGGTACAAACCCAAGTCGTTGTAAGAATACTCAGACTAGGTCCCACAAATTAATTAGTTTAAATTACAAGTTATGATTCTTGTCGCGCTAATTTCCAGTGATATACAAATACTGGAGCCGCTACGATAATCATAGCTAATGCTTGGGCTGCACTACTTTGACGTTGTGCGTTACGACGATTCTTTTCTTCATCCAAGTCATAGTTTTGATTTTAAGAATTAGCCTTCAACGATTTCAACACCCATTGAGCGAGCTGTACCGCTGATGATTTTTTCAGCAGCTTCCATGGAAGTTGCATTCAAATCAGGCAGTTTAGTTTTAGCGATTTCACTAATTTGAGATTTAGTGATTTTACCAACTTTAGTTAGCAAAGGGTTACCAGAACCTTTTTGCAAGTTGATTGCTTTCATGATTAGGTTTGAAGCCGGGGGTGTCTTCAATATAAAAGTGAAGGTGCGGTCTTCAAAAATAGTCATTTCCACCGGGATAATCAAATCCCCCATTGGAGCAGTTTGGTCGTTAAATTGTTTGGTGAAATCTGCAATGTTAATACCATGCGGACCAAGCGCTGTTCCAACTGGAGGAGCTGGGGTTGCTTTTCCGGCACGAAGTTGCAATTTCACATTTGCTTTGACTTTTTTTGCCATTATTGTGAGTAGTAATCCTTATTAGGGACGAGACCGTGAACGTGTTCACAAGCCGACTACTTGTTAATTATTCTTAATCCAATTCTGGATTTTACATGAACTCTCTTTATGCAGAGAGTCCAAAAAAATTCAAAATTATTTGCTTTAGCTTTTTTATCCCCTACTATGTCATCCTGAGCGAAGTCGAACCTGCCTACCGGCAGGCAGGGGATCTCATAGCTTATTATTGAGATATCTCACTCCGTTCGATATGACGAGTGGTATTAAGCTTTTTTAACTTGAAGGAAATCAAGTTCTACTGGAGTTTCACGACCAAAGATAGTAACCATAACCTTTACCTTACCTTTAGCTTGATCAATTTCAGAAATTTTACCTTCGTAGTCTTTGAATGGACCATCGGTAATGCGGACTAATTCATCTACAGTGAAATCAACTTTGAACTTAGGTTCTTCAGCGCCCATACGCTTTTGTAGAAACTTCCACTCTTCTTCGGATACTGGAGTTGGAATTGTACCTGAACCAACGAAACCAGTTACATTAGGTGTGTTTCGAACAACATACCAAGAGTCGTCGGTAACAATCATGTTTACAAGCACATAACCTGGGAAGATTTTTTCTTCAAAAGTTGTACGCTTGCCGTCTTTGATTTTAATCTTCTTTTCTTTTGGAACGATGGCATCAAAAATTTTGTCTTGCATGCCCATGTTCTCGATACGCTGCTTGAGGTTAAAAGCAACACTGTCTTCGTAGCCACTATAAGTGTGCAAAACGTACCAGTGCTTCTCCCCTGTTACTTGCTGTTTACTCATGGATGTAAAAAATAATAGTTGAGTTGATAAAAATTATTGACGGCTAATGATTTCTTCAAAGCCTTTTAGTAATCCAAAGTCTGCTGCGCCAAGAATGGCGGCAACTACTAAAGAAAACACAACGACGATAGCTGTATTTCGAACTACCTCATTACGGCCTGGCCAAACCACTTTTGCCATTTCAGCTTTTACATCGCTGAAAAATTGGACAATTTTGTTCATGAAATTATATGAATTGCTTTTATTTAAGCCAAATATATTGAAATATTTAAGCTTTTTTAAAACCCTTCGCAGGGCTTTGTCTTAATATACTAGTTTCTGAACAATAAGTCAATACACTTGACATTAAGTCTTGTATATGGTATTTTCATAAGTTCGTTTTTTGAACATGACCTAATCTACATTCTTAAGGAGAAAGTATGAAACAGACTAAATTCATCGTTTTGGTTTTTACATTGATTATTTTTGCACTCTCTGTGCAAATTTCATCAGCTCAATCAAGTGCAGTGAGCAAAGGCAAAAAAGAATCCAAAGCAACAAACAGTTTGAATGGCAAAAATAATGCCATGATCAGCCGAGCTCAGCTACTCAAAGATTTCCGTATTCACCTGAACCAAGAATTCCTAGACATGGCTGTTAAAGCAGGGTTCGATATTGCACCTCGCAGTATTAAAAAAGGTGACTGGGTTTACATTGAGATAACCGAAGAAGACATCATTGATCTGGATTTAAAATCCGTAGAGATATCTTTCTCTATTGCCAAAAGACTTGTCAAAGTAACCTTTGTTAGTTATTCTCACCCTGACGAATCTATTGAAATAACCATCCCTTCTATAACTGAGGAAACGCCGGTGAACGGGTTGATTGGTTGAACTGATGGGATCAGGTCTATAAAACCGGAAGCGATTAATTTCGCTTCCGGTTCTTTTTTTGTCTCTTGATCACTTGCAGGTTTTTACTCAGCTTTGTTTTTTACTTTACGAAGAGCAAGCTCAGCGTTGTAGATTACTTGTTGCATTTCGTCATTAGCTGTTCTGGTAACTTCTTTAAACTTTTCGAGTGCTGGGCTCATAATATCTGTTCGAGCTTTGAATTCAGCATTATCAATGCCGTATTGACTTAATTCTTTAGTCATAGCTTCTTCTTTAGCTTTTTTCACAGCAGCATCAGCTATGGGGTGAAATTTCTCCAGTTCATCATTTTGTTCATCAACAATTTTTTGATAGGCATCTAAGGCTTCTTGCCTAGTTTGTTCAAAAATTTGTTGCGCTTGTTCTAGCTCTTGTTTTCTAAGTTCGGTTTTAGCCTCATCACTTAAGGGGGCTTGCTCAGAACTGTTGGCTAACTCTGATTGTAGTTGACTCTCCTCATCTGTTAAGTTTGCCAATTCCGATTTTAGTTCATTTCTAATTGCTCGTTTCTCAAGCTTGTCTTCT
>JBBSJS010000071.1:0-3324 GCA_038257015.1 Candidatus Doudnaibacteriota bacterium | reverse complement strand
GACTTGATCTAATTTTGTAATCGTAAGTTTTCCATTTAGTGTTTTATCTCCATCATACGAGCACGTTACTGATGTTTTTATCCAACCAAATACAGCTTCACATTTCGGATTATTTGCCAGACTATACGTCAAGCCTTGAGTTATTCCTCCCAATACAGCTAATGTAATCCCTTGATCTCTATTGGTCTCATCAATACCAGCACTGATTTGCAATACACCACTCTGATAATCGGCAAGCGCATCGGTAGAGGTTCGCGTTACCCACGCCTTTCCATTAACCAAACACCCATAGGTACTTTTACCTTGTTGGGTAGCTGGTGGAAGTTTTTCGAGTTCTGTTTTTGGATTGATGATGTCATCACAACTCTCACAACTGGTGAGGAGAATAAAAATCAGAAAGTAAAAAAGTTTTTTCATAACGTATTATTAAAATAGAACACACCAAATACAATAACTAAACATAAGAAATTATTTTATGGTTTTAGTTGCCAATGTTGCTGTTGTAGTGGAACGGCACGTGTAAAGCGAATTATAAATCGATTGCCATTCTGAATAATCCAGAAAACTAGAGTCACTCCGTATGCCTGTGTATTTACCTACGTTTGTAAATAAGATGCCGTAGTCCTGAAGAAGACCGGTAGTAACAAAACTGCGGTCCACCTGAAAAATAGTTTCAACTTGCGTTTTGTATGCACTCGAAGTTTGAGCAACGCCCGTCATGCTGGAGAGACAAATTAAAATAATAGTAGCTAATGTTTTCATAATTGATATCGTTAAATAGTTTAGTTTGCATACAATAAGTCAAATCGGCCTTCTGTTACTTTGATAGTATCACACGGTGAGACAACAGTGATAAATTCAAATAAACCAGAAATAATTAGATTAGTTTGATCCAGTTTTGTGATTGTAAGTTGGCCGCTTAACGTATTTTCACCTTCGAAAAAACATATTTGGGTAGGCAGCACCCAACTGAATTAGCCTTAATTGCAGGATCATTTGTTAGATCATAAATTGCATCTTGAGTCAATCCATCCACTTTGATAAGATCAATATGCTGTTCTCTGTTTGTTTCATCAACGTCTGCGCTTATTTGCAGAATTCCGCTCTGGTAAAACGATGACGCATCAGTTGAACTTCTAGTAACCCAAGCCTTACCATTAACTAAACACCCAAATGTGCTTTTACCTTGTTGGGTAGCGGGGGGTAGTTTTTCAAGTTCTGTCTTTGGGTTTATGATGTCATCACAACTCTCACAACCGGTGAGAAGGATGAGAATTAGATAGTAAAAAAGTTTTTTCATAAGGTATTATAATAAAGTTTAACAGATTTTAAATTGCATTACAATATACAGCTTAATCATTTTATCATGAACGATAAATCAAAATAATAGTAGCTAGTGTTTTCATAATTGGTATCGTTTAACAGTTTTAGTTTGCATACAGAATATCAAAGCGACCATCGGTAACACGAATAGTATCGCAGCCCGAGACAACAGTTGTAAATTCGAACAGGTCTGAAATGATTAAATTCACCTGATCTAGTTTTGTGATTTTAAGTTGGCCATTCATAGTGTCTTCATCGTCATAAAAGCATGTTTTAGAAGGTTGATTCCAACTGAATTTGGTCTCATAACTACCTAATGCCTATACGGCAGCCTTACGGGATATGATGAAGAAGTAAAATTGTTCTCTTTTCTCCGCAGAGTCTCCCGCCTGGGGGATACGGTCGGCCAAGCCATTAAACAGTTACATACTACCGATCAAAAGGTAAATGGCCACGCATGTACGAATGTGAATTTGTTCGTGCATGCGTGGCCATCTTTCTTTTTGTCGAGGGATATTCAATTACTTTTTACTAACCCGCTCATCCTTTTTCAACATAACCAGATACTCCACCAAATCAACCAACTCTTGTTCGCTCATTGATGATTGAAGATTAGACGGCATGATGGAACTTTCCAGCTTCGTTCGCGACTCAATATTTTCTTTCGCTACGGTTTGATGGTTGTTCATGTATTGCATCTCTATCTTGTCTTCTGTTTCCGAAACAATTCTTCCGAAGGCTGATGATCCATCTTTTAGTTTTAAGCGATAGCCTTCGTAACCAAAACTGATTCCCTGATCTGGAAATAAGATAGAAGTATACAATGCTTCTTTAGGAAGCTTATCACCAATCTCCGAGAGCTCAGGACCAAAGTCTACGCCTTCACCTTTTGCTTTGTGACAGTTGCTGCACAGCGTTTTGAAAACTTCTTTTCCTTTAATAGCGTCTCCGCTTTTATCTGTTAACACAGCAATGGTTGGAAGAGGAGTACCTTCTTTATTTCCAGGCAACTTCAAATAGGGAGCAACTTCATCTCGTAATGCAGCGCGCCATGCGGTTTGAAAAACACCGGCAGCGGCAGTATGCAAATCGGCTGGTATTTTATTTTCTTTTACAAGCGACACCAATCGGTCTTCCGATTCCCACGGTCCGCCAAATGCTTTTACTGCTAGCTTACGCAATTGAATGTCTCTTGTCGTGTCGAGCATAATATGCTCCATCATTGAGATGGCCTTTGGGTTGTACATGTGGGGCATTACCGCTTTAACAATAGCTTGTGCTTCGTCTCTATTGTTGCCGAATAGTTTGCTCTTGATCAACTCCGTTTTATTCCAGCGCAATAAGGTAAGCATCGATTCTTTTCCAATGGTACTGTCCGGATACTGAAGGGAGAGTTGAAGCAAGTCGTTCGAACGATCTTGTAAGTTGAACGAAGAAATCAATTCCACAAATTCAATCTTGTTTTTATATTGATTCAATACTTTGTTAAGCGCTACATTCAGTTGAGGTGTCATCTTCAACTTTGAAGCATCCATGTGCTTCAATGCAAAAAGCACTTTGCTGCCTTGTGTTTGTTGAACCAGTTGTGCTAAGATTTGCTGCTTGGAAGGATCCGTTTGAAAATCAAACGAGCGATAATAGCGAAGCATCTCTTGTTCGTTTGACGACTTGATTAACTCCGCCATCAGCGGCATAGATGCTTTGCTTCTACTCCTCCACACGATATCACGATTGGTTGGTGTGTTCCAATCTTTCCCTACTTTGTTTTTCCATTCAGCAAAATATAAATCCCAATTTTCTTCAGCTCCAATACCTAGTGCTTCTAAATACCAACGATCTTTGCCATCATATTGCAAAGCAAGCTGAGTCCAGAGTGCAGCTGCTTCTTTCGTTGAATTTCCACGCAGTGAAATGGAGACTTCTCTTCTTACTTGTGGAGATGCATCGTTTACTAACTTCTCAGCAATAGGTAATATGTCTTTCTTTAATTCACGTGCAATG
>JBBSJS010000070.1:0-3360 GCA_038257015.1 Candidatus Doudnaibacteriota bacterium | reverse complement strand
TAACAAACAAAGCATTTTCTTCGTAGAGTTAGATGGTGGTCGTGTACGCGATTACTACATAAAAATTGTTGGAAATTAAAGAGATGTTAACGCGTCTCTTTTTAATTTTATTTAATAGGGCCGGTCGATCCCTGTTAGCCTAATTTATTTAGAAAGGAGTCTTATGAGAGAATATAACAATTATCAATACGCTGTTTCCGATTCGATTACCGATTTGTATTACAACATTATTGCTTTCTTGCCAAACATCTTGGCAGCAGCAATCGTACTTATACTTGGTGGTCTAATTGGTTCTTTCCTTGGTAGCGTTTTAAAACGCGCTTTGGATTCTATCGGAATTGATAAGCTTGGTGATCAGTTAGGTTTGCAAAAACTTGCCGATCGCACTGGACGCCACTTAAGTATTTCCCGCTTAGTTCAATGGGTTGTGAAGTGGTTCTTTATCCTCGCTAGCATTATTGCTGCCGCTGATATTCTTGGCCTAACTGGTGTAACTAATTTCTTCTATCAAGATGTTTTGGGTTACGCAGGTCATGTATTAGTTGCTGTAGTAATCATGTTGTTGGCTATTTTGGCTGCTAACTTCCTGGGTGATGTAGTCGAAGCAACTGTCAAAGCTGGCGGCTTTAAGTCGGCAGGCTTCTTGGCCGCATTGACCCGCTGGTCAATTATCATTTTTGCAGTTATCGCGGCTTTGTCCGAACTGCAAATCGCTACCAGCTTCCTGCAGGACTTGTTCCGAGCAGTCGTTGCTATGTTGGCCGTTGCTGGAGGTTTAGCCTTCGGTTTGGGCGGCAGGGACCACGCCAAGAAAGTTTTGGATCATATCGAGCAAGCTACAACTCGTCGATAAGAATATAAAAAACTAAAATCAAAACAATAAACTGCCGCCAGAGTTCTGGAGGCAGTTTTAAATTCACCCATGTTATCAATAAGTAGAGTAACTCTAATTATGTCATTCCGAGCCTGTCGAGGAATCTGAGATCCTTCGACTTCGCTCGGGATGACGCAAGGGCTTGGAGTGTGGTGGTTGTCAGTCAATTCATTTTAAACTTTCGTGGTATTGTGGCTACGGCAGTTTCTTTGTATTAGGTCGTTCTACTTTCTCTGCCATTCTGAGCATATCGAGTCCAGGAATATCAACCCCTGTCATTCCCGCGAAGGCGGGAATCCATAAGATACAATTAGATTCCCGCCTTCGCGGGAATGACATAGGGCTTAAGGTAATGACATAAGGACTTTGGGGGTGAGGTGGTCTAAGTAGATTCTCCTTAAGTCCTGTATGGTATAATTTACACTATGTTAAAGAAAATTATTGCTTTGGTTATATTAGCTGGAATAGGTTATGGGAGTTACAGCTTATGGGCATCTTATAAGGGCTATCAGCTCGAAAAACAGGCTAGAATTGAACGTTTACAGGCTCAAGCAGAGGAAGTTAAGGTAACGACCATTGAGGGCTGGAATATCGCAAAAATCGGCTCAGAATTGGATAAAATTGGCTTGATGTCACCTGAAGATTTCAAACAAGCTTTAGACGATTTTGATATATCTTCATACAGTTTAATTAGCAAACCAAACAACGCTTCTTTGGAAGGTTATTTGTTCCCTGATACTTATCGCTTTACCAAAACTTCCACACCAGAAATGGTTATATCAAAAATGCTTGATAACTTTACGGTTCGTGTAGAGTCGTTGGGTATTCGTGATGTGAGCAGTCCAATTGTAACTCCGGGATTTGAAAACTTAGTTGTTGTTGGTGGTGACGGAGAAGCTGGCATGAGTTTATATGACGTTTTAGTCTTGGCATCAATTGTTGAATTAGAAAGTGGAGGCAAGGCCAGCTCAGAATATACACTAGCTGAAGAGCGTGCTTTAATCGCCGGAGTATTTTTCAATCGATTAACTATCGGCCAAGCTTTGCAAAGCGATGCGACCGTAAATTATGTTACCGGAAAGTCTACGCCAGGCGCCAGTCTTGCTGACTTAGAAGTAAATTCACCATACAATACTTATAAGTATCCAGGACTACCACCTGGACCGATTGCCAACCCATCACTTGGGAGTATTCGCGCGGTCTTGAATCCAACCAAATCTGATTTCTTTTTCTTCCTTCACAAACAGCCGAGTGGGGAAGTGATGTTTAGTAAAACTTTTGAAGAGCACAGTAGCAAAAGATAAATAAAAAAGCACCCTGAGTTTGACGAAGGGTGTTTTTTAATAAGATCATTCGAGTCCAGCTAAAGCCTTTGCTCAGGATGATATAAAAAAATTGCCACAAGCTTGCAATGTCACCACCTCAACCCTTCGTGGAAGCAAGGAGGGGAATAAATCCTGTGTCATTCTGAGCTCCACACCTCTGTCATTCCGAGCGATCCGCCTCTGCGGAAAGTCGAGGAATCTCAGATCCTTCGACTTCGCTCAGGATGACACAAGGTTAAAGGCGGTTTTTTTATCATCCAAGTTGTTGATTTACAATCTGCGGATAACCTCGCAGGAAATCTTGAAATGAAGTGGCTGTTTTACCTTCAAGTTGTAAGGTGTTAATTTTCAATGCAGTATTGTTTGAGCAAGTAATATAGTTTTCTGTAACAGTTCCAGTTGGCAAATCTTTAACTATGTCTTGCTGGTAAGTTTCGCAGTCTAAGATTTTAATTTTCTTACCCTCCCAACTTGTATAAATTCCTGGCCATTGAATGAAAGCTCTGTGCTGATTATAAATTTCTGATGCAGATTTACTCCAATCGACAACACCGTGTTCTTTCTTAATTAAGGTGGTGTAGGTTGCTTCGCGGTCGTCTTGTTTTTCTAAAGTTAGTGACCCAAGTTCGTAACTTTTAAGGGTTTCAATTAGCAAGTCTGCTGAAATATGAGCTAACTTTTCTGATAGAGTGATAAAGTTATCATTCTGTTTGATCTCAATTTCAGAGCTGGCAAGCATCTCACCTGTATCCATTCCTTCGTCTAGTACGAAAATAGTAGTGCCTGTTTTAGTTTCGCCATTGAGTAATGCAAACTGAATTGGCGCAGCACCTCGGTATTTTGGCAGTAGTGAAAAGTGTACATTCACAGTTTTGTATTGTGCAATGTCTAGAATTTCCGGCGGAAGAATTTTCCCGTAAGAAACCACTACAAAAATATCTGCGTGTAAGTTTTTCAACTCTTCCCAGAACAAGGGATTATTTTTTACTTTCTCAGGTTTAAGAATCGGCAGTCCTGCAGTCTCAGAAAGTTGTGCAACGGGGGATGGAGTTATTATTTGTTTACGGCCGCTTGGCGCGTCCGGTGAAGTTACTACACCAACTATTTCATGTCCCTCTGAGATTAATTTTTGTAAAATTGGCAATCCGACTTCTGAAGTTC
>JBBSJS010000069.1:0-3444 GCA_038257015.1 Candidatus Doudnaibacteriota bacterium | reverse complement strand
GAGGCAAAGAATATTGGCCGCCAAATAGTAAAAGATACCCGAGGAGGTCAGTGTTTACTTGCTGTCGGTGAAAGTACTGTAACAGTTATCGGACAACCTGGGATTGGTGGAAGGAATCAGGAGCTGGCTTTGTCTGCAGGACTTGAAATGGCCAGTAATAATTTAATTCTGGCGATGGCATCGGACGGTCGAGACAACACAGATACAGCGGGTAGTTTAATTGACGGCGAAATCAAACAAAGAATTGATAGACAAATAACAGAAGTGCAATCGGCTTTAGAAATGCACAACACTTATCAAATCACTTTAGATTTACAAGCCGCAGTAATCACGGGAATCACAGGCTCAAATATTTCCGATTTTATAATAAGTATTAAACGTTAATCATGAACATCGTCTTTTATAATTTAAATAAGTCTGAACAAGTTGTGGTAAAAACAGCCAAGTTAAAGGCTCGATTTATTCACACAACTTTAAGTGTAGATAAATTACCTCCAAAAAACACAGAGATTTTATGTATCCACACTTCTGAAAAGATTACAACGGAGATTGTTAAACAGTTACCACAACTAAAATTAATCGTCACGCGTACAGCAGGGGTTGATCATGTCGATTTACCGGCATGTGAAAAGCGTAATATCTCAGTGATCAGTTGTCCTGGGTTGAATGCTGAATCTGTTGCTGAATTTGCAGTCGGTATGATTATCTCAATGGCGCGTAGTTTACCAAGCGTAATTCTGAGTAACAATAAAAAACAGTTTAGCAAATCAATTTTTAGTACAGAGTTAGCTGGAAAAACTCTGGGGGTAGTGGGGACTGGTGCTATTGGCATGCGAGTAATTAAATTTATGAGAGCATTTGATATGAAGGTTGTTGCTTTTGATATCAAACCTAATCAAGCTATGGCAAAAGAATTTGGGTTTCAATATGTAAGCTTCGATAAAGTTATAAAACAAAGTGATGTGATTAGTTTGCACATGCCAGCAACCAAGGAAACTTACCACGCCATTAATGCCAAAACTTTCCAAGCGATGAAAGAGGGGGTAATGATTGTTAACACAGCGCGCGGTTCTGTTATTGATGCTCAGGCATTGCTCGCAGCTTTAAAATCTGAGAAGGTAAGTCGCATAGCTTTGGATGTATTAGAAGACGAACAGTTTGTATTTGGCTCAGTAACTAAAAATCTTACCGTCAGGCAAAAGGAACTATTTAAGTTCAATCAAGCTTTGTTAAAGCATCCCCAAGTCTATATTACGCCCCATATCGCTCACCAAACTGAAGAATCGGAGGGTCGTATAATCAAGCATGCTGTTCAAGCAATTAAAGACTTCCAAGCAAAAAACTAAACCCTAATCGCGCCTAATGATAAGTAGGCTTTACACTCAGACTTAACAAAACTACTCATAAATCACTGTTGTCCTAACAGTGATTTTTTGTTCGTGTGGATAAATGAGCCCGCTCCGCGAGAACAAGCGCAAAAATATTTTTCAGCCAGACACAACATATAGTGGTATAATTACTTATGTAGATACTACATTTAGTAATTACGACACAAAAATAATAAAAATCAAAATCGTAAAACTCTCTATCTTATTTAAGCCAAGTTTTAAAAAGGTGGAGATTACGAATCGGTCATAAGATAAATAATCCGGCTCATTACAGATTTTAAAAGAACCAAATCATCATGAAATGCCCAAGATGTGAAAATGCAGATACTAAAGTAGTAGACTCTAGACCCGTTGAAGACGCCGCTGCTATCCGTAGGCGTCGAGAGTGTGAGAAATGCGAATCACGGTTCTCAACCTATGAACAAATCGAAATCTTGGACCTGACGGTGCTAAAGCGTGACGGCACCAGACAGCCTTATACAAGAGAGAAGTTAGAAAAAGGACTGTATAGAGCTTTCGAGAAAAGAGAGCATAGTGACCAGACTTATAAGAAGATAATCTCTACGGTCGAACAAGAGATTCAAAAGAAAATGTCTGGCGGAGAAATTTCTAGCGAAACAATAGGTGAAATAGTTATGAAAGTTATTAGAAAGATCGATAAAGTTGCCTATATCCGCTTCGCTAGTGTGTATCGACAGTTTGAAGACATCGAAGAGTTTAAACAAGCTGTACTCAAGCTTTAATTCCTCAATAAAACCCCAACCACCGCCTAACTTCATTAGTAACCAAAATAGAAACCATGTTTTACACAACAATAACCGAAATTAAAAAACGTAGCGGCGATACTGTTCCTTTCTCAGCCGATAAAATTTACACTGCTGTCAGTAAGTCTTACTTTGCAGTAACAGGGAGCAGTAACGATGAATTATTCCGAGAACTTACTAAAACAGTCCTTATTTCTCTAGATCAACAATTTGTTGATAGAATTCCGTCAGTAGAAGAAGTGCAGAATGCCGTAGAAAAAGAATTAATGGCTCAAGGCTTGTTTGACGTGGCTAAGGCATACATTATTTATCGCTACGAACATCAGAAAGAACGTGAAGTAAAGAAACAGGAAAACCTAAAAAAGATTACTACTCAGGGCATTTCAGTTGTTAAGCGTTCTGGTGAAAGTGAAGTTTACAATCCTGAAAAAATTCGTAAAACATTAAAATTGCTTACAGTTGGTTACGAGAATGATATCAATGTCGATGCGGTGATTAATCAATTGCAAATGGAGCTGTTCGAAGGCATTAAAACTTCCGAAATCGAACGTGCTTTGATAATGGTGTTAAGAACCTTCATCGAACAAGACCCAGCTTATTCCTATGTTGCTGCTCGTGCTCTAAACAACCAAGCTTACAAGCGGGTAATTGGTTACGATAAGATTGACTTCGCAAACATCGATGAACAGCTTCAGCAGCAGTTAAGAATCAGCATTGAAAAAGGGGTTGCCATTGGCAAGCTCGATCCAAAAATGTTGTTGTTCGATATCGATAAATTAAAAGTTACCCTTAACCGCGAACGTGATAACCTCCTAACTTACTTGTCAGCTCAGACTTTAATTGACCGTTACTATATTAGCAACGCGGTTACTAAGGAGTTACATGAAGTACCACAGCTGTTTTGGATGCGTGTAGCTATGGGATTGTCATTAAATGAAAAAGATAAAGAAGAAGCAGCTGTAAAATTCTACAGCATAATGTCTACTTTGCACTTCGTACCGTCTACTCCAACTTTATTCCACGCAGGTACCAGTCATGCTCAATTGTCTTCATGCTACCTTACAACCATTGAAGATTCTTTGGATAATATTTTCAAGTCTATCGGTGACAACGCCCAACTTTCTAAGTGGAGTGGTGGTATCGGTAACGACTGGACCAAACTTCGCGGTACAGGCGCTTTAATTAAAGGAACTGGTGTAGAAAGCCAAGGCGTGATTCCTTTCCTAAAAATTGCCAATGATACCACAGTAGCTATTAACCGCAGTGGAAAGCGCCGTGGTGCTACCTGTGCT
>JBBSJS010000068.1:0-3557 GCA_038257015.1 Candidatus Doudnaibacteriota bacterium | reverse complement strand
TCTAAAATCTACCGTATAGATTCCTCGACTACGCTCGGAATGACATAGGGTGGTCACAATGAGAGAACTCGGAATGACAGATATATTGCCATGGAATCTTATATTATTGGCCTGGATTCCTCATGTCATTCCCGCGGAAGTGGGAATCTATATTCACCATCTAAACCTCAAACGGTTTATCCCACGGAAAACCTCTCCCAAAATGTCCCCAAGTACAAGTGTCAGCAAACTTCACGCTCTCCAAATTCAACGCCTGTCTTATTCCCGCAGGGGTAAAATCATAAAGATAATCAATGCTCTCACTGCGCCCATCAATCCACGCGGTCGCCATCACAGGCTTATTCACCCCAATCGCGTAAGCCAGCTTAACTAGCACAGCATTGGCCGAACGCTTCTCCAGCAGGTCCACAGCGACCTTACGAGCCATGTACGCCCCGCTTCTATCAACTTTGGTGTAATCCTTGCCTGAAAAACTTCCGCCGCCAATAGGCACTTGCGGACCGTAATTATCGACCACGAGTTTTCTACCTGAAAGCCCCGAGTCGGCATCAAATCCACCCACGCTCCACTCTCCGGCCGGGTTAGCCAAAATTTTCTCTATTTTAAAACGCGACTTAGCAAAAAAGTTCTCAATTTGTTTTTCTAATTCGGATGACTTACTGTTTTGAAAACTAGCCACCACGCACAACAACTTATAACCTTGCATGGTAATTTGAACTTTGCCATCGGTTGGATAGTAGCCGTAAAGGTACTGACACAACTCGCGAGCCAGCGCATATTCTTTGGGAAGCAAACTTTTGCTTTCGCGAGAAGCGAAGCCCACCATAATTCCCTGATCGCCAGCACCACCGGTATCCACACCGCGAGCAATCTCCGGACTTTGTGTGGTGATATGACTTTGAACCTGATAATTTTCTCCGACAATTTTTTTCGCAAGCTCGGTTTCATTTATGCGAGCATTGCTGGTAACCTCACCGTTGAGTGAAACAAAACCATGACCTCCCATAACCTCCACCGCTACTCGGGCTTGCGGGTCTTGAGCCAGATGAGCATCCAAAATTGTGTCGGCGATTAAATCGCAGAGTTTGTCTGGATGTTTAGGCGAAACAAATTCCGCCGTATTGATACTTCGAAGCATAAAAAATATCCTTTCTCGCCAACGCGCGGAAAGGATATTATAAAACATCTTTCCCGCAGATAGCGGGCCAGATTTAGCACCTTGCTTGTATGTCATTCCTGACACACTTTATGTCATTCCCGCGAAGGCGGGAATCCACGAAACAGGTTGCCGGCAGGTCACAGGGCTGGTTCCCTAACTGCACTCTTGATATTAATTGATTGTATGGAGATTATAGCAGGTTGTGCTCTGTTAAAGCAACGAGATGGTTTTCTAGCTCGAAAGTATTATGCTGCTTCGAGATATCTCTTTGAGATTGAATGAATCGATTTAATTCTGATTTATGAATCACAGTTACATTGTGATTAGCCGTGACAACACTAACAACAGCATTGTCGCTAGAGTAAACCAGGAGGGCCTTTACATAAACATCTTTGCTTGTTTGGTTCAGTAAATGATTATGAACCTTCAGAGCGCCTTTAGAGGCTTGATCTATTGCTTGTGATGTATATGCGTTATCAATATTAACTTTCCCTGCATAACTCTTAACCTCAATTGCAAACAAACTTGTTGGCCCGGAAACTAAAAAATCAATGTTGTAGTTTTTACCTAAGAATTTTGCATCACAAAATATAATGAAATTATCTGACAGTTTGCTCAACTCAACCTTAACTTCCCACTCACCTTTTTGGCCCTGCTTAAATCTTTGTGCTGTGAGTTCATGCTTCATAGCGATCTTATCGACAACAACCGGTACTATTATAGTTACCACTCCTAATCCAATAAAGTAGTTTGAATAATCACCGTCAACAAACATCTCATACATCCCAAATATCAAAATTATCAGACCGAGTCCGCAAAAAGCTAAAATCCATTTTGAATAACCCCACATGCTTTTGTCATGAAAGTCATGTTGCTTCTCTAAATATTTACTGTTTTGGCCATAAATCTTTGCCATTACCTATGTGTTCTCTTTTTGATAGTACCTCTATCGGCTAATTGATTCAGTTTTTTTCGGATACTTAACTTATTGCGTTTTAAAGTATAAGCACAAATTTCCAAAAATTTATCGTAGTCTCTTTCTGGATCGGAATTATATTCGTTATACTCACGAATCAAAAAACCTTCATCAGATGGTTTCCAGGGGTAATCAGCCCTGAATTATCAGAATTGGTACGTTTGAATTTTTTTCTATCCAACGCATTAGAGTTGTCGTAAGCCCTGTGTGTATACCTTGGACTTCTAGGCTCTGGGGTTGGAATTGGACTATACATTCCCATGACACTTGTATCTAAGTATTTAATTAAACTGTATTCAAAAGTTAACAAATCGCTTGGTTATATAACTTTTTGCAGGGCCTGCGCCTTTTGGCTGTCAGCGATATAAGATTCAAAATATTTCCTCAGATTAGGATTTACTATATAAATATAAGTTCCTAAAATCCCTCTAGTAAAAAGGGTTTTGTATATGTTTAATATGTACCTTTCCAACTCGTCTGGATTTTCTATCCCCCTTCTACCATTAAAGTCTTTATATTGATCAGCATTGATAATAAAAGAACTAGCGTTAAAGTCGTAATCTAATTCTGGCCCTATTATAATAGCCGTGTAATTTAAATCATATCCTTGGACAGTGTGGATACAACCAACTTCATTTACTGCATTCTTAGAATTTACCCAATTACTATTAACGCTGTTCCATTTTAACTTTACATTGCCAATTTCTATGTCGTGAATATCTGGATTATCTCTGGATACCCATGACCATGCATAACCAGAAACAATCCTGCATAAAGAGTGATTTTTATCTTTTGATTTAATATCATCTACCATCTTTTCTAAATCGGAGTAAATCTTAAACTCATACGAGTTGGGCGCAAAGTAATTAGCTAGTCTGCCTGTGAAAAAATTTTCTACGAATAGTAAATAGTCCTGACCTTCCTGGGTTCCTCCTGCGACTCTCATTTGTGAACTCAAATTAAGCTCTTCTGCGTCAAGCCCTACAAATTTTTCTGGTCTTACATCAGATGGTCTGACAGATTGGTTTTTATCGTAAAATGATATTTGCACTTTGGATTGTAGTCTGACCCAGTCTAGCTCATCACCCTCATTGCCAAGTCCTAATAAATTATTTACTGTATCGAAACTTGCAAAGTTTGCTATGTTCTTTCTTCTTCTCAGTCTATGAGACTCGTCTACAATCAGAATGTCATATTTATCTTTTATGACATCGGAAGGACCAAGTACCATGTTGGCTTTTAATCCTTTTATTCCTCTAAATACATTCTTCAAAGTTTGTCTCAATGAAGTCATCGGTACAACCAAACCTACTTTCAATGATGATGTTTTTGGATCTTCTTTCAAGTACTTAACCAAATATGTGGCCAGTATAGTTTTACCAGTGCCAGGCCCACCATTAATAAGAAAGCTACCACTGTATT
>JBBSJS010000067.1:0-3572 GCA_038257015.1 Candidatus Doudnaibacteriota bacterium | reverse complement strand
AATGGAGACCGTGAAATGGCCTATTCACTTTGGTTGGCAGGATTTGAGGTGAAAGATGTGCACATGACAGACTTGATCGCAGGTCGGGAAAACCTGGAAGATGTGCAGATGATCGTCTTCGTGGGTGGATTCTCCAACTCCGATGTTTTAGGTTCGGCTAAAGGCTGGGCCGGTGCATTCCTCTACAATCCAAAAGCCAAGCAGGCTTTGGATAATTTCTATGCTCGGGAAGACACCTTGAGTTTGGGAGTCTGTAACGGTTGCCAGCTGATGATCGAGCTGGGTTTGGTTACTCCAGATCATGCGAACAAACCGAAGATGCATCATAATGCAAGTCACAAGTTCGAATCCACTTTCGTGAATGTGACTATTCCTCAAAATGAATCTGTGATGCTAGGTTCGCTTAGCGGACAGCGATTAGGCGTGTGGGTAGCACACGGAGAGGGTAAATTCTATCTTCCTCAGGCAGAAAGCGACTACAACTTCACTATGAGATACAGCTACGAAGCCTATCCCGGCAATCCAAACGGTTCGGACCACGCAACGGCAGGTATTGCCTCAGCAGACGGTCGCCACTTAGCCATTATGCCACACATCGAGCGAAGCCTGAAGCCTTGGAACTGGGCGCACTATCCAGCAGATCGCAAAGATGACTTTACACCTTGGATGGAGGCTTTTGTGAATGCGAGGGAGTGGGTTGAAGAGCATTCCTAAACTTCATTATTCGAAATTCAGCGTTCATCATTCGGAATTTAAGACTTACGAAGTACGCCCCGATAGCTATCGGGGTACGAGATTGAGCTGAACTTCAATCGTAAATCCGAATTCTGAGATTCTTGATTCTAACACACAAATCCCTTAGAGCAATCTGAGGGATTTTTTTTTTGGTTTAAAGGGACTTTAAGGGAAATATACGCTGTACAGGGTATTGATTTGATCTATAATTGGGTTTTATTTGATTAAACCCCCGCGGGATGCCTTGAATCTGTAACTAAGTTAAATAACTTGAAATAAATAAAAAATACCACTCATAATAGCTGATAACATTCCTAATCGGGTAGATATCAGCTTTAATGGGTGTTAGCAAAACGTTGGGCGTCATTAAAATACAAGAAATATGGATATTAATATAGAAGATATTAAAAGCTTCAGTGTAATAGCAAAGCCTATTATTGAACCACTTGTAAACACACTAATTAAACCTCACATATCGCGACTAAATAATTGGATTACAAAAAGAGATAAAAAACATAAGGTTGAGGACAATTTCTGGGAAAGTAAATTTACGAAATACTTAGAATCAATATATGAGGATTCTCTATTCGTAACAACCCTTGTATTTCCAAATTCTCAAACAAAACTTAAGGACTTATATGTCCCTTTGACCATAATCCAGTCCAATTCTTATGACAGATATAAAATCGAAAAGTTTGATTATTCTATTTTTAACAAATACCAAAAAATAATAATCTCTGATTACGCTGGAATGGGTAAATCGACCATTCTTAAATGGATTACAGTATCAATTATTGAACAGAAAAAAAGTGTTCCTATTCTAGTTGAACTCAGAAAGATCGACTCAGAAAACTCTATTTTAGATGAAATCCTAAATCAAATAAACCCAATCGATAACTCATTTGATAAAGAACTTATATACGAACTTCTTGATCTGGGATTCTTCACAATACTCCTAGATGGTTTTGATGAAATACCATATGACAATCAAGATAAGATAACAACTCAACTGAGTGATTTTATTAGGAAAACAGGAAAGAATAACTTTATAATTACTTCAAGACCTGAGTCGGCATTATCAACATTTTCTGATTTTCAACTATTCTATATTCAACCTTTAGAAGAACCTGAAGCCTACCACTTAATAGAAAAACTAGATAGTCTGAGCAAAGTAAAATTTGGAAATAATCTCATAGCTGAAGTAAAAGAAAAAAATACTCAGGTAAAGGAATTTCTTACTAATCCATTTCTGGTTTCACTTTTATATAAATCTTACACATATAACAAGGATATTCCCTCTAAGAAAATAACTTTTTATGAAGAGGTTTATAGTTGCTTGTTTAAACACCACGATTTATCTAAGGAAGGATTTAAGCGCCCTAAGCGGTCAAGACTGGACATATTCGATTTTGAAATAGTTCTACGTGATATTGCATTTGAAACTTCGAAAATTGGTCGAGTGATTTACACAAAAGATGAAATGATAAAACACATTTCTCTTGCCAAAATAAAGAATACAAGGTTCGACTTTAAGGAACAAAATTTCTTTGACGACTTAACCACAACAGTTCCAATCTTTGCGCAGGAGGGTGTTAAAATTAAATGGGCACACAAATCAATTCAGGACTTTTTTGCTGCGAAGTATATATCCAACCATAGCAGAAAAGAGGAAATAATTAAAGTGATTTTCAAATCTGGAAAGTACCACTACTTGAATATTCTAGATTTACTTTATGAATTGGAATACAAAATCTTTAGAAAGGTCATAATCAAAACAATTCTTGAAGACTTTATTAATTTCTATGAAAGCCAATTCATAGACAAACCTGATGTTTCTCAAGAATTAATTGACGAACGAATTGCACTAGTTTTTGTTTCAAGATTTTGTATTTTAAAAACAAAAACTGAAATCGGATTTGACAAAGCAAGAGTAAAGTTTGCTGAGGCGATTAACGAAGATTCTGAATCTTTTAGAACTGGAGCTACTTTCCACCACTCAACCCCTAACTATTACACCTTAAATGAACTTTCACTAAACAAACAAATACTGAAAATTCTTCGCTTGAAAAAAGTAGACTTATTTATAGAGAATATTTCAAAGGGAAACAGAATAATCGAGGACCAGTTAAAAGATTTCAAATTTAACGAAGCGTACATAGTTGATGATAATCTTGACAAACCATACAATAAACCAGAAACATTTGAAAATGTTAATGGAGAATTAAAAAATAGACTAAAAGAGCTTAGGGAAAGAAATCAATTAAACTATAATTTGGATTACAAGAAAAGTCAGGCTCAGCTTAAAGCTATAAATAAAGAAATACAATTAGAATCAGAAGAAGACCTACTAGCCAACATTTAAAAAACGAACGCCCAACAAGGAGTATAGTGCATACCCCACTTGAGCGTAGTCCACTCTTTTCAGTTTTGAAGTTCACGAGAACGCTAGACTGGGTGCAGTCCGCGACAATTGTCAGGAGTAACTTCACCCTAATATCCTAACCGTCTAGACATACGTCGGGAGTAATAAGAACCGACCTTTAGTAAAATGTATAACTTCACCCACCTATTCTCCTCTTTTCATAATTGATTTTTCAAGCCTCTAGTCATTCTTTTTCAAATAAAACTTTCACATGGAAATACAGCATCAAGATTATTCACTTGTGCTCTTAGAGACAGGCTTCTATGTACGAATCTTGCGAACCTAAATTCCCACTTCTATGTCTTCAGGGCGCTATACCAGTGTTTATAAGACTTTCATCTGTTGGATCGATCAACTAATTAGGCTATATTCACCATTGAAGGCACACAAAGCAATTTGTCTGGCTCAGTACTTT
>JBBSJS010000066.1:0-3626 GCA_038257015.1 Candidatus Doudnaibacteriota bacterium | reverse complement strand
GTTTCCGCAAACGATTTACGAACAGGCTCATTTGTTGAGCAGCCGGACATAAAAACCACAAAAACAAAACTGATAACCAAAAATGCTAAACCTAAATTTTTCATCAATTTCCTCCTGAAACTCATTGCTGAGCTGTAAGTCGTTAGCCTTAAAAGTTTAAGACGATTTTCGTCACTAAATTAACTTACCCCACCATTATAACATAATAAGTTAGTTTTGTCAATGTATGGGTGAATTATAATGTGTTAAAATAAGCCTATGTACACACTTAGAACAAGATTCGCTAAAGATATCGTTTGCGAGTTCCTACCCCCTTCTAGGCCCCAAAAATTGGACAAGGTGGTAATCCTGGCAGATGGCATGCCTTCTGTTCCGTCCAAAAAGTCGGTCTTAGAGTATTTCAGTAAAAAAGGGTTTTGGGTGTTCCATCCTCGCTATCGTGGCGCATGGGAAAGTGATTGAAAATTCTTAGCAAAATCCCCTCACTTAGATATTCTTGATGTGATTGATGGAATTCATAAAGATTTTGTGAGCATTTGGGATTACGACTTCGGTGATAAGAAAGTTTTTAAATTAAACCCTAAACAGCTTATTGTAATTGGTAGTAGTTTTGGTGGACCATCGGCAATCATTAACAGCCTAGACAAAAGGGTTACTAAAGCAGTGGCTATCTCGCCTGTTATAGACTGGCGAAAGCCTGGTCGCGACGAGCCAATTCCATTACTTGCCAAATTTACAAAGTCTGCTTTTGGTAATGGTTACCGAACAGCGAAGAATGGTTGGGACAAAATTATGTCTGGTAAATTCTACAACCCGGTTAATCACATCAAAGAAGTTGATTCTAATAAATTACTTTTAATCCATGCTAAGGATGATACCGTTTGTCCTTACATAGAAGCCAAAAAATTCGCCACAAACACCAGAACAAAACTTATCAGCTTACCCCGCGGTGGACACTTAGGACAATCTCTATTAATGAGTCCGCGCTATTACAAAATATTTAAAAAATTCATTGATCAAAAATAATTCATGAAAAAAGTTTTACTCATATTAGCGGTCATTGTAGTCATCGTGGCCAGTGGATTCTACTGGGCTAACAAATACAAAATCCACAAGCAAGAACAAGCTCGGATAGAAGCCCAAGAAGAACGAGAAAGATTTACCACATTAAATGGGAATTTAGTTGAAGATGAATCCTTAGCAAAGCAGCGACCGTTGGCTGTTGTTATCGAAAATTCTCCCGATGCCAGACCTCAATCAGGGTTAAGTGACGCCGAAATAGTTTACGAGACTTTAGCAGAAGGTGGAATTACTAGATTCCTGGCTGTGTTCCAATCAAGAGAACCAAAAGAAATTGGTCCAGTGAGATCTGCGCGCCCCTACTTCAATATCTTAGCTAATCAATTTAGCGCCGGTTATTTTCACTCTGGCGGTAGCAAACAAGCTTTAGCAGAACTTGCTAATGGTGCTCACAAACAATTATTTGATGCAAACGAATTCTCTTTCGGTAATTACTTCTTCAGAAATAAAACGCGCAGCGCACCGCACAATCTCTACAGCACAGCCTCAGACTTAAAAGATTTACTAAAAGATAAGTCAGCTGCCCAGTGGCAACCTTTGGCAATTTGGTCATTTGAGCCCATCGCTACAGAAAGACTCAGCACTGCTGTAACAGATATTACCCTACCATTCTCTTCTCCACTTTTTACAGCCAAGTATAAATTTGACCCAACCACCAATAGTTATATGAGAAGTGTCGGTGGTAAAGCTGCAATCGATAAAAACAACAACTTGCAGATAAGTCCAAAAAATATTTTGGTTCAGCTAACAACCATTACACCTGTTCCCGGTGATGAATTGCTAACTGTAAATGTCGACTTAAAAGGCCAAGGCCCATGTTACTTGTTTACTGGAGGTGTTCAAAAAAGCTGCACTTGGAAATATGAAAATGGTAAAACTGTTTACACTGATGATGCAGGGCAACCTCTTAAACTTCAGCCAGGACAAACATGGATAGAAATTTTCCCCCGTGACAAACAAAGCTTAATTACTTGGACCGGTACGCCCGTAGAACCCGCTACCGATCAAGGCACCTCGCAATAATATTATGTTAAATTCGGATTTTGAAATTCTCCAAGCTGTTGTTGAGGTTGCAAAAAACTCTCTTTGCCAAAAAGCTCGTTGCGGTTGCGTGATAACTAGTAACGGCGAAATCATCGGCTCGGGATTTAATAGTCCAGCTGGAAATGAACCAGCTCGTTGCTTAGACGAATATTCCATCCCAGAAAACAATAAGCATGACATTACATGTTGTGTCCATGCAGAAATCCGGGCGATTCACAACGCCTTATCCAAGCACCCAACACAACTAAAAAATGCTAAACTATATTTTGTAAGGTTGGACGATTCAGACAAACCCACCTCGGCCGGTGTCCCATATTGCACCCTATGTAGTAGAGAAGCTTTAGACAGCGGTATTTCAGAATTTGGCCTATGGAGAGAAGACCATTTTGAGATCTTTGATACACAAGAATATAACAATCTTTCATACAAATTTTTTAAAGATAAAGCACTGTGGAAACTAAAATAAAGACTATCATGTTCACTCCTCAAGCAATTAATCACATCTATCTATGTTAAAAGAAAACAGCAAAGCTCCGGACTTTTCGTTACAAGACCAGGACGGTAAAATTCACAAACTCTCTCAATACAAAGGCAAGTGGGTTTTAATCTATTTTTACCCAAAAGATGACACGCCAGGATGCACTACAGAAGCTTGTGCGTTGCGCGATAATTTGCCAAAATTTAAATCATCTAAAGCGGTCGTTCTAGGAATAAGCAAAGACTCTGTGGCTAGTCACAAAAAGTTTGCTGAAAAGCATGGACTTCCCTTTACGCTTCTCTCTGATGAGGACCATAAAGTATTAGAAAAGTATGGTGCATGGGGAGAAAAGTCCTTTATGGGTAAAATATTTATGGGGATCAAACGAATTTCATTCTTAGTGAATCCTGAAGGCAAAATTGCTAAAGTGTATCCGAAAGTTAAGCCTGCAGAGCACGCTCAACAAGTTTTAGACGATATTGAACAATTAAGTAAGTAATATGAAGAAGAACGTTAAGATTACAATCCACGGCAAGGTTCAAGGAGTTGGTTTTCGCTTTAGTGCGGTAGACAAAGCGTTGGAATATGAACTTACAGGAACTGTAAAGAATTATGAAAACAATCAGCTTCACATTGAAGTTGAAGGTGAACTAGATAATTTACAGAAATTTCTAAAGTGGTGTCACCGAGGCCCAGATGGAGCCCAGATTGAAAAAGTTGATTACGAGTCATCTGAAGAATTAAAAAACTTCGAAAAGTTTGAAGCTGAATGGTTTAAGTAACATAACTCAGTTTTTATTCTATTGTCAGAGTAGAATAATTTAACTATAATTTCTTTGCCGAAATCAATTGTCTGGAGGAATAAAATGGCTAAGAAAAGAAAAGAACAATCAAACAAGAAGTTAAGCCAAGCTGAGATAGATGCAAACTGGTATAAAAATTTAAAACTGATAAAACCAGTTGGGAAACCATCACTTTCGCAAAAGAAAATCACTGAAGCAGTGCGAGCAGTGATGAGACAAGG
>JBBSJS010000065.1:0-3797 GCA_038257015.1 Candidatus Doudnaibacteriota bacterium | reverse complement strand
TCAATAATTTGCTGCCCAAGGTAACTCACGACGATAATTATTTCAGAGGTTTTGTTTGGAAGTGACTCCAAGGTGTATTCCAGCAAAGGCTTGTTGGCAATCGGAATGAGGGGTTTAGGGTGATGTTCGGTAAATGGGCGCAGTCGTAAGCCCTTACCGGCAGCCAGTATTACTGCTTGCATAGTATTTAAATTGAATTGACTATTGTAAGTAAATTTGCTAAAATTCACTTTTCTAAAATAAAATCAGGAGGATCAAAATAATGTCGATGTCTGCAAATTCAAGAGAAGGTGCTGAAAGGTTTAGGGGAAACTTAACTGCTTTTGAGAAAGAAGTAAGTGTAAAGGTTATGGGTTATGCCACAGGATCCAGCGGATTTCCTTGGCTGAGAATAGCGGTGACCATTAGTCTGGGCGTGATAGCTGCCTACTTAGCGCATATCTTTGCATAGTCGAACTGGCTTTCGTTCGGTGGACTGCGTTTAATAGCGCAGTCTTTTTTTATGGTGCACCCGGTAGGATTCGAACCTACGACCCCTTGTTCCGAAGACAAGTGCTCTAATCCACTGAGCTACGGGTGCCAATTTAAGATATTTGAAAGTGTTGTTGCAATTCATCAAGCTACAAATGCCAGTCTGAAATCTTTGTAAGTTTAACTGATTTGACCTAAAAAAACAATGCTTTTTGAAGCCATGTTATACTAAAAAAGCTATGATTACCATATTACTAAACAATAATATAATAGAGAAAAAGTTGTTCTTGGAAGGAGAAATTAAGGTTCAAAAGTTAGACCTTAATAAATTTAGCCTTGATTCAGATATTCCAAACTTGCAAGACTTAGGCACAGCTATGTTATTTGGCAACAAGCAGGCCTATGCTTTCGACGGACTGATTTCAAAGTTAGATTTAAGTAAATTACTAGAACTTCATCAAGATTCAGAAACCCAAATATATATTTTAGAAGGCTCTCTAGACAAGAGAAAAAAAGAAAACAAAGAATTACTTAGCAATAAAAAAATTCGTGTTCTTGAATTTCCTTCTCCGACTGAAAATGAGATTATGCCTTGGCTAGAGAAGAGGTTAGTGATTTATGGTTTAAAACTAGAACCTCAAGCGGGTCAGTATTTAGCAGAAGCAGTCATAACAGTTAGTGGCTCTTTTGATGTTCTAAGACTAGAAAGCGAATTGCAGAAATTATCAAGTTTTGCTATTTCTTTACCAGACAAGCGCGCTGTTAATCTTGAAGAAGTAACAAGCTTAGTTTTTAGTCCTAGTAACATTGATATTTGGGAAGTATTAGATTATGTTGCTTCAAGCAATAAACCACAAGCTCTAAAATTCTTAGATAAATACCAGTTATCCCAACAAACCGACGGTAAAGGTGCAGCAATCAGTTTGGTAGCTTTATTGTCCGAACAATTCCGAAGTTTGTTGCTGGTTAAAACTGCAATCAGTGAAGGCATTCCAGAGCAACAAATCTTAGAAGATACAGGCTGGAAGCCAGGGCGTTTATTTGTTGTTAAAAAGAAACTTAATAATTTTACAGATAAACAAATAAAGGTAATGTTACAGAAGTTGGAAAGTTTAGATAAAGAATTGAAAACGGGAAACCTTCCTTATGAATCAGCCCTAGCAGTGATTTTTGCCCAATAAAAAAACTGGCTACTCACGTAGCCAGTTTTTTTATTTATTAAACGCTGCGTTTGTTGCGTTTGCGATCATTTAGAGTCAGTAGTTTCTTGCGGATGCGAATACTTTTTGGAGTGACTTCTACTAATTCATCAGGTCCGATGTATTCAAGTGCAAAGTCCAAAGCAACTTCTCGTGGCGGGGTTAGAACCAAACTTTCATCTGTGCCAGAAGCTCGCATGTTAGTAAGTTTTTTGCCTTTACATACATTAACTTCCAAATCATTATCGAGTCCATTTTTACCAATGACCATGCCTTCATAAACTTCAAGAGCTGGGCCTACAAATAAAATCCCTCGCTCTTGAGCATTGTTTAAGCCATAAGCACTGGTAGTTCCAGATTCAGAAGCGATTAATGAACCATGTTCATTACTGCGCAAGTCAATTTCATGCAATGGTTTGTAGCTATCAAACAAGTTATTGATAATAGCTGTGCCACGAGTACGGGTGATAAGTAAGTTTTTCAAACCAATCATACCACGCGTTGGGATTAAGTAATCCACATGAATTTCCCCTGATGGATTAGTCTCCATGTTTAGTAATTGACCGCCGCGCTTGCTGGCTTCTTCAATTACTGAACCTTGGTATTCGGAAGGAACGTCGATGGAAAGATTCTCGAAAGGTTCTAACTTCTTGCCGTCTTCCTCGTGGAAAATAACTTGAGGTTGACTAACTTGAAGTTCAAATCCTTCTCGGCGCATTGTTTCAATAAGAATGCCTAAGTGAAGTTCACCACGACCAGAAACCAGGAAAGCATCACCGCTACCTTCAGCTTGTTCAACACGAAGGGCAACGTTTGTTTCAAGTTCACGTTCTAAACGATCGCGGATATTACGAGAGGTAAGTTGAGTACCTTCACGTCCAGCAAAAGGGGAGTTGTTAACAGCAAAAGTCATTTTGATAGTCGGTTGTTCGATTTCAACTGGTGGAAGTTGGATTGGATTTTGGCTATCAGCGATAGTGTCACCAATTTGAACTTTGTCGAAACCACCGATAGCAATAATATCACCGGCGATTGCTTCTTCAACTTCAGCAGGAACTAAACCTTCATACATCTGTAAACTGGAAACTTTACCGTTGACTTTTGAACCATCACGGGAGATATGAGCTACAGTTTGGCCTTTTTTAATGGATCCAGAAGTGATTTTACCAATACCGATTTTACCTTTGTAGTTATCGTAACGTAAAGCCAAGATTAAAATACCAAGTGGGTCTTCAAAAGAAACATCTGGGGCTGGGATTTGTTCGATTATAGTATCGAACAACGGTTTCACATTGTATTTATCGGAAGGAAGGCTTTCACCAGACTGAACTGCTTCTAATACTGGACCAACTTCTTTGTCTGCTACACCGTTAATACCACTAGCGTATAGAATGGGGAAGTCTAACTGCTTGTCGCTTGCACCAAGGCTCACGAATAAATCGAAAGTTTTATTGATAACTTCATCAACCTGAGCTTCAGGCTTATCAACTTTGTTAATTACCACAATAGCTTGGTGTCCAAGTTCTAAAGCCTTTTTTAGTACGAACTTAGTTTGTGGCATAGGGCCTTCTTTGGCGTCTACTAATAGCAATACACCGTCAGCCATTTTTAAAGTACGTTCAACTTCGCCACCGAAGTCAGCGTGACCAGGTGTGTCGACAATATTAATGCGAACATTGTTATAAGTAATTGAAGCGTTTTTCGCAGTAATAGTGATACCACGTTCACGTTCAAGATCGCCAGAGTCCATAATTAAACTGGAACCTGAATCGGTTTTAACAGTGTCAGTTTGTTTCAGCATCGCATCCACTAAGGTAGTTTTGCCATGGTCAACGTGAGCGATAATTGCTACGTTGCGGATATTCTCTCTTTTCATATAAAGGCCAGTTAGTATAGTTTCGAATACTCAATTTAATAATTTTTCAAACAAAAAGCCGGAATTGATTCCGGCAGGAAACTTTTCACAAGTATAATAGAATAAGCCCTTTTTGTCAAATATTCCCACACTTGAAGTTAAATTTTTGCTATAATGAGGTCATAAGTAAGAATAATCTATGCACTCATTCAAACGGCTACAAGTTATCAGTTTTCTAGTGATTTTACTACTGGTTTTAATTCTTGTATTTT
>JBBSJS010000064.1:0-3938 GCA_038257015.1 Candidatus Doudnaibacteriota bacterium | reverse complement strand
CGAAAAAAAACACAAAAAGGCATCTCTTTTTCCTATTAAGTCTAATAAGATTAAATTAAAACTTTCTCCTTTATGGAGTGGTGTCACCACTTCAGACTTTGATAAAGAAAATAATGTTAATTTATTTAAAGAATTTTCTAAAAGATACCCTCATTTAATTAAAAGGCCAGACTATCCCGACGGACTTGAAGAGTTTCCCCAATCTAGGAAAATGTGTTCACTTTTCACTTATATAACTGTTCTACTCTTAGGCTTATTATTAATATTTTGTTTAATAACTGTATTTTTAATTTTATTTAATCCGTCTTATTTTGATGGGCATTAGTTTGTGATACAAGTTAACAAATCGTTTTTGCACGGTTCTGACGAACGTGCAAAACTAATCCGTTATCCAGCTAAACTATGTATCTATCCTATACAGAATATAAAAAATTGAAGGATGAGGGTTTGCGAAAAGAAGCGAACTCAAAGACACTTGAGTTGATTCAAGAGTATCTAAATAGTCCAAATTTAAATTTTATTAACCTTGTAATTGAAGAAGCTCAAGGGGATAAGTTGCAGTTTGAACTCTATAGAGAAATTGTATTCCCTGAACTCTTAAAGGGTTATCGTAATGCCGATATTGATTCGTACAAAAAACTTGCTTTGACAATCCAGAATATCTACGATGATGAAAAAATACATTTAGAGCTAGGTGGGATTACAGAGATAGACTTGCTTAAAAAAATTATCTCTCTAGATTCAAATAACGGATGGGCACTTGCTAAGTATATCAATGCCCAAATAGAATGGCTGAAATACTGTATACATGAATGGCCAAGTGGAATACTTTATAATGGTAATGGTGCGAATTTGAATGAATGTACTGAAATTCTGAATGTAGTTGATGAGGTTTTGGGGATGAATAATTTGAAAGAACATTGCGAATTACTAAATGATGTAAAAACGAAAACCCTAAAATATATAGAGACGCTGGATAACAAATCGATTTTACCAAGCGCTGATCGCGCTGGTAAATCTTAACCGTGTGTGCCGTACATGGCGATTAACTAAGGAGTGAAAGTCTCCCATCCAACCAGATGAAGGTGAAGGATTAGAGAAGCGCAAGGGCAAGATGGTGACAGATTGTCTGAAGGAAGTGTGTATCAAAAGTGCGAGCTGACGAACAGAAACTTGATATGAGGCGCGATTATAGATGGGACGAGTTAGCACGGAATAACGAAGTCCATATTCATCAAATCTATAGTGTACGTAAATTGAGCAGTTGTGCACTGAAAGTTAGTGGTCTTACCACGGGAGATCTCTTAGGTGTTTGCGAGTTGGAAGGAAAAGCCATCGGAGCAAACTGAGGTTAAAGTAATTTAACCTGACCGCCTAAGAGAAGTCAGCCGATAGCATAGTAGTTAACTGAATTTCCAGAGCAGTAAAGAAAAAAAACAAATGAAAAGAGATTCTGGTTTTAGAATTAATGAAGGCTTGAACGGATCCCCGAAGATGAGAAGTTCGGAGGGGTTAAACATAAGAGCGAGTAAGAGTTTATATCTTACGAAAGTGTAGCAGAAGAATTGACTGAAAAGGTCAAGCCAAAAGTAAGAGATCGCAGGTGCAGCTTGTAGTTCTTGCTTTCGGTAGCAACCAAACTTTTGTAGCGAATAGACAAAATGAAAGCTCGGGTAGTATGGCCAAAATATGCCTTGAATTTTAGGGGATATTAAAGCTATATTGCATTTTATGAACGAACCGCCGAGGTACAGACCTGTATGCCAGGTGGTGTTGGAGGAGCGGGCTCGCGAGGGCTCGCCCTATCCCGATTCTACCTCTCTGGCTTCGCTAATTACCAATAATAGCAATTTATAAGCACTCAGCTAATTTTTTAATATAACTGTTTGATCTGGTTTATTCATAACTTCTTTATAATCTGAGATTCTAAGTGAATTGCAATGGAAATCATGCTCATCTCAATAACTAGCGCTGTCATATTATTGCTATTGTCACTGTATCTCCTTTCATCCAAATCTCGGAGTCGTAGCCTGTTTGGTGAAACAATAAGGCTCTTAAAATTCCTCTTTTTTACTTTGTTAATAACATTCAGTACGAATTTTTTATTATTCACTTTGTTTTCAAGTAACATAAAAATTATTGATCTGACTTTGCCAGGACTATTCATTAGACCAACGAGTCCTGGCTGCGGATTTGATCCTAATTCACCAGTTATGGAACCAAGTGTCGAAGTATACACGTTGATGTTAATATTCGGCGTCTTTACAGCACTCGCTTTCTCTAGCTACCTCAACTACAAATTTAACTCTCCAGTTGTTAAAAATTAGGTTTTGTTTTTGGAGTGACCATGGTAGTCGTCGAGGTAGAACAATGCGTTTTTTGCCAGTTGCTGCGCAACGGCAAAAACTTCCCGATATCTTTCTCGGAAAAAGTATACTTTCAAAATTTAAGAAAAAATAAACCACAGAGCAATTGCCCTTTGGGCAAGGAGCAATCAGAGGTTTTGGGAAAATAAGGGCGACTTAGGAAACCGGTATAAATTGTAAATATGCAAGTCGATGGGCGCACCATTTTTCGAACGTTGAATTTCTACTCGTTAGACTATCTTATTTAATTAAATTCCCCCTCTGATTGCTCCGATTGCTCTGTGGTTCATAACTCCCAAAAATATCACGAAGGGACAAAAATTCTTGCGTCATGGCCTCAGCTCGTGCGATGCTTCGAAAGATATCAATACGTTTTTGCACAGCGCTGGCGCGCATGCAAAACTTTAACGTTATACATAAATATAAATGTTAGAAGAAACAAAAACATTTAATCCTTCTTTTTTAAGAATGTTGATTCTAATGAGTTTGACATTTCTTCTTCTAGTCTTTTTACTTGGTGTATTTTTCCCGAAGTTATTCGAATTAACTTTTTTATCACCTCGCGCACTAATAGTATCTAGCCTGGCGGTTGGATTTTCTTATGCATCAACGATTATTAATTTGGGTAAAATTGAGATAACTAATTCAAGAATATTCGGCCCGAAAGCGCTAAATGAGTCACTTCTCGAAAGAGTCAGTATAGACCTCAGAAATATAGATACACAAAAAACTTTCAGTAGTGGGGTTTGGAAAACAATCTTCCAATATGGCGTAGTTGTTAGTCATGCAGGAGAAAAAGTATCACTATTCCCTTTTGCATTTAATTCAAATCGACGAGAACAAATATATTCATTGCTGAAAAATCGATTATAAGCGAAATGTATAATCGGGTAATCGAGAACTCCGATAGTTGATCGAAGTTCTCGAGTCCCCACAACACAGTGCTTGCGGCTCCGCACACTGCGTTTCAAGAAGGGTAGTGAACCCGAGATCCAAATGGATTTAATACAAACAAGACCTAATGTTTTGTGGAGCCAGTCGTTAGTGATGCCCGACTGAGTGGCTAAAGTATGAGAAAGTCTCCAAGGTCCTTTTCTGCTCATTGCAACGGAAATTGCAGGTTTGAGGAAGACCCCGAGTTTCTTTAATTCTCTAACTTTAGTTCGTGCAAATCGCCATTGTTTCCAAAGGCACATTCTCAGTCTGCGACGAATCCAATGATCAAGTTCAGGGATTGGAGTATAAAACTTTGAAATTCCAAAGTAGTTCATCCAACCTCTGATATAAAGACCCAAGCTCATTAATTCTAGATTCAAATGAAACACCTCTACTTCTTCCAGTTAGGAATCGGATTTTGTGTTTAAATTTATTGAATGCAGAAATAGTCCAACGGATTGTCTTTCCTGGAAAAGTAAATCCCAGAAATTCAGATTTATTCGCCGAACCAACGTTACTCTTATCTTCATTCACCTCAAGTTTTAACTTCCGTTTTAGGAATTTAGTTATACTTAGGCGAACTCGATCACCAGCACGTGGACTTTTCACAAGAATGACAAAATCATCGGCATATCT
>JBBSJS010000063.1:0-4113 GCA_038257015.1 Candidatus Doudnaibacteriota bacterium | reverse complement strand
TGTTCTGGTTGTTTCGCACAACCTGCACTAACTAGCAATATTGAAAATAGGATTAAAAATGTTTTCATGTATTTAGTATAACTGACAAATTGCATATTTTAAAATAAAACCGCTATTTCATAAAGCGGTTTGTATTATTAATCTTCACTAGCAATTTTTGCTTCACCTTGAAGGACTTCTGGTGGTCCAGAATAAAGATGGGCGATAGTGTCTTCTACCCAACGTTGGGCAAGTAGCGCTGATCCTTCAGCGTTAATTTCGCTGTCAAACATGCTGACCACGACAATTTTGTCACTATCAACTGGTACAACATAGTAACCTTCAAAACCCGGCATTTCTGAAATTAAAGGGATAAAACCCTCTTGGATTTTGGTCACAACTTCTTCCTGATTATTGCTTTGATACTTTCGGATAGTAATATACATACCTATTTTTCTAAGTTAATTATAATAATTTAATTTGGTCTGGACTGCTGTAACAGGTTTAACCACAATATTATTATATCAAAAAACAGCCCCATATACACGGGACTGTCTTTTGTGAAACTAAACGCGAGTTACATTCGTCGCGTTTGGTCCTTTAGCGGACTCTTCTGTTTCAAAGGTAACATTGTCACCTTCTTGAATTTGTTCGAAAGTTATTCCAACAAGAGAGTTGCTGTGGAAGAAAAGGTCTTTGTCAGAACCTTCGGGAGTGATAAAGCCGTAGCCTTTGTCATTCTTCTTTTTGATTACACCATTCATATATTTATGATTTCGTTTTTTTATAGATAAGACGCAAACTGAGCATGTTTCTGAAGTCCGACGATTTTTCTGAAGACAACGTTTGCTGTGTAAGCATAGCAGTTCCAGGCTTAAAACACCAGAGGCAAATTAAAACCCCTTACCGATACAAAGCGAGTAAGGGGGGGTCTTATTAAATGGTGATTTTAAACCAATTGCGTTTGCCGACATTTAGCAATATTCCTTCCGAAGTGATGGTTATCATTTCTTTCGGGTCTGTCTTTGTTTCATCATTGATTCTGACAGCGTTTTGGCTACATAGTTGTCGGATAGCTTGGTTGGACTCTTCTGGCATACAAAGCTTGATAATCTCAAGAAGTGATACTTCGCTATGAGGTGAAATTATTACAGACACATCCTCAGGAGCTTGTTTTTGTTGAATAGTTGTTTCAAAATGCTTTTGTGCATTCATAGCCTGTTCTTCACCGTGGAAAATTTTGGTAATTTCATAAGCAAGGCGGATTTTCGCATCCCGTGGGTTGTCTGCAGAAATGATTTCTTTAATTTCTTGAAGAGGTAGGTGAGTGTTGTTAACAAAAAGAATTTCTATCATCTCGTCGGTCTGTGCCATAATCTGTCCGAACATATCGTTGGCTGAAGCGTCCAAGAATACACCAGTGCCATTACTCTTTGACATTAGTTCGCCGGTCTTTGGGTCTTCCATCAAAGTAACTGCCACCACAAACTTATTCTTATCATTTTTGCGTCGTTGTAAATCTCGGCCCACAAGAGCGTTGAAAATTTGGTCTGTGCCACAGAGTTCCACATCCACATCCATCGCTACGGAATCATACCCTTGCATTAACGGATACAAAAACTCGTGCAAGAAAATTGGTTTGCTATCGGCGAGACGTTTTTGAAACATGCTACGATCAAGCATCTGGCTAACTGTCACATTACTAGCAAGTTCTATTAATTCTGGCATGCTTAACTTTGCTAGCCATTTGGAATTGAATTCAATTTTTGGTGGATTGACTTCTGCATCAAAATCCATTAACGGCTGTATAAGTTCTTTCCAGATTTTTACATTGGAGAGAACTTCTTCACTAGTAAGTTGCGCGCGTTTGGCAGAGCGGTCTGTCGGGTCACCGATCATTGCTGTGAAGTCACCGAATAGGACAATCACTTCATGGCCAAGTTTACGGAACTTTTCCAAAAGCATTAAGTTCTTGGCATGAGAGAGGTGAAGAGTAGGGGCAGTGGCGTCGAAGCCAATATAGAATCGTAGTTTCTTGCCGTTAAGTAATTCATCGCGAAATTCTTTATTGTTTGGAAGTGTCTCTACTATAGTGCCACGACTAAGAACTTCATCTATTAATTCGGGATTGATTGTAATGTTTTCGTCTTTATTCATGATAATTTCGTCTGTGTAATTGGCCTAAATATAACAGAAAATAGCACTTTTATCAATTTTTATTGGTTTAATAGTAACTATTTAGCAGCGTTTTCACCGGCGAGATATCCTGTGGTCCAGCAGATCTGAAGACTATACCCACCTGACGGCCTGTCAAAGTTTAAGATGTCGCCAGCAAGGAAAAGATTTTCATAGAGTTTAGACTGCATGGTTTTAAAATCAATTTCATTCAAAGAGACTCCGCCAGAAGTTACTACTGCTTTCTCTTCTCCCAAAAATCCGCTCACCGTCATCGGGAGAGCTTTGAGGAGTTTAACAATTTTCATGCGATCGGTTTTAGTTAAGCTGTTGGTTGTAATTTCTGGATCAATTTTCGTGAACTGTAAAATAGTTGAAATCATCTTAGGCGGAACTATTGAACCCAGGTTGTTCTTCACTTGTTTGTTTAAAGACTTACTCAGAAGTTCTAGAAAATGTTTATCCAAAGTTCCTAAGTCCATTTCAGGATACAGATCTAACTCCAAATTCACTGGCCCATACTTGAATAGCTCTGAAATCATTTTGCTCATATTCAAAACTAAAGGACCGCTAATTCCAAAGTGGGTAAGTAAAAGCTTACCGATGCGTGATTCCTGTTTTACTCCACTTTGAAAAACTGTTAGTTTGGCATTTTTAAAACTAACTCCAGAAAGTTTCTTCACCCAGTCATCTTGTAATCTGATTGGAACTAAAGCTGGGTCGGGCTCTTCAACGCTGTGGCCAAGTTCTTTCATCCATTCCATCCCTTCACCGGTTGAACCAGTTTCTGGACGAGATTTCCCACCAGTTGCAATTACATAGTGCTTTGCAGTGTAGGTTTGTTTGCCAGCTTTTATTCCAGTTATAACGTTGGTTTCTTTATCAAATAAGACTTTTTTAACAGGGGAGTCGGAGATGATACTTACACCAGTTTCTTTTAAGTATTTAACTAGTACTTTCCAAACATCTTCTGCCTTGTTACTTACGGGAAAAGCTCGTTGCTCAGCTTCAACTTTTGTAGGAAGACTTTTATTGTTGAAGAAGCTTAAAGTATCTTCTACACCAAAACGCGCAAAAGAGCCGTATAAAGACTTTCCTTTCACGCCGTACTTTGCGACTAATTTTTTTACATCAAATTCCGCGTTGGTAATATTACATCTACCACCGCCAGTGATTAATAATTTTTTGCCCAGCTTACCGTTCTTTTCGATTAAACCAACCTTAGCACCAAGCTCGGCTGCCCGGCCAGCGGCCATCATCCCTGCTGGTCCACCACCTACAACAATTACATCGAAATCTGAATCTGTTTTGCTCATGACTCTATTATAACAGTGATAGCTAACAATCTTCAAAACCCTGATTTATTACACATTGCGTATGATAGCAGTTGTCTAGACGCTCAAATATTTCATTATTTATTATAATGTATTCATTTCTCATCCAAAATAATTTTGTCTGTGTAAAATTATCCTAAATATAATGGAGAATAGCACCTTATCAATTTTTGGCTCTCTCCTATCACCTTCCTCTAATAATATGAAATAAAAAATCTATTTCAGCGTTACAACTATTAGTTATTGAAGTCTGTAGAGCTAGTTCTTGACATACATTTCTTATAGTGTAATACTAAAGTCACTTAAGTATTATGTCCATTCAATTGGTTTGGTCGATGCAATTAATGGCAGGATATTTAACTACATTCATTAATAAACTAGACAACAAAACAATAATTAACATTAATAAAATGAAAAAATTATTTAACGCCCCCAAAGTAAGGCTATTTGTAGCTTTGCTTGTAATGGGTTCCATGGTATCAGGAATTGGAGCTTTCCAAGTTCAGAGTTCTAGTCACCGTGAAGCTCCACTAATAACGGCCGATCCGAAAGCAGATGGGACAGACCTTTATGCTTTTGTGAGCCCGGACGATTCAAACACCGTAACATTAATTGCCAACTATCT
>JBBSJS010000062.1:0-4148 GCA_038257015.1 Candidatus Doudnaibacteriota bacterium | reverse complement strand
TAAAAAGTCTGTGACGTAGAGTCAAAATAAATTACACGATCACTAGTTTCTCTTAAATAATAGGTATCCCTTTTTTTTTCTGCATTTTGCCTAAAATCATGGACGTATACTGTTTGCTGATTAATGGTAGTGGGAACTTCAAACCATCCTGTTGTATCTGAAAACTCATCTTTGACTTCAACATTTTTGCGTAACACAAAATTCAAAGTAATAAGCATTACTATAATTAAACCAGCTATTATAAAGAGAATTACTTTTTTATTCATAAGTTACTCTAAACTAAGTACATATTTTCTTATTTATCTCCAAAATGCCACCATTCATTACCAGCTCTTACTAAATCTGCTCCTGTCATTACTTTATTGAGAATCTGTGCGTTATCACGAAGTTCTTTTGGTAATGCATTATATGCTGGGCTACCAGGGTCTTGCTTGCCTTGATTAACGTAGAAATCAAAGTGGGTAGGCATAAGTACATCTTTACCTTTTTCATCCACCAGAGTAGCATCTATGGATTTTCCTTGGGGGTGTTGAGCAGTTTCGGGAGGTGCAACGAGACCTTTCTTGCCTGGTGTTTTAAGAGACCACGAATACATCTCTTGCTGAACTTCTGGTGGACGAAAGCAATCCCATGCCTTAATTTTCCAGCCCTTCTTAAGAGAATCTAAAGCTGCGCTAGCTTTTTCTATTTTGGCTGCTGTTCCAGCAGAAAGGTAGCAATCAGTTCCATACTTAGCATTATTACCTGTGTACAGTGCTTTGCCCATAAAATTATGACTAGATGGCTTTGCTAATGCATACTGCATATCTACAACCACAGAACTAGCCTTAACTAAGTTGCTTCCTGCACCTGCTCCGCTACCAGAGCTAATAGATACATATCCTCCAGTGCCATCCTTAAGAATTCTTAGTTTTGTTACCTTACCATTTATAGGAGAGTATATAGGGACATTTGCAGTACTAACCCCAAGGTCCACAGCACCTGTGGCTGGTGGACTATTTGGTGGAAGCCTTACAGTACGGTGATATGCTTTTGACCCACCCCATTCATTGTGCACAGAATTATTATACTTGGTTACAAAACTATCTTTCATTGGCATTGCACATGTACTACCTAGACATTTTGAGATCGCTGCTTTCATATTATCCCATGTACCTTTTTTACCATCACCAACAATCCACTGACCACCAAGCATTAGTTCAAAGTGTAAATGTGGACCAAAATCACCTCTGTAAACTGTTGTAACTCCTATCTGCTGACCGGCTTTGACAATCTGCCCTTCAGTTACCGACGGATCTATATGTGCTAAGTTAGCACAAACATCAGAACAGCTACCGCCAGACCCACCTGCTGTTATGACTTGACCACCGAGGATACAATCAGCTTCAAAACCAACATCTTCGCAACTCGGCAGATCCGCCGCACTGAAAATCGGCGGTTGTATTGGCCGGAATGTAGTTAGTGATGGGTTGATAAAGTTTAGTAGTAAGTATGATGACAGCAGAACAGCAAGGCCAGTCAATGTACTATAGATTAGCTCCTTGGCTTTAGTCTTTCCATTCTCCCCTCCTGTGATGTACATATAACCTGCCAAGACTATAAAGAACACTAAAAGCATACCGCCTACAACTATACCAACTCGATATAATTTATTAACGCAGTTAACTAGCCCATTACCACTAGAGGTTGGTGTGCACAAATAACTTTCAATAGTGGATTCAACTCCACTATATTTGACTAGTGGTTTACCTGTAGATGTGTCTGTGGTTTGAGCAGGAGTTGTTGCAGGAAGGTGATTAGTTGCGTCAGCTTCTGAAATTAAAGCAGTAAAAGGCGCAATTAAAAAAAGCAGAACGAAAAAATAATTTATCAATATTTTTAATTTTGATTTTTGCATCAATTGTTAGTTACTTAATCGGTCATCAATTAAAGAAGAATAGCTCTCATACGGCATTACACCCTCCAATCTGACTCCGTTTGCAAACAAGGTTGGAGTAGAACTAACATAATATTTTTCTGCTAAGCTTGAATGGTACTCAACTATCGGTTTGTGAATTCTCGCCTCAGTACAACTTTTGAAATCAGCTTCAGACAGCCCCACTTCATTGGCTGAATTCAACAAGCTTTCTGGAGTAAATCCAGCAAACTCTTCTTTGCTTTTTGTGGCAAATAAGTTTTCACTGTACTCCCAATACTTACCCTGATCTTTGGCGCAATAAGTAGCTTCAGCTGCTAGTAATGATTCCTCGCCAAGGAAAGCTAAGTCGATAAAGACAAACTTTGCTTTACCTGAGTCGATATAGTCTACTTTAAGTTGTGGGAATATTTCATCATGGAATTGAGCACAGTATGGGCAGTTGTAATCAGCAAACTCAACTATCGTAACTTTTGCATCAGGATTACCTAATATAGGAGCGCTTTCTGGAATTTCAATATCAACAACAGCGGGAATTGTGTCTTGCTCCGCAGTATCAGAAGACGAGCTATTACTTAACTCTTTCGAAATTAACCAACCAGCGCCTAGTATACCCATCGATATTATCCACGCTGAAATAATAATCACCGCTAAAATAGAGGTATGTTTTGTGAAAGATTTCTTTTCTGACTCTTGCTGAGACATGTTTGAGTTTTGAGGTTCTTGTTCGTTCATAGTTAACAATTTAGATTTTATGTTCTAGCTTAGTTTTCGATAATCAATTCTTCAGTATAACGTTCGTTAGCTGCTGGCTCTCGAGATACATCACCAATATGAGGTTTGTTATCAGGACAGAAACTTAAGCCAAAATTATAATTGGAGAGATTAGAGTCAATCCCTGAAGGTACATTGATTATTACGTAAAGCTCGCAAGCATAGTCCTGGTTAATTAGCAGTTTTTCTAGGAACACCTGCTCAGCTTCTACGGCAATTTCGTCTACTGGTTCTGAGTTTATTGTTATGTAAAAAGTTCCATCATTTGTATCTCCTCCATAAGATATCAGATATCTATCATCTACGACAAGGTTTATGAAACTCTCACTAATTCTCTCAACTGGGTTATTAATTGCATTTAATATGCTTTCAGGATATTTACCTTCATTTCTAGTTTGGATAACATCACTTCGGAAAAAAGCAAAATAAGACATTACTATTATTAGTAGTACCATTAACAGAGCAATAATAAGATATAAGTATTTTTTAGACATAGTATTGAATAAATTTAGAAACCACACTTATTCGCATGTTCATTGGGTTTATTTCCCCACGCATGCCAACCTGGTCGTGGTCTTGTGTTGTTGTTAACATCATAAATATGACAAGCGACCTCAAATTCATTATTTATGTTCTTAATGGCTTCGAAGCATTTGTTGTATAAGTCTTTATCAACCACCTTGCACCTAGTTGTACAAAAACTATATCTTTGTGGAGCAAAAGCTTTGGGACAGTTAAGCTTTCCCCCCTTACCGTCAGGAACCTGCCATGCCATCAAGTTGATTTGATACACTCCATATACTGGAATTTCACCACCTTCACATCTAGCTGGTTGCTTCCCTGCACCACAAGATCCTTCGTTAACAGGTATAGGTCTTCCGCCACTTTCGTTTGCAGCAACGATGGATGCATTCTTTATAACCTCCGGACCATATTTACCCCAACAAGTTTTTGCCAGGTTATCAATAGAGGCTGGTGAATTATTATTAGTAATGGGCTTACAACCTCTTCCACCATATGCTTTTCCATTCCCGCTACTAGTGGCATTAAAAACCTGTCCCCCATCAAGAATACAGTTCTGGGTAAATCCCACAGATTCACAACTTGGCAAGTCTGCGGCTGTGAATATTGGTGGTTGTATTGGTCTGAATTCCACTAACGCAGGATTTAAGAAGTTAAGCAAAACATAGCTGCTTAAAACAACAGCGAGACCGGTTAGTGTGCTGAAAATTAATTCTTTAGCTTTAGTTTTTCCATTCTCTCCTCCTGTTATGTACATGTAACCGGCCAGCACGATGAAGAAAACCAATAGCATGCCTCCAATAACTACAGAAAGGCGGTACAATTTATTCACACAAGTAATTAAGCCATCACCGCTATTACTCGGTGTACAGAGATAGCTTTCGATTGTAGATTCAACTCCACTGTACTCAACTAACGGTTTTCCTGTTGAGGTATC
>JBBSJS010000061.1:0-4238 GCA_038257015.1 Candidatus Doudnaibacteriota bacterium | reverse complement strand
TATATCTAATTGATAATAAAGACATTACCCCAGGATGGATAAAGAATAATTATTTATGTGATCCAGATGCAGTTGATGGAATGATCAACTTAGATTTTGATGAGAATGGAAATCTTGGAGGTATAGAAATAATGGATGCAAGTAAGAAGTTACCTTCAAACTTATTGAATTCATCCCAGTCTTAAAGCAGGCATTCTATCAAATTGTGTACTCAGCTCAGCTATGGAAATAATATGAAAGAAATAACATACTACAATATAGTCGATACTTTATTAGGCACATTTCCTGAGTATGCACATTCGAAAGAGTACGATGAGAAGGATAAGGAATTTCAATATGCAATTATGGGAGGGTTTGGTAGATTTCTCACCCAATCTATTGAAGATGAAACACCTAATATAGAATTAATTGAAAGAGCTTTTAAGTTTATCAACCAGATCTATAATGGTATTCAAGTAAGCAACCAAGACGGAACTGATACTTTGCAAAATCTGTTGTACATAGAAATTTTTGAAAATTTAGCTCAAACAAAGTCAGGAACTGAATCGGCTAGGAAGTATTTAGAAGCCAAGGCCAAAGATGAATTTGAGAAAGTTTTTTCATTCACTGGGATTGAAAATATTTCCCCTTAACCTATTGGTAGTTTATGACTATTAATACCGTGTATGTAAAACTAGAAAATTTGACCATACGACACAAAAACTAATACAATATAAAGCTATGCTTATTCTTAATTAGAAGGGTGCGTTATGAAAAATTACAGTCTCAAGTTTCTTGTGTTCGTCTTGCTTGCTGTAAGTTTTGGGTTTATCCAACTCTCAAAATCATCTGCAGATTTTGTGGCCGACCAATTAGTACGAAGTTATGATGGTAAGTATTTCTTTATCTCATATAGCGATCAACAAGGAAATTTTGCTAGGCAGTTTGACTCCCAAACGGCTGTAGCATCATACCGGTTTCTATCGTCAGAAGGTTTCGTTAGTACTCCAAAGGCAAGTTACGAGATTGAGCAGTCTGAAAGTACGCTTTCTGTTCGTGACGGAGTTGTTGTATGTGCCACAGAAACTAAGGGCAGTGATATCGCAGGAGAGTGTAGTTTAATTTCCAGTGGCAAGAAACATCCTTTCGCTTCAGCTGAAGTTTTTCTGAAATCTGGATACAATTTTGAGCGCACAATCATCGGTGACACATCTAACCTGGTTAGGAGTGGATCAATTACTTTGGTACAACAAACTAGAAAACCAGGTGCAGTAATCAATGACAGTGGAACTGTAAAACTAATAACAAGTAGTTATACCACAGCAGGAATTCCTTCAATGGCAGTTTTGCAATCCTGGGGATGGGACCTTGAAGATGCATTGCCAGCGACTGCAAATGATAGATTGCTAGTTGAGACTGAAGTATTGCAAACCCGTGAACGCGGGCAGATTAACACACCGTTGATTCAAGACAACAACGTAGCTGAGGGAGTTGTCTTGCTACACTTCTTATCTAAGTATCCAACTCAACCTACCAATAAAGCTGTTGAACAAAGTGAGGTAGGTGCTTTATTGGAATTTCATAAAATAATTTATGCTTTAGAAGCATATGAATTAAGGCCATATTTAAGCCAGTTTTCAGCTGAAATCATTGATAAGATTCCTTCTTTCCTAACATCATTGGGTGATAACTCAGCTGGACTCATGGACGTTAATGTTCGCAATGAGGTTGCTACTATTCTTGGTGACGGAAATTATGGCCGTGTTAGTTTTGATTTGGTTCAACAAGGCACTTCGTATCGTACAAGCGGATCTTTAATTTACAAAAAAGAGAATGGTTTTTGGAAATTAGATTTGGCTGAAACAGTAAAAATAGAATTAACCAATGCAGTCGAACGTGGCGGAGCTTCTAACGCTGAAGGTAATACCGATTTACGATTAACTTCTGTAACAATGATGCCGTCAAAAGACGGCAGGCCAAACATGCTAGGCCTAGAAATTATGAATGTTGGTGAACGTGAAGTGTTTGGTTATACTATTGTTGCAGAGGCAGATGGTAAGAATATTGTCAGTAATAATTCGTCGCATAGTTATTACAGTTTAAAGCCTGGACAATCTATTAGACTTGCAATGCCTTTAGTTCACTTAGAAAGCATTGGAATGACTTCTGGTCAGTACAAAATAGAAACACTAGTTTATGATTTAATGATGGAAGACAAAAACTTTGACGATAACATGATGACCGTAAATGGTTATCTCAGTCAGTCATTTAATTTACAATAGAATCTTAAAAAGACGCTTAGTTATAAGCGTCTTTTTAAATTTACCATGGGTTGATATGAACTTGAGCAAAAATTGCCTGTCGTGGTTCACAAAAACTAGTATTTTGAACAAAAATATGTTATAATTTATTTAACAAAACTATAAAACTTCCCGAAACAAAATGCTTACAGCAGAGCTGAATCAGCTCTTAAAAAAGAAAAAAGTCTTTGATGACGATAAGCTTGTCGATTTGCAAAAAGCTTGGCATCAAGAAAAAACCCCACCTTCATGGGATGATTTTTTGGTAAGAGAAGGCATCGTTAGCGAGAAGGATTTACTAAATTTTCAAAGCGAAAAACTAAAAGTTCCGACTGTTGATTTACAGGACCACAAAATTGAGGCTGAGGTTTTAAATCTTGTCCCAGAGCCTCTGGCTCACCGCACCAAAGTTATCAGTTTCGCTCGAGAAGGTGATATTTTGTCGGTAGCAATGGTGGACCCAACAGATATCCAAACCCGTGAATTCATCAAAAAGAAAACAGGTCTTGAGGTAAAAGTCTTTCTGATAGGTAAGAGCTCACTTGATTTTGGTTTATCAAAGTATCACTCCAACTTAGAAGGTGAAATTGAAAGCTTAGTGGATGACAATGGTAATAGCGCCACGGGAGCAGACCTTGATGAAAAGCTTAAAGAAATGGCAGAACAACTGCCGATTATTCGTGTAGTAGATACATTGCTCGATTACGCCGTAATTGAACGAGCTTCTGATATTCACATTGAGCCACAAGAAGATAGTGTTGCGGTGCGATACCGTCTTGATGGTGTACTGCACGACGCGATGACTTTGCCAAAATCTGTTCAACCGGCATTAGTGGCACGTATTAAAGTTTTGGCCAACCTAAAAATTGACGAACATAGATTGCCTCAAGATGGGCGTTCTAAAATTGAAAAAGGGGATAATAAATTTTCTTTACGTGTTTCCACTATTCCGGTTTTTGATGGTGAAAAAGTTGTAATTCGTTTGTTGGATGAATCCAGTAAAGCGATGAGTTTGGAGCAACTTGGTTTCCTCCCAAGTCAGTTAGAAATTGTTAATCGTAACATCCACAAGCCTCACGGCATGATTCTTATTACTGGTCCGACTGGTAGTGGTAAGTCTACAAGTTTGTACGCAATTTTAACTATATTGAATTCTAAAACTGTTAACATCTCCACCATTGAAGATCCGGTTGAGTATCGTATTATCGGTGCTAACCAAATGCAGGTTAACCCAAAAATTGGATTAACTTTTGCTATTGGTTTACGTGCTCTTTTGCGTCAAGATCCTAACATTATTATGATTGGTGAAATCCGTGACCAAGAAACAGCCGAGGAAGCTATGCACGCGGCTATGACTGGTCACATCGTTCTATCTACACTGCACACGAACTCTGCGGCTGCGTCCCCACCTCGTTTAATTGATATCGGAATTGAACCTTATTTGATTGCCTCAACTTTGAATGGAATTATGGGACAGCGTTTAGTTCGCGTAATTTGCCCGGATTGTAAAGAAGTATCCAACCCCGATGCAACACGCGTCGCAACTTTGGGCAAACTGTTTAAACTAGAGAAATTGATGAAAACACTTGAGCGGGAACAAGTGCTCCCAGTTGGTGTTTCTACTTTTGAAGGACTTACTTTTTACCAAGGTAAAGGTTGCGATAAATGTGGGCAAACTGGTTATAAAGGACGTATTGGTATTCACGAAATTTTAGACAACTCCCCGGAAATCCAAGAGTTGATAGTAAAACACGCCACAGCACAAGATATTCAAGAAGTGGCTGAAGAGCAAAATATGATTTTAATGTGGCAAGATGGTTTTATCAAAGCAATCAAAGGCCTTACGACCATTGATGAAATCTTAAGAGTAAGCAAGGAGTAGTATGCCGTTATATAAATACTCAGCTATGTCGTCTGATGGAAAAACCTTAACTGGGACACTTGATGCATCCAGCGTCC
>JBBSJS010000060.1:0-4349 GCA_038257015.1 Candidatus Doudnaibacteriota bacterium | reverse complement strand
TGTTCATACATTAAGCTTTGCAAGATTTCTTTCTTGCTCATGTTGTTCAATTGAGATTTTGCCATATATTCCTTTCTTTAGGTAAGTATTAAACTATGCGAACCATTTCGAGGTTACTACTATCAATGCAATTACTATCCCTAGAGCTAAAATTATTAATTTCTTTTTCATATAACAGTTTCCTGGCGGAGACGGGGGGATTCGAACTCCCGAAGGCTTTGACACCTTACTCGCTTTCCAAGCGAGCGCACTAGACCACTATGCGACGTCTCCTCTATGATTTGGTCGCGGATGCAGTAAACTGCCCCGCTCCTCGTTCGTGCCGGCAAAGCCGTCACTCACTTTCTGAAGCTAACTACTTTCGCCCGCTCAATTTAGACTAACGTTTAAATCTCCTAGCTTCAGTATTACTCCTTTTAAACTTTCACTTAACTTCGCTTCGCTCAGCTCAAGTAAAAGTTTAGATTCTTCTTATCTCAAAAGTGTTAATTAAACAATCTTCGAAGGGTGGCATTCCCCGGAGGTCCTCCTCACGAGCGTTAGCGAGAGTGGAGGTGTCCCACAACAGGACCCATAAAGACTATAAATCCCAATTATTTTAACACTTTTACCCCTTCTTGTCGAGTAGCGAATAACCTATAAAATTGGTATAGTTAAGCTAGTTTAGAGTCCCAAATGGGCTATTTAAAGGTATTTATGTCAGACAACAGTCTTCAAGATATTAAAGATAGATTAGATATAGTAGAAGTTATCGGTGGCTATATCCCAATAAAAAAAAGTGGCGCAAACTTTAAAGCGGTGTGCCCTTTTCATAATGAGAAATCTGCAAGTCTTGTTATATCAGCACAAAAACAAATTTGGCATTGTTTCGGTTGCGGTGAGGGCGGAGATTTATTTGGCTTTGTGATGCGTTATGAAAATTTAGAGTTTGTAGAAGCACTTAATATTTTAGCTGACAAAGCTGGTGTAACTTTACCACAACGCTCTGGTAATTTTGCAGGCTATCAAAACAAAACTAAGGAGCTCATCCGCATCAATGAGTTTACAGCTAAATTTTTCCAAAAAGCTTTGCAATCTCAAAGTGGAGAAAAAGCGCGTGAGTATTTACGAACACGTGGTCTTACTCCGCAAACTTTAGAGCAATGGCAAATAGGTTTAGCACCAGCAGGCTTTGATAACTTAGTTGAAGCTCTCCATAATAAAAAAGTTGAGTTAAGTTTGGCATCAGAGGCAGGTGTATTGGTGAAAAACGAACAATCAAAAATATTTGATAGATTCCGCAACAGAATTACTTTCCCAATTTTCAGTTATACTGGAGAAATCATAGCTTTTACCGCCAGGGCTTTGTCAGAAGATGATGGTGCGAAATACATCAATAGCCCAGAAACTGCCATCTACAACAAAAGCAAAATTCTTTTTGGCTTAAACTTTGCTAAAGAACAGATACGCCAAGTTGATGAGGTTGTAGTTGTAGAAGGTCAGATGGATTGCATTTCCGCTCATCAAGCCAGCTTTAATAACACAGTGGCTACGAGTGGTACTGCTTTAACAGAGCACCATTTAAAACTATTGGGCAAACTTACAAAAAATATAAAGTTTTGTTTTGATGCTGATGATGCAGGATTAAAAGCTTTGCGTCGAGCGGGAGAACTAGCATTACCGCAAGGATTTAAAATAAAAGTTATTGAATTGAAAGACGTGAAAGATCCTGACGAACTCATTAAGCGTTCACCAGGGCTTTGGAAAAAAGCTGTTTCTGAAAGTGTGTGGTTCATAGACTATTATTTAAAGATTGCCAAAAATAAATTTGAGTTTGGTACAGTAGAACAGAAAAGCTATCTTAGCGAACAAGTCATTCCATTGCTGAAATTATTGCAAGATCCCTTAGAGCAAGATCATTACATCCGTAAAATTCAACAAGATTTTGATATCGCCGAATCGGCCATCCGAAACAGTCTAAAGGAACCAATCGTTACTACTAGTAGCAGAGAATCGCAAGCCCCGGATACACCACCAGATGTGGTGAATATTGAATTGGTTCGAGAAAAAGAAATGTTGGGTGGATTGTTGGTATTTCCAGAATACTTAACTTTTGTTATGGAAGAAGGTTTGCCCACAGAATACATTAGTCCGGACATGAGGGATATCATAAATAAAGTTTTGATTGGGGAAAAGGAGTTCAGTACTGAACAACTTACACTTGCCAATGAGGCACAGTTTATGATAGAATCCAACATAGAAAATCTAGCGAATAACGAACTCGCATATATCCGCGAGTTAAAGAAGAGCTTTTACTTATTTAAGCTGGATGGTATCAAAAAACAACTGCAAAATACCACAATTGCTTTGAAAAAAGCTGAATCGCAGCACGAAGACGAAAAGGTTAAACTTTACAACCAAGAATTCGCTCAACTAAGTGCCCAGCGGTATGTATTAGAGCAAAAGCTCGAGGCATAGAAACAAAAACCCAAACTACTCAAATCAAATATACAAGACTACCGAATTTAATCGGCAACTTTTTGTTTTTATTATTTAATATTTATAATGGCTACCAAAAAACCAGTTACAAAAAAAGAAAAGAAACCAGCCTCTGTAAAAAAGGCAGTTAAGAAACCAGTGGCAAAAAAGGCAGTAGCGAAAAAAACTACTCCTAGTAAACCAATCCCTGCAAAAAAGTCAGTGAAGAAACTTCCTTCCAAACCAGTACCTCAAAAACGCACTGGTAAAAAAGCTATCCGCAAGTTTCCGAAAGTTGCTTACAATAAAGAAGTAGAAGAGCGTATTCGAATTGGCTTAGATAATATTTTAGCCAAAGGGCAAGCCCGTGGTTTCGTCACTGAAGCTGAGCTTATCCATGAATTTCCTCATATGGAAGATGACATCCAAGGCATTGAATATGTAATGGACAAGTTGTCTCAAATTGGCGTGGAGGTGGTAGATCAAGAAGTGGCAAGTGTTTGGGAGCAAGGTGCTGTTACTAAAGACGATGACGGTAGTACAGGCAAGAAAAAAGACGAACTATTAGAAGGGTTTGACCTTGGTGATATTTACGATGACTCCATTCAAATGTATTTGCGAGAAATTGGAAAAGTGCCTTTATTGAAAGCAGATGAAGAAATTGAGTTAGCAAAGCGTATTGCAAGAAACGATGAGTCAGCGCGTAAGCGTTTAACTGAAGCAAACTTACGTTTAGTAGTATCAATCGCTAAGAAGTATATGGGACGAAACCTGGGGCTATTGGATCTTATTCAAGAAGGCAACTTAGGTCTGTTCCGTGCAGTTGAAAAATTTGATTGGACCAAAGGCTTTAAATTTTCGACTTATGCGACCTGGTGGATTCGCCAAGCCATTACTCGTGCACTGGCCGATCAGTCTCGAACTATTCGTATCCCAGTTCACATGGTTGAAACGCTAAACAAGTATGCTCAAGCAGAACGTCAGTTGGTGCAGGATTTGGGAAGAGAGCCTTTACCAGAAGAAATTGCTGCTGAAATGGGAATTGAAGTTGAAAAAGTTTACCACTTAAAAAAGATTTCCCAGGAAACAGTTTCAATTGACGCACCGGTTGGTGATGACGGTGTGGATGACGAAGGTTCTTACTTACAAGATTTCATTGAAGATGAAGATAAGCCAAAGCCAACTGAAATGGCTGGCCGTCAATTACTTCGTGAGTATGTTCAAAATATTCTAAAAGACCTTGACCCTCGTGAGCAAAAAATCTTGAAGATGCGTTTTGGTTTAGAGGATGGAGTAACTCACACCTTAGAAGAAGTTGGTGAAGAGTTTGGTGTTACTAGAGAGCGTATTCGTCAAATTGAAGCTAAGGCTTTGGAACGAATCAAAGAACACAGCGATATTCATAAACTGAGAGACTATTAGCCTAAAATTATAGTAAAAAATATTAAAAAAGCCTTTCCCAAGGCTTTTTTAATTGAATCTATTATTATCTTGCATAGAAAAATATTTTTTTCTTTGTTCAAGCTCAAAGTGGATAACTCAGTGCATAAAGTGATTGACGCTGATTTTCGCTGGGTGTATTCTGATTGTGAAAGGAAAGCAATTGATGAGAAAGATCAGTAACGACTTCGTAGGGTATTCTCTCGCCACTGTGCGATAAGCCTACAGACGCACAAGATCTGTTACATCATCCCTAATGGGAGATTCATAATTAATCGCAAATATGAGAGAATACTTATACTAAAACCCCTGAGGTAACGTGTAAACGTTACGCAATCAGGGGTTTTAAATTTATCAAAATTTTTATTTAAACCATTCAGCTTCGAATTTCTCGAAGTTTTTTAATTCCTCGGAAGATTCATAGTCAACTTTTTCAATCTGAGCTCCATCTG
>JBBSJS010000059.1:0-4356 GCA_038257015.1 Candidatus Doudnaibacteriota bacterium | reverse complement strand
ATAAAACATTCTAATAAAGCGGCTTCTGTTGATGGTATTAATACTGATGGCTCAAAAATTGGCTTTAGTGAGAAGTCTGTGGTCACTGGATCGGATTCCTGATAAGGTTTAGCTATGAACTTAAAAAAATTTATACTCGGGACCGTTATCGTACAAATTCTGATGGTAGTCATTAAGGTTACCTTCATTAAATATCTTAATATTGAGAGTTGGGTTGTAATTATCTTAATGTGGTTAGTTTTGATGGTTGTTGTAATCGCTGCCGAGCGCAGGCAAGGGATTCTTAACTATCTGGAAGATTTTCTCCTGACCATTATTTGGACAGTGCTAGCGATAGTAATTGATTTGCTAATTACTATTCAAATAGTCGGCACTGATGTACTTAGAACTAGGTATTTCTGGTTCACTTATGCCGTGCTTCTAGTAACAATGGTAGTTTTCCACAAGAAAGAACACATCGCTAATCGTCAAAGTTAAATAATTTAAAACCGCTTCAGTTTAGGGGTTTTTTGCATGTTGCTTTTAGGTGAACAATCGTATACCATTAAGATATGCAACCAATTATAGCCCACATTGATATGAATTCTTATTTCGCCACCTGTGAGCAACAGGATAATTTAGAGTGGCGAAATAAACCAGTTGGAGTTTGCGAGCACTTAGGCGGGATTATTATTGCAGCTAGCATTGAAGCAAAAAGATGGGGAATTAAGACGGGGACACCAGTTTGGGAAGCGCGCAAACTTTATCCAAAAATTATTCTCACCAAAACTAACCCAGATAGATATAGATTTTATACCGCGCGATTTCTAAAAGTATTTGCTGATTATACCGACAAGATTGAGAAGTATAGCATTGATGAAGCATTTTTAGATTTAACTAAAGCTTGCAATATTGAAAAGAAAATCGATGGTGTCTGGCAGTTGGTTGATCCTTGGGAAGAAGGTATGGGGATTATCCGCGAGATTAAAACCCGGATGAAAACTGAAGTCGGCGATTATATCACTTGCTCTGCTGGACTGTCTTACAGTAAGTTAGTGGCCAAAATTGCTTCAGACTTACAGAAACCTGATGGTTTGGTCGTAGTTCGCCCAGAGGACAAAAACAGTTTATATCAGCGATTAGTGTTAACTGACATTCCTGGTATTGGGAATCGTATGAAAAAACAATTGTTAACGCTTGGTATAAAAACTTTGGCTGAGCTTCGCGATTATCCTCTAAGTAAGTTGGTAACGCACTTTGGTATTCAAGGTTATCACTTGCACAGTATGGGTCAATTGCAAGGGAGTTGGAAGGAAAATTTTGACGCTCAGACTGTAAGTAGTATGAAATCTATCGGGCATATGTATACCATTCCCTCGGAGTACAGAGAAAAGAAAATGCTTCAACCGGTGTTGTATAAATTGTCGGAAATGGTAGGTGCTCGCTTGCGAGTAAACAACTTATCGGGTAGTGGCTTATCTATTCATGTTCACGATCCAGAGAAAAACTGTTTTGGTAAGAGCTTGAAACTAGGATATCAACTCCGAGATGGCAGGGAGATTTACTTAGAATCTATGGCAGCATTAGAAAAGTTAAAAGCAATTCATCACCTCGAAAAAAGTGTCTATATGGTCGGTGTGACGGTAACCAATTTACAACCGGTAGAAAGTGAGCAACTCAGCTTATTTATAAAAACCAACAAGCGTGCTGGAGTAGTTTCGGCAATCGATAAGATTAATGCCAAGTATGACGATTTTACTATTGCGCGCGTACCAGCTTTTTTGGCACGCGATGTTATTCGCGATTCCGTAGGTTTTGGTCGCATGAAAGAATTTAAAACTACTTTTATGGGCGGTGGAATAGTAGGTAAGCATTAAAAAAGACCCTTACTGTTAAGTTTGGGTCTGTAACGAAATTTGTTTCGTATGACGGTTGCAAGCTAAGGTTAACTGGGTTGTTGAGCTGTCTTTGCGCTTAAGCTAGCTTTCAGTGAATTTAACCACTGGCGAATTTTACTTTCACTGGACGGTAAGGGAGTAACAGCTATTAGCATTAAAACCGTGTTCCGTAGAGCTATCTCCATTATATGGTTCCAGCTTGTGGTTGTGTGTAGTGACATTGCTATGAGAGAAATTTCTATTATTAACATCGGCAAATAAAGCAATGTTAGCAGTGCTATCCAAAACCGGCGCATGTAAAGAATAAATTCATGCTTGGCTATAGGATTCATTAGTCCTTTTTGCGCGTTACTTAGGATTACTGGTACTTTGCTCTTGTAGTACAACAAGATAATTGCGATCACCGTAAGCTCGATGTACATTCCCCATGAGCTTAGTTGGGTGTCCTGCGCCGGATACATGTTATCCAGAAACCAAATTATTGCAACCGAAGCCAATCCAAATAGGAAAGTTACCTTAATGCAATCAATTCCTACAGCTTTTTGAATTTTATGACAAACAGACTCTATTGATGAAAAGATATAATCATCAATCCAACGAATAAAATTAAATATAGTTTGCAACATAGTTTTTCCTCCTGAACTTTGTAAGCTGAGGAGATTATAAGTAAAAAGTTGGCTTATGTCAATGGTTTATGGCATAATCAAGCAATGGATGTATTAGCACACACACTTTGGACCAACGCGGTTTTTCATTTGAAATACCATAAACAACGCAGGCTACGATACTGGACGGCATTTTTCGGTGTGCTTCCGGACCTGGTCGGATTCGCACCTTTGTTTATATATCTAATTTTCTCTGGAAGGATTTTCTCAGGCGAACAATTTCCATTTGCCGAAACAAATTGGACTTTTGCATTTGCCGAACAGGCCTACAATTTCACACACAGTGCAGTGATCTTTTTGACTGTTTTTATTATAGTTAGTGTGGCTATTAATCTAATACGGTATGTCAGAGATAAAAATTCTTTTAAATTCTTTTTTGCGTGGCCTTTGCTAGGTTGGTTATTGCATATTTTATTAGATATCCCAACTCACCCAGATTTCTATCACACGCCTTTTTTATTTCCACTTTCTGATTATCAGTACACTGGTGGGGTATCATGGTCACATCCAACTTTCATGGCTATTAATTATGGTTTGCTAATTACTGTATGTATTGCAATTTACATCTACCAGAAAAGAAAATATGGCAAAGCTCCAATCCAAGAAAAAAATGAGTCTTAATACCAAAGAATTAATTCTGATTGCTCACAATATTCGCTCACTTCATAATGTTGGGGCGATATTCCGTACCGCCGATTGTTTTGGCGTGTCCAAAATTTATCTTTCTGGTTATACTGGCGCGCCACCAGATTCCAAAATAGCCAAAGTTGCTTTGGGTGCTGAAGAGTTTGTGACTTGGGAAAAGAAAGCCCGTCTCAAGCCTTTAATCGCAAAGCTTCGCAAGGATAATCCTGGTATCGAAATCTTGGTTTTGGAAAATAATGTTGATTATCCCACAGTTCAATTAGGTAAATATCATATTAAGGGTCCAGTAGCCTTAATTCTTGGCGAAGAAACCAAGGGTAACACCAAAGCAATCCTAGATCTGGCTGATAAAGTTCTGGAAATTCCTTTGTACGGTAGAAAAGAAAGCTTGAATGTGTCCGTTGCCTGTGGTGTGGCCTTGTTCGGACTGATATCGGATAACCGATAACACTGGGTATTCCCTGAGATTGTAATTTATAAGAAAAATGTACATAACTTAACAAAAACTAACTGTGAAACTTCCACTTTGTGGACACTAATTTTCACAGTGAGCTCATATAGCAAAAACCTCTTATTTAAGAGGTTTTTTAGTTGAACTTTTCAAACTTAGACTATTGAGAAATGGTCTCAAGTGGGGTATACTTACTTTGTAGTGGTTAAAAGTGGTAAGAAGTGGGGATAAGTGGGTGGAAAAGTGGATATCTTGTAAAGTCTTGTTAAGTTAAGTAATGTCATTAAGCTGGGTTTTACCCTCCAAAGCTATTTTTATGTTCATAGGTGAATACCAAGCTACAATCGATGACAAAGGCAGAACCAGTATTCCTGCCAAGTTTCGTACTCAATTAAAGCAAAAGGTTGTTGTAACTCGAGGTTTAGACAATTCCCTTTTTCTGTATACATTAGACGAGTGGAAGAAGCTCGCAGAAAAGTTGGCTAGTCTCCCAATTTCTACTGCCGGTCCTAGAGCTTTTTCTCGTCTGATGCTTGCAGGAGCAATGGATTGTGAAATTGATAAGCAAGGTCGCATAATGCTACCAGCTTATCTAAAAGACTTTGCAAAAATCGGTAAAAAGCTGGTTTTCGCAGGACTTTACAACCGTATTGAAATCTGGAGCGAAGAGGCTTGGCAGAAGTACAAGACCTCAATCGAAAAAGATAGCAATGCAATT
>JBBSJS010000058.1:0-4707 GCA_038257015.1 Candidatus Doudnaibacteriota bacterium | reverse complement strand
TTAAATCAAACTAACTTGAGGTCGCAAATTGCGACCTCAAGTTGAAAAATAGCACGAATAAGGTAATTTGGAAGTCAAAAATTGTGATACCCAAATTACTTCAATTTCTTTATGTAGTCTTGAAGTGTAGTTTGTTAGAGTTAAATCATGACGGATTCCAATATACTTCAATCTTTGGAACAAAAAATTTATCTTATTCGTGGCAAGCGCGTGATGCTGGATCGTGATTTAGCCGAGCTTTACGGAGTCGAGACCAAAGTTCTTAACCAAGCGGTTAGACGAAACATTGCTAGGTTTCCAGAAGATTTTATGTTCCAACTCAATGAGGTAGAAGAACAATCTTTGAGGTCACAAATTGTGACCTCAAACAGTCGACACCCTGTGGATACATCTAACTTGAAGTCGCAATTTGCGTCTTCAAGTTCAGGTAGGGGTGGACTTAGGTATCGCACATATGCTTTCACGGAGCAGGGTGTGGCGATGCTATCTTCGGTGCTCAGGAGTAAACAAGCAATTCAGGTTAACATTCAAATCATGAGAACCTTCACTAAAATTCGTGAAATGCTGGCAACGAATAGCGAACTCCGTAAAAAGATTGAATCGCTTGAGTCCAAATATGATCAGCAATTTGTGGTGGTGTTTAAAGCTATCAAACAATTAATTTCCCCAGATGTAGAATCTTCAAAAAAGAAAATTGGTTTTGTAACCGACGAGTGATGTACAAAGTTGATCGGTGATATAATTAAGTAATGAAAATAATTATCACTGGCGGGACAGGTTTCATCGGTTCAAAGCTTTCACGCGAACTGGCAGACACAGGTCATGAAGTTTTTGTAGTTGATAGACGAATTCCAGTAGTATCCGGCGGAACTTTGAATGGCATCACTTATTATCAAGCGGATCTGCTCAAAGATTCTATACCCGAAGTTTTTGCATCAGTAGAAGCGATTATCCATTTAGCAGGTGCGAGTATTTTCAAACGCTGGACTCCTAGTTACAAGCAACTTATCATTGATAGCCGCGTGAAAAGTGCCAACGCTATTTTTGAGTTTTTACGTGAACGAGAGCACTCATTGAAAGTTTTTGTGTCTGCATCAGCTATTGGGTTTTACGGTGACGAGAGGGGAGAAGAAGTGTTGACTGAGAGTAGTTCAGTTGGAAAAGATTTCTTGTCGGAAGTTTGTGAGAAGTGGGAGAGTTCGGGTCATCAATTCAGCCAAATTGGCGCGCGAACAGTTTCGGTTCGTACGGCTATTGTTCTTGGTCCTGGCGGGGGAATGATGTCGCAGATCTTGCCTTTGTTCAAAATGTTTGTTGGCGGTAAGCTTGGTTCCGGTCGACAATGGTTTTCGTGGATTCATATTGATGATTTGGTTCGAGTTTACATTGAAGCGCTAGAAAATGAAAACTTATCAGGACCTGTTAATGCATCGGCGCCAAATCCTGTGCGTAATTCGGAGTTTACCAAAGAGTTAGCAAAGGCTTTGAAACGACCCGCTATTTTTACCGTACCAGCTTTTGCTTTGCGCATAATGTTAGGCGAGTTTTCCAGAGCTGTTTTGGGAAGTCAGAAAGTTCTTCCAACAAAGTTACAAGCTATAAGTTTTCAGTTCCGAAAACCTGACATCGGCACTGCTTTAAAAGATTTGGTTTAGTGTTTTTATTCTTCGGTATTTGAGATCCCCTGCCTACCGGCAGGCAGGCGGCAGGCAGGTTCGCTCCGCTCAGGATGAGGGAGTCTTTCTGCCATTCCGAGCTTAGTCTAGGAATCTGAACCCTTTTGCTACCGGCGGCAGGTTCGCTTCGGCTCGTCTCTGCGGGGCAGGCTCATGATGGTATCACATTGTCATTCCCGCGAAGGCGGGAATCCATAACATAGAACTAGATTCCCGCCTTCGCGGGAATGACATAAAGTGCACAGAAATAATTACTAACAACCTATCAGCCGGGGGATAGGATCTTTATCTAATCTTGAATATGGTTGTGTTACGCTAAGTTCGGTCGAAAACTCCGAACTTTTTTTATTGCACTCTCAATTATAATTGAAAACTGTGCCACAATGTGCTACACTTATAAATAATCAAGTAAGAAACAAGCTGACATGAGACAAACAATGAATATTTCGGTTCCCCCGAAATTGAAAAAAGCCATCGAGGCTGCAGTAGAAAAAGGCGGTTACGCAAGTAAGAGCGAGTTTTTACGTGAGCTTTTTAGGGTTTGGGAAGAGAATCAAATCCTCAAATCTATCCGCCGCAGTGAAAAAGAGTTTGCTGCTGGTAAGGGTAAGGTATTAAAATCACTCAAAGACTTGCGGTAGTATCCGCATGGTTATCCGTTATAACTCTGAGTTTGTAAAACAATATTCAAAATTACCAGAATATATAAAAGACATATCTGAGTTGAAGATTGGAATTTTTATTTCCAACCCATTTTTACCTGTGCTTAGAACTCATAAACTAACAGGGAAGTTGTCTGGCTTTTGGTCCTTTTCTATTAGCTATAGGTACAGGGTAATCTTTGAATTTTTAATAAATGGTGATGTAAAGTTTCATTCAATCGGCGGGCATGAAATATATCGCTAAAATACAATTGGTCAAAAATATCAAGTTTTGATAAACTTAATTTAATTAATAACTTAACTCATGATCGAAGCAATATTTGGTCTCTCATCACTTTTCATACCATTTTTGGTGGTAGTGTTAGTGGCTTCCATAAAGCAGATTAATCAATACCAACGAGGTGTGAAGTTTACTTTCGGTAAATTCACAGGAATTATGGATCCTGGATGGCGTATCGTTTTGCCGGTAGTTCAAAGCTACGAAAAAATTGACATGCGTATCAAAGCCGTTGATGTACCAGATCAAGAAGCAATCACCAAAGACAACATCTCAGTAAAAGTAAGCGCGGTAATTTACTACCGTGTGACAATGGCCGAAAAAGCAGTCATTGAAGTTCAAGATTACTTCTGGGCAGTGTCGCAGTTAGCTCAAACTACCATGCGTAATGTTATCGGTGAAGTTACATTGGATGAATTATTGTCTAACCGAAACGAAATTGCCGAAAAAATTCGCTCTATCGTCGACACAACTACAGACTCGTGGGGTGTAGAAGTGCAATCCGTTGAATTAAAAGATGTGTTGTTACCAGAAGACTTGAAGCGAGTAATTGGTAAACAGGCCGAAGCAGAACGCGAACGCCGTGCGGTTATCATCAAAGCTGAGGGTGAAGTTGCTGCTGCTAATAATTTAGCAGATGCCGCCAAAACTTTATCGGCCTCAGACGGCGCGATGCATTTACGTACTTTAAATACGATTAACGACATTAGCTCCGACCAGTCCAATACAATTGTTTTTGCTGTGCCACTTGAGGTGCTTCGTGCTTTTGAGCATATGGGGAAGAGTAAAAAAGAATAGCATTTAATTCAAGACATAAGAAAAACCTCTCAGACAAAATTGTCTAAGAGGTTTTGTTTATGCGACTATTATTTGCCACCGGCTTTTGCCGCCATGGCTTTAGGCTTTGCCTCTTCAATTTTCCTTGGCTTGTTGGAATCAAAATGATTTCGAGTGATGGTAACTGGTGGTTCAAAGTCCTGCTCGTCAGCGTCTTGCTCCATAACGATAAGCAGAAGATGCCTGGCTTCCGCCATTTTAGAATTCGGAGCTATCGTCTTAAAAGTATCTAATTTCAAACCGAATGCAGAGCCTACGATTTCCAAGGCAAGTTCTACAAAAGGTCTCTGCTCAAGGTTCTCCAGCAAACCGATCATGCGCCGGTTTTCCAAAGTAACAATCACATCCTCTCCACGATTGAGCTTAGAAATCTGTCGGGGGCTGAGCAATGCGACAAGGTCACATATTGCTCCCTCAAATTCCCAGATTGCCATCTGCTGAAAGAAACGCGAAAGTTTTTTGAATCCCAACAGATTCAAAAACGCACTGATAATAGTAGTCATTAATTTTCCTCCTGAAGTTCTGAAAAATACATCTAAAGATATCATTTTCTAGAACTTTTAGCAACAGGGGAAAGCTTGTTACTATTGTGGAAATTGCATTTCCATCTGTTGGTTAAGCAGTTCGTCTGCTTGTTCTCTTGTGATAAAGTCAGTTGGAGCTTCGATAGTTTTAGTTTCACCGTAACTTCTTGCCTCAAAATTTATCTGCAAACTGGCGTCAAAAGAAAAATCGTTTATAGTTTTCACAATTAAATCTGTCAGTTTTTGAGAATATGCATCTTCGTCAAAAGTTGGCTCTGTAGTAATAGGTTCAGATTGCTCTATTGTTGAGAGTTGTGTGAAACCTGCTGCAGTTAATTCATTATTTCCTGCTGGTAAACCACTAACAGAGCTTCCTAAACAAAAAGTGTATTTGTAGTTACTGAACTTCTGAACTAGTTCACCTTGGGGGTTTTGAAAGATATCTTCAGATTCGGCTGTGGTATACCAGTATTCATTGTAGTAAGGGTCGCAAGCACCATCAGCTGGCTCAGGAGAAACTGGTAGCGTGGTTATATAAATTCCTTCCAAACCAACTGGTTTACCATTCAAAGCTGGAGGGTAACCATTGTTGTCGTTGTAGTATAGCTCCAAAGCAGAGGTTATTTGGCGCATATCCGCTACGCGTTTCAAATCATATGGATTATCATTAGAGTTTGCTGGGGATGAGGTAGAACCTAATTCACCCTCAATGAATTTTCTTAAATCGCTGT
>JBBSJS010000057.1:0-4906 GCA_038257015.1 Candidatus Doudnaibacteriota bacterium | reverse complement strand
TCAAGCAACTGTATTCTCAATGTTAGCTCTAGTATATCTAACCATCGCTACTTCCGAAGTTCATAGTCATGACAAGAAACATCCGGAAGATTTGGAACCCACACCTTCATTCTAATTTGTAGATGAAGTAGGGTAGACAAAGTTTTTCTCGTAAAAACTTTTCTATCATACCTTGTTTATAAAACAATTAAATTTTCTGCTCGGACCATAAAGATCAATTTATAAACAAGTAGGTCTAGGGTAGTGAATAAGGACTAATTATGTCTCCAGAAGCAATGGAACTATTAGCCAAAGCAATTACAATTGCTGTCGGTGGTATTGCTCCAGCCTTAGCTATCGGTAAAATCGGTGCTAAAGCTATGGAATCTATCGGTCGCAACCCGGAAAGCACAGATAAAATCTTCGTTCCGATGTTGCTTGGTATGGCTTTCGCTGAAGCTATCGCGATTTACGCGTTGGTTATCACTTTTATTTTGTAATTTGGTGGGAAAGCTTACGGCTTTCCCTCAAACTACTCCTCAGAATTTACTATTTATTCCACATTCATGTTCAACCGAATTAACTTAAAATCTTTTTCACAAATTATTCCCGTTTTACTGGTATTGTTTTCTTTGCTGTTTTTTACTTTTAGCCTGACAGGTTTTGAAGTTGCATTCGCAGCTGAACCAGCAGCTACTGAAGAAGCCAACACTGGCATCGTGGGAATGTTTGGTTTGAACTGGAAATTATTCTTAGCTCAATTAGTTAACTTCGGAATAGTTTTATTCGTGTTATGGAAATGGGTTTTTGGACCACTGACCAAAGGCTTGTCTGAACGAACTGCTAAAATTGAAGCTTCATTAGCAGAAGCGGAAAAAATTACTGATGATCGCTCCAACTTTGACGCTTGGAAAAATGAACAAATCATTTTAGCTCGCAAAGAAGCCAACGAAATTGTCAGCAAAGCCAAAGCGGATACCGAAGTAATTAAGAACAAAATTTTAGAAGACACTAAATTAGAACAAGAAAAACTTACCGCTCAAGCTCAAGCAGCAATGTTGCGAGACAAAGAAACAATGGTAGCGGAAGCCAAATCTGAGATTGCAGAAATGATTATCATAACAACAGAAAAAATTCTTGGTGAAAGCATCGATTCCAAAAAACACCAAGAATTAATTAATGCAGCACTCAAGACTGCCAAGGATGACGCATAATATGAAAATCACAGCTCAACAATATGCTCAAGCTTTGCAAGAAACCCTAGAACAAACTAGTGAAAAAGACCAAGATAAAGTGATTGATAACCTAGTGAAAGTTTTAGAGGCTAACAATCAAACTGGTCTCTACGAAGATATAATCAAAGAGTTTGAATTACTAACTCAAAAACTGGCTGGCATCAAACAAGTTAATGTAACGACCGCAACTGACACTGATGAAAAGTTAATTATAGATAATCTCAACAAGTTAGTTGGAAAAGAAATTAATCTAACTAAAAATACCGATCCGAGCATTATTGGCGGGGTGGTAATAAAAGTCGATGACACACTGATTGACGGAAGTATTAAAACGCAGTTAAACAATCTGCAAGATAAACTAAAGGAATAATTATGGCGCACAATAATCAAGTAATTGAACAATTAAAATCTAAGATTAAAAGCTTTCAACCGAAAGCCGAAACCAGCAAAGTCGGAACCGTTTTAGAAGTAGGGGACGGTATTGCTAAGATTGATGGATTAACAGAAGTACAAAGCATGGAAATGCTCGACTTCGGCAATAATATTTCCGGAGTAGCTCTAAACTTAGAAGAGTCATCAGTCGGTGCGATTATTCTAGGTAGCGCTGAAGGTGTAAACCAGGGTGATACTGTAAAATCAACTGGTAAAATTTTATCTGTTCCTGTTGGACCAGGTTTAATTGGCCGTGTACTAGATGCTTTGGGTCAACCAAAAGATGGAAAAGGTAAAGTTGAAAGTGTTGATTTCTATCCTGTAGAAAAAATTGCTCCTGGTGTAATTACTCGTCAATCAGTACACCAACCAATGCAAACTGGTATTAAAGCGGTTGATGCGCTTATCCCAATTGGCCGTGGCCAACGTGAACTTATTATTGGTGACCGTCAAACAGGAAAAACAGCTGTTGCCATCGACACAATTTTGAACCAACACGATCAAAACATGATTTGTGTTTATGTTGCTGTAGGACAAAAAGAAAGTAAAGTTGCAAAGATCGTGGCTGAACTCGAGCGCAAAGGTGCTATGGAATACACTATCGTTGTTTCTGCCGGTGCTAGCGAAGCTGCTGCTCTTTCCTTTATTGCACCTTACGCAGGTTGTGCTATGGCTGAATACTTTATGGACCAAGGTAAAGATGTGCTTATCGTTTACGATGATTTATCAAAACAAGCTGTAGCTTACCGTGAAATTTCTTTGCTGCTTCGACGCCCACCAGGTCGTGAAGCTTATCCTGGAGACGTTTTCTATTTGCACTCTCGCTTACTTGAACGCTCTGCAAAACTGAACAAAGACTTTGGCGGTGGTTCAATTACCGCTCTACCAATTATTGAAACACAAGCTGGTGATATTTCTGCCTACATCCCAACCAACGTAATCTCAATTACTGATGGTCAAATTTTCTTAGAAGGCGACTTGTTCTACAAAGGTGTTCGCCCTGCGGTAAACGTCGGAACTTCTGTATCTCGTGTAGGTGGTTCAGCACAAACCAAAGCAATGAAAAAAGTTGCTGGTAAGTTAAAACTTTCACTTGCACAATTCCGTGAACTTGAAGCATTCGCTCAATTCGGTTCAGACTTGGACGAAGCTACTCAAAAGCAATTAAGCTTAGGCCGACGTCTTACTGAAGCTTTGAAACAGAAGCAATACCAACCGGTTGCTAACGAAAAGCAAGTTGCTCTATTGTACGCAATTACTAATGAATACTTGGACGATGTAGAAGTTGAAGATATCGCAAAGTTTGAAGCTGACTTCTACGAATACTTAGATACTCAAGCCTCAGAGATGCTTTCAGAAATTAAAACTAGCGGACAAATTTCTGATGAGACCGATGCTAAATTAAAAACCGCTATTGAACAGTTTAAGCAGACTTGGAAATAAGAAACCAATTGGACAGAGAGAAATTTCCTCGTTAGTCCTCGTCTTGCTTCGCAAGACTGCGGAAGCACTCGGAAATTACCCTCAATCCAATTAATGAAAAAGAATCATGCCATCAACTCAAGAATTAACCAGACGAATAAAATCCATTAAATCTACACGCAAGATTACTCGCGCGATGCAGATGGTTTCGGCTGCGAAAATGCGTAAAAGCCAACAGGCAACTTTGGCTAGCCGTTCTTACGCAGATTTAGCTTGGGAATTGATTGATAGTTTGGGGAATATTGAAAATAGTAACAACTCCTTAGTTAAAACCTATCCTAAAGCTCAAAAAATAGGCGTTGTGGTCATTTCTACTAACAGAGGCCTAGTTGGTAGCTTTAACGCAAACTTACTCAATGAATTGAGAAAATACCTCAGTGACGACACTGAAGCTGTTGCAGAAGTAGTTAGTCTAGGAAAGAAAGCCAAAGATGGCCTAATTCGCTTAAGGTATAACTTAATTGCTGAATTCGAAAAACACGATAGCACTGAACATGTCAAAGATCTCTACGGATTAATCAAAACAATTACTGAAAAATATAAAACAGGTGAGTACCGAAAAATTGTTGTAGTGTATAACCATTTCGTTTCTACTTTACAACAAAAGCCGACTATAAAAACTTTACTACCTTTCAAAGATGAAGTTACTAACAAAATTGCTAACGATAATGTAATCTTTGAACCAAGCAGTGAAACCGTTCTAGACCACCTACTACCAAGAATTCTCGAAAGCCAGATTTATCAAGCGGTACTCGAAAGCGATGCATCGGAACACTCAGCCCGCATGCTGATGATGAAAAACGCAACTGAAGCGGCTGGCGATCTAATAGACGATTTAACTCTAACCTTTAACAGACTCCGACAAGATAAAATAACTACGGAACTTTCCGAAATTACAGCCGGCAAAATCGCGCTGGAATAAATCAACAGTATTAAATTCACACTTATGGCACAACATTCAAAAACTACAACTGGAAAGCAGAACGGAGTTATTTCTCAAGTTATCGGACCAGTTATAGATGTAAAATTTGAAGCGAACACTCCTTCAATTTACAACGCGTTAGTAATCACTAAAGATGATGGAACTAAATTAGTATTAGAAGTTCAACAACAACTATCAGGAAACATTGTTCGCACTATTGCCATGTCTTCAACCGACGGTGTTCGTCGTGGCATGGAAGTAATTAATACCGGCAAAGGTATTTCTGTACCCGTTGGAGAAGCTACACTTGGTCGCATGTTCAACGTTCTAGGCGAAGCAATTGATGGAAAAGAAACACCAATCACTCCTGAGAAATATGAGATTCACCGCCCAAGTCCAAAACTTACTGAACAGTCTACTGAAAGCCAAATTTTAGAAACAGGTATCAAGGTTATCGACCTTATTTGTCCAATTCTAAAAGGTGGTAAAGTGGGTCTTTTCGGTGGTGCAGGTGTAGGAAAAACTGTAATCATTCAAGAATTAATTAACAACATCGCAAAAGCTCATGGTGGACTTTCTGTTTTCGCCGGAGTAGGGGAACGTACGCGTGAAGGTAATGACCTTTATCACGAAATGAATGACTCGGGTGTTATTGAAAAAATGACTATGGTGTTCGGACAAATGAACGAACCACCTGGTGCTCGCGCTCGCGTAGCTTTGACTGGTTTGTCCATGGCCGAATACTTCCGTGACAAAAACAAAGCTGACATTTTACTATTCGTAGATAACATTTTCCGATTTACCCAAGCAGGTTCTGAAGTATCTGCGCTTTTGGGACGTATTCCATCTGCGGTAG
>JBBSJS010000056.1:0-5045 GCA_038257015.1 Candidatus Doudnaibacteriota bacterium | reverse complement strand
TTTTTCAATCGTTTAACTTGCTTGCTTCAGGAGGGGACTTGAAAGGAAAAATTCTTGGCGTTTCCGACCAAGGAATAGATCACTTACTAGAAGCCCGTAGCCAACTTGAACAAGAAGACTTTGAGAGTGCTCAAGCAAGTTTTGACAGCGCACTAGTAAAATTCCAGGATACTGAAAAGGAACTTGAGCAAACCAACTCCGTTATCAAAACCTTAATTGAAATCCTGCCTCCGACTCAACAAGCCAGTGGTTTAATTCAAGCTGCGCAACTAATATCTCAAGCTGGCGCATATTCAACAGAAGCCCTGGCAATGATGAATGAGACAAAGTTTGGACCACAAGGAATTATCACCCCGTCATCACCAAGAGAGGACATTCAGAATTTATTAGATTTGATTACCAAGGCTAAGCAAAATCTAAATACTGCAAGTGAACTTATTAATAAGGTAAACCCGATAATTTTACCGCAAGATAATCAACTCACTTTTGTCCAAGCTCGTGATTTGTTAAATAACATCAATTCAAACACAAATGTCTTGTATGACATCGTTGGTGTTTTTGAAAGTATTTTTCTTGGTCAAAAAAATCTACTACTGGTTTTCCAAAATAATAACGAACTTAGACCAACCGGTGGTTTTATGGGAACAATTGGCTCAGCCAAACTTCATGATGGGGTAATTAAAGAATTAGATATTCGCACAGTCTACGATTACGACGGTCAGCTAAAAGAAAAGATTTTACCACCCCAACCATACATGGCAGTGACGGATAGATTATTCTTGCGCGATAGCAATTGGTTAGTAGACTTTCCAAGTGCAAGTAAGCAGATGGGAATTTTCTTCGAGAAAGAAGGTGGTGAGACTCCTGATTTAACTATTGCTATTACTCCTCAATTAGTAATTGATCTACTCAAAACCACTGGTCCAATTGAAATGGAACAATACGGAATTGTGTTAACTTCCGAAAATTTTATCGAGCAAACCCAAATCGCAACATCGGTTAATTATGACAAAGAAGCCAATCAACCCAAGCAAATGCTTGCTGACTTCTTCCCGGTGCTATTACAAAAACTGGGAGATGACAGTAGAGCTAATTTCTTTAACCTATTCCAAACCCTGGCTAACAACTTGTCAGAGAAGCATATACTAATTAGCTCAAAGAATGCCGAACTACAAGCCAAACTTGATTTATACAACTGGAGTGGAGGAGTTAAAGCAACAAACAAAGATTATTTACAAATTAATAGCGCTAACTTAAGTGGATCAAAAAGTGATATATTCATAGAGCGCAGTACAGTTCTTGATACAGAAATCAGCGATAACGGTGAACTTACTAATACTTTAAAATATACAGTTCAAAATCGTTTACCCAATAACTCAATTGATAATCTGAGTTTTGTTCGATTTCTAGTTCCACAGGGAAGTAAATTAATTTCTGCAGAAGGTTTCCATTCCCAACAAATTCCTTTTCTCGATAAATCTGATTACGAGATAAGCGACTCTGTTCGAAATTGGGAAGAATCGAGCTTACTTCACAATATTTCAGGAACACTAATTGGCACTGAATCTGACAAAACTTTTTTTGGTAATTGGATAAAGGTTGGTGGTGGTCAAGAAACTACCGTAACAATACGATATACTCTTCCTTATCAATTGAAAGATGTAGATAGTCATAGCCTGTTATTACAGAAACAGCCTGGAGTAAATAAAATGAGTTTTGAGTACAATATTGCTTTTCCAGGCAGGAAACTAACTTGGCAAAATTTTAGAATTGAACAACCGGATTTACTAGGGGAAAGTAGAGTTCAGATTCAAACTGATCTCAGACGAGACAGCTTCTACGGATTAATTACTTCCAAACATGCTCGATAGAATTCAAAACTTTGAAAATAAATTTCATCTAGGAAAAGCAACTTTAATAATTGCTGTACTTTCTTTGTTATCACGATTGGCTGGTTTTGGGCGTGATTTACTTTTAGCGAGCAATCTCGGGCTTAGCTCCGAGTCAGATATATATTTTACCTCGTTTCGAATTCCGGATTTAATCTATAATTTACTTATTCTTGGAACATTAAGCGTAGCTTTCATTCCAGTATTTAGCCAGTACTATTCAGAGAATAAAAAGTTGGCATATCAATTGGCCAGTTCAATTTTGAACATGGCTATGATAGCTATGGGAGCTCTGTGTTTACTGTTAATTATTTTTGCTGTACCGTTTACAAAATTAATTGCTCCAGGGTTTACGGGAGAACAGCTAGAACAGACAGTCACCCTCACGCGCATCATGTTGTTATCGCCATTAATTTTTACAATTTCCAGTGTTTTTTCCAGTATTTTAATCGGGCTGAAAAGATTTCTGGTAGTAAACCTGGCACCAATTTTTTACAATCTTGGAATCATTTTTGGAATACTATTTCTATTTCCAAGATTTGGTCTGCCTGGCCTGGCAGCGGGTGTGATTTTCGGTGCTTTACTTCACGCGCTTATCCAAATACCGGAACTACTTCGTAGTAGCTTTAAGTACCAAAGAATTATTAACTTACAAGATCCCGGCGTTCAAGAAATCGGTAAATTATTTTTACCAAGAGTGTTTGGTATTGATATTAGTTATGTAAACCTAATTATCGTTTCAATAATTGGCTCAACACTTGCTACAGGTACGATTACTGCTTTTAACTATGCTAACAATATCCAGAATGTGGCTTTAGGAGTATTTGCCATCTCCACAGCGATAGCAATTTTCCCGTTGTTGAGTGAATTTTTTGCGCAGAAGAAGGAAGAAGAATTCTTGACCACAATCCAACAAGCCATAGTTCGTGTGCTGTACTTCATCGTCCCAACAGTGGTGGCTTTGCTAATCTTTAGAGCCTATATAGTTCGACTTTTGTTAGGCTATGGAAAGTGCGACTGGAATTGTACTATTACAACTTTTGATACATTAGGTATTTTGAGTTTTGGATTAATTGCGCAAAGCATGATTCCAATTTTAGCGAGAAGTTTTTATTCTCGTCACAATACCAAAACTCCGGTGATGTATGGATTGATAGCAATTGTGCTTAATGCAGGACTCTCATATTATCTGTCGATAGGATTAGGAATTACCGGCATTGCAATCGGCTTTGTAATTGCCACTACCGTTAACTTCGTTCTACTGTTTGCAGATTTCCATAAAAACCTCTCTAACATAAAAGCTATCACTCAGAAGAGAATTGAAGAATTTGATAACACAATTTTACTAAGCACAGTTAAAATTTTAATTGGTACTTTCGCTTTTGGTATCGTTTCCTATATGAGCTTGTATGCGATTGCCCCGATAGTAAACACTAGAACAGTACTTGGTCTATTGTTCCAAGCTGGACTAAGTGGAACTTTGGGAGCTATTTCATACATATTAATTACTCGTTACCTGGGCATTACCGAAGCCGAGAAATTATCAAGCATGTTTACCAAACTTCTTAAAACTTCAAAATATCAAGGAATTGTGCAAAAGTAATGGCTTTGGTAAGATTACCCCATGCCTACAGATGATTACCAGAAATTAACTAGAAATTTTTGCATTATAGCTCATATCGATCACGGTAAATCCACATTAGCGGACAGGCTTTTGCAAGTTACGCATACTGTGGCGGATAGAGATATGAAGGAACAACTTTTAGACCAAATGGATTTAGAGCGCGAGAGGGGTATAACTATCAAACTCCAACCAGTGAAAATGTCTTACCGCTACAAGGACCAAGACTACGCTTTAAACCTAATTGATACTCCAGGTCACGTCGATTTCAGTTATGAAGTATCTAGATCTCTAGCCGCCTGCGAGGGCGCTATTTTAGTGGTGGATAGTACGCAAGGCATCGAAGCTCAAACTTTAGCCAACGCGTATATGGCAATTGAACACGATTTAAAAATTATCCCAATCATTAACAAAATTGATTTACCAAATTCGGATAGAGAAAAAACTGCTGAAGAGCTGATGTCAGTTTTTGGATTTAAAAGAGAAGAATTAATCTATGCATCTGGTAAAACTGGTGAAGGTGTTGATCAAATTTTACAAGCTGTCGTAGAAAGAATCCCTCAGCCACAAGGTGACACTACAAAACCTACCCGTGCTCTAATCTTTGATTCCAGCTATGACGTACACCGTGGTGTGATCACTTATGTACGCGTAGTCGATGGTAGTCTAAATTCCAGAAGCAAATTATTTATGCTTGGCAGTAAAACTCAAGCCGAGAGCTTAGAAGTTGGTTTCTTCCGACCAAAGATGGAGAAAGACACCGAAATAAGATGTGGCGATGTGGGTTATGTGGTAACCGGACTTAGAGATGTAAGCAAAGCTCGAGTAGGCGACACGATTACCTTATACGCAGAACGCGAAAAGGCGGAACTTCTTCCAGGTTATAAGCATGTCACTCCAATGGTTTATGCAAGTATCTTTCCAGTCAGCGGTGACGACTATCCAATGCTTCGTGATGCTATGGAAAAACTTAAACTAAACGATGCTGCATTGGAATTTGAACCAGAGAACATTCCAAGTATTGGTTTTGGGTTCAGAACAGGATTCCTTGGTTTGCTGCATATGGATATTGTTCAAGAGCGCCTATCTAGAGAGTATGATTTAGATTTAGTATTAACAGCACCGAGTGTGGCTTATGAGATTGTTAAAACTAACGGTGACAAACTTGTCGTTCACAACCCAGCACAATTCCCAGACCCATCTAACATTCAAGAAATTCTAGAACCTTGGATGAAGGTGACTATTCTTACTCCCACAGCTTATATTGGCCCCATCATGGAGATTGTTACTCAAAGACGAGGAATTAGTCAGAATATGACATATGTTGGCAGTGAGCGTGTGGAAATGAGTTTTGAAATGCCATTAGCTAATATCATCATCGATTTCTATGATAAACTTAAGAGTGTATCAAGTGGCTATGCTTCACTCAACTATGAGCTTATGAACATGCGCTCAGGTCATCTTGTTAAGGTAGATATCCTGGTTGGTGGTGAAGTTGTAGATGCTCTGGCAGTAATCTTGCATCGAAGTTTCGC
>JBBSJS010000055.1:0-5090 GCA_038257015.1 Candidatus Doudnaibacteriota bacterium | reverse complement strand
GTCAAAATTATGGTGAAGAACAGCTCCAAACTTTTTCCGAGTATATTCTGAATACATCACAGAGAGGTATTCCCCTAAAGCGTCAGACAACGTATCTGGATGGCCTATTCCTTTTCGTTCTACAAATTCAAAGCTAGGGTCCTCGAAACTTTTTCGGCTGATGTAAATTGCCATATGGGTTAAATTAAATTATGCTTAATATAGCACATAAAATGAATTAAATGAAATATCCAAATCTTAATCAGTACCTTCTTGATAACCCATTGTCAGGCAGTTATAAAGTCGGGGTCACGATTTTTAAACCTGGTTATACAAATGAACATCTGGCTCGTTTCAAAGAATTTTGCTTGGTACAGGAATTGGTCGTGGTAGAAGAATTGCCCGAAGGAAATCTAGTAAAAGAATCTGTTATAGCTTTGTATCCAAAAGTCTTTAGTTTTTCTGACAAGGATATTGAGTTCGGTGTTGAATGGAAGCAGCGTGTTATTGATTATCTTACCTCGGGACCTGTGAAGATATTTATCGTCACAGGGAAAGAAAGTACAGAAAAATTGCGTCGGTTTAAATACCAGATGAGAGAAGAAAATAATAAGATTACAAACCCTGAGCAAGTAATGACACAAAAAGATTTTGATGAGCAAGTAATCAAAAATCTTATTCATGTAATTGACGAAGAAGAAATTCCTAATTTTTTGTGGTTAATAAAATAACCACACCGAAGTGTGGTTAGAAGTGTCATTATTTAATGACCTTAAATCCTGTGTAAGCTTGTAAAACTTCAGGAATCAGGATTGATCCATCAGTTTGCTGGTAGTTTTCGAGTAAAGCCAGCAAAGTCCTGGTAGTTGCTACCGCGGTACCATTGAGAGTATGGACGAAACCAGTCTCTTTTTTGACCGGATTCTTGTACCTAACATTCAGTCTCCTTGCCTGAAAGTCAGTGCAGTTTGATACCGACGTCACTTCGCCGTAACCATTTCTGAAAGGCATCCACGCTTCGATGTCATACTTTTTATACGCGGGTGCACTCAGATCACCTTGGCACATGAGCAAAACTCGATGTGGTAATCCTAGGGATTGGTAATACTCTTCTTGGATAGCCAGAATATCTTCGAGAGCTTGAGCACTTTGCTCGGGTAGGGAAAACTGGTACAGTTCAACTTTTGTGAATTGATGAACTCTGTACAATCCCTTGGACTCACTGCCATAGCTACCAGCTTCTGTCCGGAAACAGTTACTTAAACCAGAAATCCGAATTGGCAAATCTTTTGGTTGAAGCACAGAGTCAGCCATTAGGCCTCCAATGGTAATTTCCGATGTCCCGATTAAACTCAGATCAGTATCCTTGATGGAATAAATCTGGCTTTCAGGTCCGCGAGGTGTGAATCCTGACGCGGTAATTACATCATCTTTCGCCAATTCAGGAGTAGCCATCAGGGTAAAGCCGTGTTGTTGGGCAATCTCCATGGCGTATCTCACGAGTGCAAGTTCCAGAATAACAGCCTCATTCTTTAAGAAATAGAATTTTGAACCTGCGACCTTGGATCCCGCATCGAAATCAATTAAGTTAAGCCTCTTACCAATAGCAATGTGGTCTTCTGGAGCAAACTCAAATTTTGTTGGCTCTAGAAACGTTCTTACTATCATGTTGTCAGCATCACTTTTCCCGGGTGGTACATCAGGTGAAGTTAAGTTTGGAATTTGTAACATCTCAGCATGAAGCTGGGCACGCAATCCGTTCAAGCTCTCTTTCTTTCTTGAAATACTTTCCTTCAAGCTGGTTCCTTGTTGAACCAATATCTGCCGCTCCTCAGTATTTACATGAGAGAACTTAGTAGATGTTTCGTTCAATGATCGTTGGTCAATCTCCAGCTCCTGTTGTGCAGACTTGATTTCTGAGTGCAAGGATAGCACTCTATCAATGTCAGCGCGAGATCCCCGTCTGAGTGAATTTGCCTTCACTAATTCAGGGTTTTGTTCAATTAATTTTATGTCTAGCATATGTCCTCCTTAGTAATCCGAAGATTACCTACCATAATACTGAAATAAAGGGACTTTGTCAACCAACCCCTTTACACTGCCTTTAGCTGAATGGTATGATAGTTGGCTGCATAGGCAGCTAGCAGGAGGAAATATGAATAGTGTTAACACATTGAACTTGGCGACCTCTTTTTTTAGAGACCGCATTTGGGATTCTTTTCAATGTCGTGAATGTGGTAGGCGGATATTTTTTAAGCCCCACAGCACTCCAGTAAATGAGTGCAGTCATGATGAATCTACTATGCAACCGTTAGACTTTCAGGCTTTGTCGAAAAAGAACAAATCTTATCCTCCAGCAAAAGTGATGGAGCGATTCGATCAGTTTTTTTTGAGCAGAGGTTTTGCTAAACACACACCCCGAAACCTAATTAATGATGAAGGTAATACAGACTTAGTCATCGCTGGGGTGCAGATATTTGACGAGGTGTTCCACTCTCAGGCAAGACCACCAGAGGGAAAGTTTATTGTTGCACAGCCCTCAGTCCGTATGCAGTTCGTCGAAAAAATTGCAGAAGGTTCGTGTTCAAGCGCATTTGTAAATATTTGCACTGAATCACTATCAATCGAATTTCAAGAGCATCTTAATGCTATTGATGATTGGATATCCTTTCTTTCGGGCTTAGGCTTAAATGCTTCTAATATAGCTTTAGTTTGCAAGGTTTCTCAAAAAGATTGGGGTTTTACCAGTTTCGATTCCTTCGAGACTACATTTCTATATGGCGGATTAGAAATAGGTGACGGCAACTATGCGCTCCTGCCATTGGAAAATTTGTTAATTCCCATGTCCGATTTAGGATTTGGACTTGAACGGATTGCGTGGGCGGTCAACAAGAACGAACAGTATTACGAACACTTGGCCCCGTTCTCTACTCTAAGCAGTTTTTCTATGCAAGACTACATTCGCACAGCGACATTGCTGGCGATGAGCGGATTAAAACCAGGAGCGCAAGGCTCGAGGTTTCAGCTGCGAAAACTTTGTAAAAAAATTGCACAAAGCTTTCCTGTGGACTTAGAACCGTCGATGGAGTTTTACTATGATTATTGGAGTAAGTTTATTTCTCCTAACAAATCGGTTACTGACTCCAAAGCGACAATTAAGCTTGAAATTGACCGGTTAGTCAATAGTCGGATGCAAATCGTCTATAACTTTTCTTCACCGAAAGAAGAGTCTACAGAACAATACGCAACGCGGTTAGTTTACGAACATAAGATAGATCCGCGAGCGGTCCGTTCTGCCATCCTCTCTGTAAAAGAAGAACTTACTAGAGGGGATTAAATAAAAAGCGTCTTTGAAAAAAGACGCTTATTTTTTTATCTCTTTAATACTTCCGTTAGGAAAAATAACCTGGACAGTCATTCTGCCCACTGGGATGAGTTCTTTGGAACATATTATTCCACAGTCCTCGGGAATGCATAAAACTGCAGAATTTATTTTGCGCGATGCAATTTTGATCCTAGTCTCACTCGCTGTTGAATAATGGCAAGTAGCCGAGTATCCCTTGTATAGGTTTAATCCAAGAGAATCTGTTTCTGGTAAATCCAGTGCACCTGGTGCGGTGCGAATGTCTTTGCCTAAAATGATGGCACCTGCACTCCCTCCATACATAGGAACATCTTTTTTAAACGCTTCTAGTAAGACATTATCAAACCCAGAAGTTTTAATCTGATTTAATAAATGAGCAGTTTTTCCTCCCCCTAGATATATACCTGCTACTTCTTGGAGCGCAGTCCTTGGACTTAGGTTATCCCACATCTCTATATTTTTTATACCCAATGGTACAAAGATTGACTTGAACCATTCTAACGCTTTCGTGTATGCGATGTCAGTAAGAGCATTTGGGATATAAACTAGGGTTTTACTTCGATCCAGAATTTCGGCAAATTTGTAATCAATAGGGGAAACATGATTTCCTCCACCGCTGAGATATATCATAAGTCCTCCTAAAACCTTTCTTTTAATAAATTAAAATACCACTCAATAATGACGTTGTCAACAAAAACACACACCTTATAAATTAGGGTGTTTTTGATTGGTGGAGATGGCGGGAGTTCCTCACATCACGCTAGTCTCCTCAATGCCGCCTTTGGCGGTTTCGTCGACTGACGCTGCGGCGAGCCCCGACGCTATTCAAAGCATCGCTCGCTCGCTTTGAATTTGCTCACTTCGTTCACAACCGCTCTTCTTTAACTCCCTCTAAACCAAAAGAAGCCAGGCATAAATACCTAGCTTCTTTTGGTGGAGCTAGTCGAGACCAAGGTCAAACATGGATGGCTTTGATAAGTGAGATTTATTTTTCATTACTTGCAGTGTTGCCTGGCTCGGAACCTTCCACAGCTTTTTTGAAAAGTTCTTCATTTGGATAAGCGACTTTATTCTCAGCATCAAGATAATATCCCAACCTCTTGCATTCCTCTTCCCAAGCACCTGGTTGAGTAAGTCTATCCCTTTCTTGAACGACTGCTTGTGGGTAGTTAGCTCCATAACGCTCTTGGAAATAACTAAGCTGCCCTTCTAGTGTAATCGGATGAATCCAAGTAGCAGTCTGTTTATGGAATGTATTAGCTATTCCTACGGCTTGGTCAGATATTATATTCGGGCTCTCATTTACGGGGATTCTAATTTCTAAAACATTGCTTCCTAGATCGTTTCGCGGTTCACCATACCGTTGAGCGATTTTTTTATTATCCTCTGATAAGCTATCAAAATCTATTCTTATATAGCAAAAGCCGTTTTGAATATCCCCACTATTGGCAGAAGATTCAGTTGTCCTTATATTTTTATCCCAAAAAACTTCACACCCTTTTACTAGAGGCCATTCAACAAGCTCTTTAATTTGTTCTCTCGTATTTATCTCAATGCCCCTGCTTTGTTTAATGGCAGATATATCGGCTAATGAGGAGGAGATGATTGGTGGTCGGTCTAACAGATTTTTTTCCATAAACTTATTATAGCATTTAGGCTTTAATAAAACAGATTGGTTTTACCAACCCACCATCTGTCAATAATACATCAATTTCGGCAAACTAAAATACCTGAAGTATTTGCAGGC
>JBBSJS010000054.1:0-5120 GCA_038257015.1 Candidatus Doudnaibacteriota bacterium | reverse complement strand
CCGAGGAACAGAATAAAATATTTTCAACATTATCAAAGTATAGATCTTCTTTCGGGGTTTCAATAAAACCGCAATGATCGATATTGCACTTATCTAAAACTTTATACTTATCCATAATTGCCATAGCGTCATACATAGTGGTATTGTCTTTCACTGTTGGTCCACTGGCAACTTCACTAATATCGTTGCCTGGCACATCGCTAAAAATCAAACTGATAATTCTAGCAGGATGTGCTAGTTTAGCTAGCTGTCCGCCTTTCACAAGTGAAATATGTTTGCGAACAGTATTTAGTTCATGAATATTGGCTCCAGACCTCATTAGGCTTTGGGTGATATCTCGTTCGTGTTCTGATGGCATGTTGGCAGGCCATGTAAGAAGACTACTTCCACCACCAGAAACGATACATAGAACTAAGTCTTGTTCGGTGCAGGTCTCCAATATTTTCACCATTTCCTTTGTAGCTGTAACATTTACCAAAGTTGGCAATGGGTGTGTGCCTACTTTAGAAACAATGCGCTTTAGATTACCTTGAACGATATCAATAACTAAACCAGAGTGGATTCTATCTCCTAGGATGTTTTCCAACTCAGTAGCAGCTTGAAGTGCAACTTTACCAAACCCAACCACAATCACACGCTTGTAAGGCTTTAGCTTGAAAGTTTGACCTTTAATAAAAAGCGTGTCGGTTTTGGCGTTATAACCAAGGTTTTGTTTTAGAAAAGGACCAGTGGCAATAGCTTGTAAACCTGCTTCTGCAATCAATAACGCTTGCTTCCGAAGAGGGCTTGTTGCCAACTGGTCAAAATTATTTATTATCATTTTTTCTCTGTTGTTCTTTTTGGTAGAGATAGTATGCACCAATTAAAGATAGAATTAACATAGCAGTAAAAACGCTAATTAAACTTTTACCACTCCCACTTACTGCGCTTGTGTCGTTTACACCAACAGGTTCCTCTACTATTAAACGAGTACCCTGTGGCGTGCTCGGCAATTCTTGTGCATATACAGGGGTTCCGAAGAAAGCACCAGACGTTAGAAGTACACAAACCACGATAGCAGAAATAATAATAAGTTTCTGTAGATTTGTTTTAATCATAAGTAATAACATAAGTTCCTCTGTCAGCCACCCAAATACCACCCGGTCCCGTCGAGAATGAAGAGCTTTGGAAACCAGTGATGTAGGTTACAATCACGTTGTTCGATAGCACCAAACCATAAGCTGTAACTTGGTTAGCAGTTGAGTTGTTGGATAATGTGACGTTAGCAAAGTCGGCGTAATAAATTGAAGTCCCAGTAATGTTGTTTTGAAGTCTAATCGCTGTACCACTAGTAGAACGTCCCGCAACAAGTAAATAACTACCCAGGTAATTATTACCCCCCACGTTAGCATTGTTATATATAATTACCTTACCTTTAGTGGTAGGGTTATCAGGGTCTTGAGCAATAATCATCGTTCCTGCATAACCCATGGAGTTATCTACTGTCATTGTTGCGCCATTGTTAACAGTAATATCACCTTGAACCCAGATAGGGCCAGTGATTCTTAAAGTTCCATTTACCGTAAGATCGCCATCAATTACTAACGGACCTAAAACTTCTGTACCGCTAACAGTTTTATTGCCACTATGAGTACCGGCCGCAACGGCCACTTCCTTCCATTCTGTAAATTGTGCCTCAGCTATTGGGAAGGTTGCAGGTTGAGTATCTTCAGAGTCTGGGTAAGCTATTCCACCCACACTGCAACTTGTACGAAATACATAATAAGCATCATCGCCAATAGTACAGTTATTCAAAGTGTTAGCACGAACTTTACCGTTTACAGTTATACCGCTCAAACTGGTAGTGGTACCACCGACATAGGTACGGTAGTTCATATCACTGTTAGTGACTGCCCAAGAAGGGCTCCCAGCATTCCAATCACTTACCGATTTTCCAAGACCCGTACAAGAATTGGAAGTTTGATGAGCCCATGAATAATAACTAGCGGCACTACTAGAACTGTCAATTACTAACCAATACTTAGTACCGGAAGTAACAGTTGGCGAAGTGGTAAAAGCTAAGTTTACCCAACCATATGAACCTGTCACATTGGAACTGTTAATAGTTGCAGTAGTACCAAGTTGAGTTTTTGTAGGTGTGTTGCTACCGTTGTCGGTAAAGATACGAACACTGGCGTTTGCTGGAGTCCCAGTTTTTTTGATATATACACTAACACGAGTAAGTGGGCCGGTAATTGCAGGTATGAACTGCTGACCTACATCACGCCTAGCCGTAGTATTGAAATCAAAGTTACCATTGGTAGTGGTACAGCTTTGGTCTAATGGTGGAGAAGCGCCTGTGGCAACCGTAGCGTCTCCTGTAATTGTTCCAGCTCCTGAAATGTCTCCATTAGAGAAAACGTTTCCAGAGATTTGAGAACCACTACCCATTACCACCCCACCTTCACCAACTTGCAAAGCGAAGTTAAAAGAAATTACATTTAGGTTAATTCCGGCATTCACTTTAATGGTAACCTGATCAATAGGATTGGTAGCGTTAGGAATGTATGCTGTGGCTGTAATAGACTTATAGTTGGTACCAATTGAACTTAACACGGTAGAGTAGGTTCCTTCTCCGACAGTAACATTAGTCTCGCCAGAAAAGAAAAAGTCTGTATTGAGCTTGTGTAAAGCATTATCAATCCCAGCTTCGGCAATTTGTACTAGCTTAGCTTGGTTAATAGATTCTCTGCTGGATTTAATTTCTACTGAAGTGTAACCCCAAAACGCCGTAGTCATGGTAAGTAAAATGCCCATGGTGACTATAGCAAAAAGTAATATAAAGCCTTGTTGTTGTTTATTATTCATCTTCTGCTCTTGGTTTATTTCTTAAAAATGCGACATTGGATGACTCCATCTCAACATACTGTTCGCCGCGTATTGTTGTGCGTGTTGTTATGTCAAAAGTTATTTTAGTAACATCGGCCATAGTGGCACTGTCATAAGTTAGTGTAAAGGAATTCACTGAATCACTTAACAATCTAAACGTCGGCTTACGGAAACTACCTGAACCAACTTCTACAATCTCATAGAGATTATTTCCGTCAAGGTAAATTGTGACAAAGTCAAAGGTATCAGCTAAGGTTTGGTATGAAGAATTCATAGATGGAAGGCGCAGGACTACTGCATCACTATCAGAAGTGTATAGAACACTATTTATGGTTCTGTTTATATCGACAGCACTGGCCTGCATGATGTTACGAGTTAAACTATCCATTGCGGTGCGAGAACTGCCTGTGGCTTTTAGCTGAGCTTGCTGGTAACCGAAGTTCCGCAATTGACCTTCAAAAATTGTAAACAAAACAATCATCAATGTAGACACTAAACCAAGCACAATCACTATTTCAATCAAAGTAAAGCCAAGTGTATTTGGTTTGTTTCGCTTCTGTTTTTGTCTATGAGTAATCATTGTTGACCCAATCCTCCCTGACTTATATATGTTGTGAGTGACAAGTTTTGCTGTGCTGTCTCGCCTGGATTAATCCAAAAAACTTCAACTTGAATTGATACTAAACCTTCTTCGATGTCTGTGCGAGTAAGATAAGCTGAAGATTGTGGCAATGAGTCCAAAGAGGGATTAATAATTGCTCCACTGGTAGGAATTGTGGCAAATGGCGTGGTGCGGATATTCTGAATTTCTTTATGAGCGATTCGTAAGGCCATCTCTTTATAGCCACTAGTTTGATTGTGCCTAGTGGCGTTACCTGCGACTTGATACAACATCAGCATTACGCCAATGATAAAAACAGTTATAACTATCTCAACTAAGGTAAATCCAGATTGACGATTTTTTGTTTGGGCGAACATTTTATTTCAGTGACTTCGGTCAGTTGCTTTGGTTTAATTATACCACTTTTCATATTAAATGGTAAAATATCTAACAATTATTGAGCTTGTTTTGACGGTTTGATTTTTTCAATATTTATGTTACAATTGTTCAGTATTTGAAGAGTAATTAAAACACCTAACAAATTCACAATTGAATATTCGGGCGTAGCTCAGCGGTAGAGCCATCGACTGTTAATCGATTGGTCACAGGTTCGAATCCTGTCGCCCGAGCCAAACAAAAAACCATCTCACTACTGAGGTGGTTTTTTGTTATAATACTTATATGAAAAGATTAAACTTTATCTTGCTAAATGGGGCTATGGGTTCTGGAAAAACGACAGTAGCACGACTAATCGGAAAGAAGATGTCTTACACAGCCATTTTAGAAATAGAAGACATCAGAAAACTGGTTACTGGAACAGAAGATAATGCTTTGGCCTGGAAAGTTGTTTATCGTATGTGTGATGAATATCTAAAAAATAGAGTTAATGTAATACTTAAGCAAACCGTTGCTTCTAATGAAATAGTTAATCAATTCTTAAAACTTGCTGAAAAACATAAGTGCTACGTTAGTTTTTACCACATACAAGCTCCAAAAGATGAATTACTAAAACGTATCAAACAGCGAAACAAAAACGGCAAAGTTTCCAAATCTCTTATCAAGAGCAATATCCAAAAACATGAAAAAATTAAGTACCCTACTGCAACAATAATTGATACTCAAAAGTTGAAAGCTAATAGTGTGGCTAAGTTGATACTTCAAAAACTTTCTAATCAAAGATACTAATGAATATAGATATAACTCAACTTCCCGAATTGGATCCAATAATCTTTAAAGAATTAAGTCTAAATTTTTTGGAAGACATGGCTAAAATTCCTATTCAAATCGACGATAAAAAACTAATTGTAACCAACAAGGGAATATGGGTTGACGCAATAGACGGGTTGTGCGAATCATTGTTAGCGGTTGCTACAACTGACGAACAAAAAGAAAATATGCGCGTAAAGATCGGCTCATATCTTGGAGAGACAGTCATAAATACATACGATGGCAAGTGGTTTTGGTCAGATACGCAAGAACGATGGGTTGTATTGATTACAACAAATAAAAACACCATCATTCAAGTCAATGTATTTCGTAAAATTGAAGAAAGAATTGAAAGAGCCGAAGACGGGATTTTAACTTACTGGTGGGATACTCTTCAGAAAACAATTGAAAATGAATCAGGATATGATGTAGTAAAGGATTATTT
>JBBSJS010000053.1:0-5196 GCA_038257015.1 Candidatus Doudnaibacteriota bacterium | reverse complement strand
TGATTCTTAATAAATATCAAGCTTTGGATCAAAATGCCACTCTGTACCGCAACCGAGAATTTTATAATTCCCAAAGTGGTTACGGTGATCATGAAGTTGTGATTACTCGTAAACATAACGAACCAGTCGCGTTGCAATCGGCCAGTTTAATTGAAAAGACTTTGAGTGTTTTTCAGGACCGAGTTAAGGATTTAAGCAAAGACGAAAAAATGTCTTACGTTCAGATTTTTCATAATCATGGCAAAGATTCTGGGGCAAGCTTAGTACATCCTCATTATCAAATTATTTCTTTACCCTTAATCCCACCGCAAATTCATAATGAGATGTTGGGTTGTCGTAATTACCGCCAAGTCCATGGTAACTGCATTTATTGCGATATCCTTAAGGAAGAGTTAAAAGTAAAAGAACGAATCGTATTTGAAGATGAGCATTTTGTGGTTATGTCCGCTTATGCTTCCCGTTCACCGTTTGAAACTTGGATTGTGCCTAAAAAACATGGCGGGAGATTTGAAGAGATTAATAAAACTCAAGTTAAACATCTGGCTTATATTTTAAAGACGGTTCTGGGTTCATTGCATGCAAAACTATCCGACCCACCATTGAACTTTTATATTCACTCAATGCCATTTGCTCGCACTAACCATGTTTATAAAGAAGAAAACGATTACCATTGGCACTTAACAGTTTTCCCAAGGCTTTCCACTTGGGCAGGCTTAGAGTTTGCTACAGGCATTCCGATTAATGTCATGCCACCTGAAATGACTGCTAAATTTTTAAGAGAATAAAATGAGTAAATTAATTGTTGGTAACTGGAAACTAAATCCGATGACCGCCAAGGAAGCAGTTGAACTGGCTTCCAAAATTGATGTTGTTTCTCCTCACGCCGTAGTGCTTTGTCCACCTGCACCATTTTTAGGTGTTGTGAAATATCCTTGGTTGGGGGCACAAGATGTGTCCGAGCAAATCAAAGGAGCTTATACCGGACAGATTTCCGCTTCAGCTTTGCAAAGCTTGGGTGTAAAATATTGTATTGTCGGACACAGTGAACGCCGTTTGTTAGGGGAGACAGACCAACAAATTGCTCAAAAAATCGAAAACCTACTTTATTATAAAATCACCCCCATCGTTTGCGTGGGTTACGGAACGACAGTTCAGCAAGATGAGTTAGAAGTAGTCGATATCCTCAATCATCAATTAGGGCAAGTTATTACCGACAGTAACGCGAAGAAAATTGTTGTCGCTTATGAACCAGTATGGGCCATTGGCAGCAAACGACCGGCAACAGCTGACCATGCCGAGCAAATCGGTTTGTTTATAAAAACTAAGTACGGCGTTAATAGGGTTTTGTACGGCGGTAGTGTAAACGGTTCTAATTTTGAAAGCTTTTTGAAGCAACCGCATATTGGTGGTTTGTTAATCGGAGGCGCATCTTTATTATCAAGTGACTTCAATAAAATAATTGCTTAATTTTTATGTTATATATTGCTTCAGATCATGGCGGATTTAAATATAAACAGCAATTGCTGAAGTTTTTAGAACAACAAGGCTATTTAGTGAAAGACCTTGGCGCGAAGAAATTTAACTCAAACGATGATTATCCAGATTATGCCAAAAAGGTAGCTAGTCTTGTTTCTCGCAACCCTCTGAAACATCAAGGCTTGTTGTTGTGTCGCAGTGGTCAGGGAGTTTGCATAGCTGCGAATAAATTCAAAAATGTAAGAGCAACTTTAGTGTGGAGCGAGAAACAAGCAAAGATGAGTCGATTAGATGATATGGGAAATGTTTTATGTTTACCGAGCGACTATATCACTTTGGCCCAAGCCAAAAAAATCACTGAAGTTTGGTTGAACACTGCCTATTCTACTGATTCTCGTCACATTCGTCGCATCAAGAAAATTCATGATTTAGAAAGGACTTAGAATGATTACTACACAGATTGTCCCAGCTATCCTAGAGTACAACTGGTTATCAGCTGAACACAAAATTCAATTAATTCAAGAAAACTTACCAGAGGTAAAGAGGGTGCAAATAGATTTTGCCGATGGCATGTTTGTCGGCAATCAAACTTTGTCTATTGCAGAAGTTGAGAAGTTGCCTGACGGAATTGAGTTTGAAGCTCATTTGATGGTTGATAATCCAATCAACTTGGCTGACTACATTGAAAAAGGGTTTAAAACTATTATTATTCATTATGAATCCTTTGCTAGTGAGCAGAACCTTGAGGATGCCTTAACGAGCATCGGACAACTTGGTGCTCAGGCTGGTTTGGCGATTAATCCCGATACGCCTGTAAGTGCGTTGCGTTACTTTGCTGATACTGTGAAGCATTTCACATTGTTGTCGGTTCAGCCTGGCTTTCAGGGAGCTGAGTTCGTACCAGAGAGTTTTGATCGTATGAAAGAATTGAGAGGCATCGCTCCCCATGCTATACTAGAGGTAGATGGAAGCGTTAATTTACTCAACGCAGCCGAGCTAAAAGCCGCTGGTGCAGATTTGCTTGCGGTTGGTTCTGGTTTATTTGAAACAAAAAGCATCGCCGAACGATTCGCCGCTTTGGAAGAAAAAATTATCTAAAATAAAAAACACAATGAGCTTGCCGACAAACGAACTAAAATATAAAGCCAACGACATCAGAGAGAGTATTATCAAGATGTTGGTTGAAGCTAAGTCTGGTCATAGCGCCGGACCTTTGGGTTTAGCTGACATTTTTACAGCGTTATATTTTTCAGTTATGAAGCATGACCCGAAAAACCCAACGTGGGAAGGTCGTGATCGTTTGGTATTGTCCTGTGGTCATAATTGTCCAGTTTTATATGCGACTTTAGCTGAAGCAGGTTATTTCCCAAAAGAGGAATTGATGACATTACGGAAACTCGGCACTCGCTTGCATGGCCACCCTCACAACTTAGCTTTGCCTGGAATCGAGACTTCTAGCGGTCCTTTGGCGCAAGGCTCATCGCAAGCAGTTGGTATGGCTATCGCCTTGAAAATGGATAATAAACGCAACCAGGTCTATTTGGTGATGTCTGACGGCGAACAACAAGAAGGTCAGGTCTGGGAAGCGATGATGATGGCCGGTAAATTAAAACTTCACAACTTAACGGCAATTATAGACCGCAACAACATTCAAATTGATGGTTTTACTGAAGATGTGATGCCACTGGAACCTCTTAAAGATAAATACGAAGCATTTGGTTGGCACGTACTTGAAGTTGATGGTAATAATGTTGAAGCGGTTGTTAATAGTTATTTAGAAGCCAAGGCAATTTACGAGAAACCGACCATGATTATTGCCCACACCATTCCAGGTAAAGGCGTAGATTTTATGGAAGGTAAGTATGAATGGCATGGAAAGCCACCAAAACCTGACGAAGCAACGGAAGCTCTTCACGAGTTACGTACTTTGCGTGGGCAAATTAAAAGTGAACATCAGTAACTTAATTCTATGTTAGAAATAATCTTGCTAATCGCAGTTGTTTGGTTAGTCCTACACTCAATTTCTCATTCGCACAAACTCTATAATTTAGAAACGAAAATTGAACAGCTGTCTAAAAACGGTGTTGTTGCTAGTGGTAATCAGGCAAGTAGTATTGCTTCAACAGAGACTGTCTCAGTAAAACAAGATTATTATGACGCTGCAGATGCAAAATTTAGTCAAAGTGAACTACAATCACACACCCAAGACGTTCGCAGATATCAATCTACTCCTCAAGAGCATTTAGATACAACAACATTTATCAACGCTTTGCCAAAAATTGGCGTAGTGGCTTTGGTAATTGGTTTAGGGTTTTTCTTGAAGTACGCAATCGACCAAGGTTGGATTAGTGAAACCCTTCGTCTATTGATTGGCGGTACCGTCGGTTCACTGTTTTTAGTTTTGTCATATCTTTGGTATACCAAATACCAAAAGTACGCGCTGGTGTTAGCAGGTGGGGGGTTGGCAATATGGTACCTCACGGTTTATGCTGCGGTAAATATGTATAATTTGCTGGATTATGATTTTGGCTTAATATTGCTGGCTGTGATAACTTTTTCAGGATTATTAATCGCTTATAAAACCAAGTCTAAAGAGATTTCATTGCTGGCATGGGGTGCAGCTTATCTCGCTCCAATCGTTTTAGGAATTTCTGCTACAGACTACTCTTTGGTTTTGATTTATTTAACATTGATAACAGGCGCACTGCTTGCCGTAATTAATTACACCAATGCTCGGTATTTATTTGCGATAGCCATTGGTGGGTTTGCATTTAATATGCTTGTTGCATGGAGTTCTGCTTCATCGCACAGCGCTTATTATGAATTTACATTAATTGCCTTAGCAATAAATTTTGTGAGCTTTAGTATTTATCTTGTTCACAACTTAAAACATAGCAAGCACGCTCCAGATGAAAACAAAGAGACTGAAATTTCGCTTAGCTTTGGCTTAATTTATTCGATTATAGCGATTCCTATGCTAGCGATTGTTTATGATCAGTACAATGAATTTGCTCCGTTATTCGCCGGGGTGTTGGCTGTTTGGACTTTACTGGTTTATTCATTGGTGGAAAAACTTGAACAATCAAAAATTAATTATGTTTTATGTGGTGTTGTGGCTGGTTTATTCTCACTCGCTGTGTTTTGGCAATTTGGACAGAATAGCCAAGTTATAATGCTGTATTTACTAGGCATTATTGGTTTAACAGTTGGAAGGCTTCATCAAAGACCAGAACTTCGAGCTTGGAGTTTGGTAGTCATACTTTTGGGAATATTTGCTTCATTTACCATCTCTTACATCTCCAACTACAATTGGTTGGAACAAACCAACGCCGCAACTTTCTTACTCAACGAAAAGTTTGGACTAGAGTTTCTAGGGGTTGTAAGTTTAGTTACTGCATATTTTGTCTTCAGAAAAGACGAACTAACTGCTTTTGAACGCGACATTCATAAAGGGTTATTATATATCGTAGCGATATTAATTTGGTTTATAGTTTCTTGGGACTTATTAAATTACTTAAATGGTTTCAATCAGACAAATGAACGCAACCTTTCATTAAGTATTTGGTGGCTTCTATACGCGGTGGTAATGATGGTAGCTTCAAGTGTAAAAGCCCTAACTCCGATTCGTAAATTAGCAATATTGTTGTTTGGTTTAGTTATTGTGAAAGTTTTTCTGTACGATTTACAAACCTTGGACACACTTTATCGCATTGTTTCGTT
>JBBSJS010000052.1:0-5498 GCA_038257015.1 Candidatus Doudnaibacteriota bacterium | reverse complement strand
TTGGGCGCGAGAAAGGTTGACGAAAACCCCTGCAAAATCGTAAAAATCCCCAGTACAACTAAAGCCTCTTCCCATTTCCAGCCAGAAAACCTGTAGCCGGTACGGTAGAACAAAAACAGCCCGAACCAACTGCCAGCAAGGTTTCCGAGGCTGCTGAGGGCTGCCAATAGAAAGTTGATTCGGTATTCTAGTTCTGCCGAAATCGCCGCACCCCAGAACAATTTCAGTACGTGCAAATATCGTCCCATGTTTACAGCCATTTTTCACTGTTGAAATACTTAGATTTCATCATATTGTAAAGCTTGTGTGAAGTTAACTGCTGTACAGGCTACTCATTCACTATAAGTTTATGTTATTGAGACAGCTTACCTACGTATTTTTAGCGCTCTCAAGTATTAAGTTATTTAACTAAACTTAAACGAAAAGTACAATTTATTGATTTAAGCCAATCTCAAGCCGATATTATTTGCCAATCATTAAAGCAGGATTCATGTTTCCATACAAAAAAATGCCCAATTGATAAGCGATACTAATGTTTTACAACCCTTAACATTATAAATATTTGAAAAACCTCTAGGCATATCCAAAAGGAATGCTTAGGATGGTACATAGTTACTCGTAAGGAATACGTAAGCAGGAATACGTAATCACACGTACAAAATTCCGTTCGATAAATCAACTTAAGTAACAACACGTAAGGGAAAGAAGACATGGATGCTTTAACATTATCCAGACTGGGCGTCAAGCACACTCAGAGTGCAGTAGCCGAATCGCTGCGGATCAATACAGGATACGACGTGACAAGCCCAGTTACTTTTTACGGGATTGTCAACGAGCGCTGCAATGTTAAATGCCGCCAGTGCGAGTATTGGCGGCTCAAAGAATATAAAGACGAAATGACGATCGAAGAATGGCAAAATGCCCTCTTAAGCGTCAAAGAATTTGTGGGCGAATTTTCAATCAACTTTAGCGGCGGCGAACCTTATATTAAAAAAGGTTTTCTAGACTTGCTGACTTTTGCCAACAAAAATGGCATCCACGCCGGCGTCACCACAAACGGCTATTGTATGACCAGGGAAAACGCAGCTAAAACTGTTGCTGCTCGTCCTTTTAATGTGAATATTTCAGTTGACGGGCCCAATGCTGAACTGCACGATTATTTGCGCGGTCAACCGGGATTGTTTGACAGACTTTCTAAAGGAATCGGGTATCTGCGCCAGGAACAGGAAAAACAAGGCGTTCTGTTTCCCATCAACGTCAAACCGACGATTAACCGACTCAATTTCCGCCACGTTGAGGAGATAGTAACCTGGGCCAAAGAAATTGGGGCGACGACAGTGAATTTCCAACCAGTCAACCGCTGGACACCAGAAACCTATGAGGAATTGTGGGTAGAAGAACAGGATTACGAGGAATTTTCACAGGTAATTGAGCGCCTCATTGAAATGAAGAACCACGGTGCGCCAATTATGAACAGCGATGAAGTATTGCGGCTAATGTTGCCTCATTTCCGCGACGAAAAGGCTCCTGATGGGGTTCGCCCTTGTCGGGTAGGACTTCGCAATTACTGGATTGATACGCGCGGCGATGTGAAATTGTGCGATGAGTTTCCGGTGATTGGTAATGTGAAAGAACAAAGCGCCCGCGAGATTTGGTACGGCCAAAAAGCTCAGGAAGTCCGCCGCGATACTTTGAATTGCGGTAAGCTTTGTCTGATTACTTGTGTGTCCCAAAAGACTGTTTGGGACAAGGTAAAAATGGGTATGAAACTGTTGAAGAATTGAGGTTTGAGCAGTGTTAGTATTGCTTGTGTTCATGTTAACCGGGTTTTTTTAAGAAACCCGGTTTTTTTATAAATTGTATTCTCCTTGGGGTTTCGCTGAAGGAAACGGCAAGGCCGTTTCCCTAGGAATACAATGTTTTGTATCAGTCGTAGGGTGCGTGACGGTGAAAAATTATTGCACCGCAGCCCCTTACTATTGACTGTCACGCACCGCACGCGGGCAAAGCATTGAATAATACGCTGTCACCGGAAACGATATCAGTTACACTTCGAGACGGATTTTGACTGTTGTGCCAAAAGCTTTTCTGAAGGCTGATTCAACATCGGGAAGTTTTTGGATTGCCATTAGCAAAAGTGGTGTTGACGAGATTTTAATTCTTGCTTCCCCATCATTGAGAGCAACCAGTTTACAGTGTTGCCGCATCAGTTCTTTAGTGCTGCGTGGTGATATGTGAAGTAGCACAGTTTTCCATGTTAGACCTAGCATACTTTGAATGGCTTCTTCCATTTGTTTCAGTGGATCTATTTTCTGAGGCATTACAGGTAGTTCTAGTTGAAGGGGGAAGTTGCGTGATTGTCGATTATTGAGACTTGTCATAATCAAAGTTTCCTCTGTGGCTTGACTTTTTAAGCATGACAGCTAGGAATCTCATATATTGGTAGTGAGACAAATCTCATTTTTCTGAGAAACGCCTAATATGGATGCCAAAACAGTCAGAAAAATTTTCGAGAAACTACCTTCCAAGCGCAAGCAGGTACTCCTGAGAGTGTTAGCGGGTGAGACTAAGGCAAAAATTGCCCTTGACATTTGTGATGGGAGCGAAGATGCAGTACAGCAGAATTTAAGACAGCTTTATAAGGACTTTCAGCTTCGAGATGAAAGAGAACGCAAACTACCAGGGTTAATTGCTCTGTTTGCCAAGTCTATGCCTGAGTTGATAGGTGTTGGTAATTCTCAAGGGATTAACGACTCGCAGCCATCAGTCTATGATCGTAAGACTTGGGTAGGTGGTGAGGAACCGAAGATCGCAAACCCAAGCACCAGTGTCGATCGAGAATGGAAACTTAGTTCGGTTGAAGATGCTTCAGAGGATAACCCCGATGTCTTGGTGCAAAGGGTGCGATCGCATCCCTATCACACTGCTAAGATTAAAGATCAGTGCGGACAATTACGCATCTTAGATGTTGAATGGCCAGTTGAAATAGATAATATTTACATTGAGGTCAAAGTTCTGGAAAAGCTTCCTAGCAATAGTAGGAAAACTATTTCTGATTTTCTATCTTTAAATTCAGCGATAGATAAGTCTGACCGTCTTGATGTAGATAAATCACAACAAGAAAGAGTACCGGGTCTAGAGGTAGTAGCAAATAACTTGAAGTTAATGGTACTGGGAAAACAAGGGTCAGGTAAAACCACTTTTTTGAATCATTTAGCAATTCAGTGCAACCAGGGTAGGTTCCAATCTCAACTTATACCGATTTTTATAGAACTAAAATATTTTGCTATGATTGCCAGGGATAAATGTAATTTTAGCCTTTTCAACTACATCATCGACGAATTGTTAAATTGTGCTGTTTGGGAAGAGCAGATTAATACCTTGCTTTTTAACGGCAGAGTTTTTATTTTGCTAGATGGTTTAGATGAGGTAGAGCCAGAAAATGCTGATGCAGTTTTGACAGAAATATATTATTTTTCAAAACACTATTTTAGAAATAAATTTGTGATAACTTGTAGGATTGCTACTCAGCTTGCCAATCGGCGATTTAGTTTAAAATTTACTGAGGTCGAAGTGGCAGATTTTAAGAGTGAGCAAATAAAAGCATTCGCTAAAAAATGGTTTGTAGCAGTTGCCAGGAACTCTAGAGAGCAGGGTTTAACCCAAGCTACTAAGTTTATTGAAAAATTATATCTTTCAGAAAATAAATCAATTTTAGAACTAGCGGGCACACCTATCTTGCTCAATCTAGCCTGCTTAGTTTTCCAAGAGAAAACTAATTTTCCTTGTACCCGAGCTAAGCTTTATGAAGAAGGATTAGACATTCTGCTTTTCCGATGGGATGAAGCCAAGAACATTAAACGGGGTGAAATTTATCGAAAGTTGCCTGTGCGGAACAAAAAACAACTGCTGAGTCACGTAGCAGCCATTACATTTGAGCGAGGCGATGAAGTTAAAGTTTTTGAGCGAGATATAATAGAGCAAATCATCGCCGACGGTCTTACTAAATTAACTGATGAAAAAAACGCTCCGGTGCAAGTAGAGTTAGATAGTGAAGCAGTGCTGAAGTCTATTGCAGAGCAAAATGGGCTACTTGTAGAACGCGCAAAAGGAATTTACTCTTTTTCTCATCTCACATTTCAGGAGTATTTTACTGCTTGGAGATTTGCTAATAGTCTAGAACCACAGTGTTTAGAACAATTAGTGGTACACATTAATGAAGAGCGCTGGCGAGAAGTGTTTTTATTAACGGCGGAAATATTACCGTCTGCTGATGAATTAATGCGGTTAATGAAAGAACAAGTTGATCGAATTATAACTAAAGATAAAAAAATGCAACAATTTTTCACCTGGTTAAAGGAAAAATCTTTGTCAGTCAAGAATCAAGACCAAGTTTCCTTGAAACTAGCTACCGTTCGGAGTTTGTATTTTGCTCATGAAGTAGACCGCTTTTCTAACACTATGCGAGAGCGTATGCCCCATTTTTTTAAATGCGCTTATGCTCTGGAGCAAACTGTTCATTTTGGAAGTAATAATGCTCTGGATATCGATAGTGTAGTTTATTTTTTTGTGGTTTATGCTCGTCAACCTAAAGATATCCGTTTTTGTACCCTTGATGATGTCCTTAAACTTAAGCCTGATCTCAAGCAAAAGCTGGAAAAACTCAAAGATGAGATACCAGAAATACCTAGTGATGAAATATCTGATGATGAAATACCTGATTATCAAAAAAGCGAAGAATAGAAGAAGAAAGAAAACGAAGAAAAAGAAAAATTTGAAAAATTCAATAATTGGTTGGAGAATGATTTTTATAAGTGGTCTGAGCAAGTAAAAATGGTAACAATTAAGTATCGCAATATCGGCCATAATTGGCAGTTCACCGAAGAATATAAAAGTCAATTACGGCAGTATTATGATGCTAATAAGTTATTAGTTGATTGTCTAAATAGTAGTCGTAATCTTAGTTCCACAACAAGAGCGCACATCGAAGAGACTTTTTTATTACCCATTGATCGAGCAAACCCAACATTTTCATAAATAAAAATGACAGATATCGCCCTTTCTTAAGGTAAAAGAGCGCGACGAATCTTTGTAGTAAACGGTGCAATAATACTATGAGGACTTACTGCATTAGCACGGTCAATCTGTAAGATGACAACAGGTCTTATACCAGCTTGCTCTGTACCAACTACCGGATTCAAATCGCATAACACAACATCTCCTCTTGTATATGTGGGATTTACTGATGAAGCTGCTACCATTGAATCTCTGCACGGCCTAACTTTTCTTCGTATGCTTCTAAATTCTTTAAATAGTCAGAAAAGTCTGATTCAGTAAGCTGTGGCAATTCACTGTTGTATTTGAGAAGCAAAAAGTCTATAAAATCATTTACCTCTTGAACAAGAGACTCTGGCAGTTGGCTAATTTTAGCAAGAGTTAGATCGTAAACTATCATGTTTTTACCTTATGTATCTTATTCACTTAACTATAACGCTCTC
>JBBSJS010000051.1:0-5692 GCA_038257015.1 Candidatus Doudnaibacteriota bacterium | reverse complement strand
TTTATTCGGGACACTTTAACTGTTGCTTTTGGCTTCTTCGCAGCAGCTTTAGTGGTAGCTTTTTTTGCTGCTGGTTTTTTTGCCCGAGACTTTTTAGGCTTTTCTATTTCTTCAACTAACTCCTCCACCATCTCTGGTACGGTTTCAAAAGGACCAATGTCATCTGTCGGAGTTTTTGGTGAGCGTTTATTTTTTGCAGGTGTCTCAATTTCAATATTCTGCTGTTCTGCTTCAAACTCTGAAGCTGATTCTATAACTTTTTCTACCAACTCTGCTCTGGTAGATTCCAAGGAAGGCTCATTTTTAATGACGGCAGATTCTGTTTGTTCAGGTAAATTTTTCTCTGATGATTTTGCCAAATCGTCAAAATCCCAATTGCGCTTTGGTTCCAAATTGGGAGTTTCTTTTAGAGCTGCTTCCAGAAATGCTGGTAAATTTTTCTCCACTGGTGCTGGAGTAACTTTCTTTGGTGCTTGAACTTTAATTTCTTTGAGCTGAGCAACAGGCTTTTCTTTATCTGAAATAGGGGCTTCAGAAGGTTTAATATCTTCAATTTCTGCCTCACTAGCCTGCTCTAAATCTGCTTGTAAAGATTGAGCCAGGGCATCATCTTCAGTGGCAGAAGATTTGAGGGCATCAATTTCAAAAGGTTTAAGTTCTGTATTAATTCCTTCAGCAATAGACCCTTGTTCGGTTTCAGTAACTTTTACTGTTACAGGGGCGGCTTTTTTGAACTCATCAAAAACTGAATCTGGCTCATCATCATGAGTTTTTAACTTTAGTAATGTGTGATTTTTTAGACCATAAACTAAACCACGCGCTTCTCCTGAATCATAAACTAGTTTATGCCAATGCAAACCCAACCAAGTTCCGTACCAACCACCAAAAAACAAAGCCACAAAAGTAAGGACATAACCAAGTGTGTTCAGACCGTTGTCGGTAATACCAAATCCAAAAGTTCTGTAATCAAAGTTCATTAGCAAGAAGTAAATGAACACCAAAGATTTTTGGATAATTAAAAATAGCAATGCTCCCAAGGTGGAACATAGGAATATGTATAACGACTTTAGATAAGGTTTGTTCATTTTGCTGTCGAGATTTTGTTTCAGGTCAGTTAAGCATCAGTCTCACTGATACTATATTTGGTTTTATTGTACAACACTTTTCCCTTATTTGCAAAGAATGCTGTGTATTTTTTGAGCTGTCTGGTATTTATCAGAAAGACTTATGTCTTCAAAGAGTCGCTTTAGAAGTAGTGCATAATTTGCATCTTCATTAGTAATAATCCCCAAAGCAGTACCTAGCGAGGTTCGCCAGCGATTATTTAAAATCTCAAACCAATACTGAATCGCTTTATCGGCGAATACCCCTAAATGGATATTAAATAGAACTTCATCGCTTATGTTATCTTCCAGTTTATTTAAGCGCCTAGTAATAAACTGAATCCTTCTAGACAATTCTACTGGTTGTAGATTCTTTCCATTGGCGTAAATCTTTTTCACTTCTTTCAATAAATCTTCACCAACGCTATCGGTATCAAAAATAACCTTACTACTTTGCAAGGTTCCATCAAATTTTTTCATTAAATCTTCTACTGAAGCAGGATAAACTACCGAGTCAATATCAATAAAAGCTCCATTTATTTGTGTTGAAACGAATCCAAGTGATTCCCTTGAAAGAACCACCACATCCCAATCACTTTTTGGTTTTGCAAATCCTGAAGCCTGTGAGCCGTATAAAATTATAGCAATCGGTTCACAGAGTGTTTTAAGGTAATCAATGATTTGCTGTTCCATGCAAGATTTTATTTAATACTTAAGATACTCTTTTTGTAACTATCAAGATGATCAAGTGCAATACCAGTACCACGCGCAACACACAACAACGGTTCTTCGGCAACATAGCAAGGCACGCCTACACTTTTAGAGATGTAGTGATCTAGATTACGCAATTGTGCAGTTCCACCGGTCATAATCATACCTTTGTCGATAATGTCGCTAGCAAGTTCTGGAGGAGTGTCTTGCAACACTACTTTTACTGCTTTAACAATTTCTTTCAATTCATCCTGAATAGCTTCTACAACTTGATTAGTTGAAATGGTGACAGTTTTAGGAAGTCCGCTAATGTTATCACGGCCTTTGATTTCCATAGTTTCTTCTTCAGATAACGCCAAGGCACTGCCTATAGTAATTTTGATATCTTCTGCTGTTCTATCTCCAATGGCCAATCCTTGTTTCTTACGAACATACTCAACAATGGCTTGGTCAATTTTATTTCCCGCCACACGCACAGAAGTTGAGTTTACAATTCCACCCAGGGAAAGCACGGCCACATCAGTTGTTCCCCCACCCATGTCGATAATAAGATTACCGCTAGCGGAGCTAATCGGAATACCTGCCCCAATGGCTGCTGCCACAGTCTCTTTAATTACGAAGGCTGATTTTGCACCAGCGGCTACAGCCGCATCGATCACAGCACGACGTTCGGTGGAAGTAATTCCGCCTGGAACAGAAATCATCACTTCAGGTCTGAAGAAACGAACTTTTCCCAAAGCTTTGTTAATGAAATAACGCAACATCGCTTCTGTAACACGGTAGTCCGCAATCACTCCATCTTTCATTGGACGGCTGGCTACAATTGTTTCTGGAGTACGGCCAAGCATCTCTTTGGCTTCTTGACCCACAGCTAAAACACGATTATCTTCAATCGAAATTGCTACAACTGTCGGTTCGTTAATCACAATCCCTTTTTTTGGCAAATGCACCAATATATTTGCAGTCCCTAAATCAATACCAATTTTGCTTTGTAATCCCATAAGTTAATCCTTTACTCTTTCAATGTCTGCGCCAAGTGCTTTTAGACGCTGTTCAATTTGTTCATAACCACGATCAATCTGATAAATATTATCTAATTCAGTTTCACCTTCCGCGATTAGCGCTGCAATAACCAATGCAATACCAGCGCGAATGTCGGGAGAAGAAATCTTTTTGCCGTACAACTGAGTCGGTCCCGAAACCAACACTCGATGCGGATCACACATTAAAATTTTGGCACCCATGGAGTTTAGTTTATCGATATAGAACAAGCGTGCTTCATAGACTGTTTCGTGTACTAAGGAATTTCCTTGAGCTTGGGTCATTAAAACAGTCATCGGCGCTTGTAAGTCGGTCGGCAGTCCTGGGTATTCGTGCGTGATAATATCTTTGGCTATAGCTTTAAGATTTTTGCTAGGCAAAACTTCAATAGTATCTTCTGTGAGTTGATATTCTATCTTCGCTTTATCGAACAACTGCCACAACACTTCTAAATGTGAAGGGTCGCAGTTAGTAATTTTGATATGTGACTGTGTAGCGGCGGCCATTACAGCAAAGGTTCCAGCTTCAATTCTATCTGGTGGAGTTTTAAAAGTTCCAGGCCGCAAACTATCTACTCCCTCAATAGTAATTGTTGGTGTGCCCGCGCCTGTAATTTTGGCACCGCAAGTGTTTAAAAAATCTGCCAAGCTTGCTATCTCAGGTTCCATCGCAGCATTAACGATTGTACTTTTACCTGGCACACGAGAGGCTAACATCATCATTGCTTCTGTTCCAGTGACAGAGATTCTAGGAAAAACAATTTTCGCTGGGCGCCATTTTTTTACAGACAGTTTATAGCCTTCAGAGTTCTCTTCAACTTCAATTCCAAATGATTTAAATCCGTCTAAGAAATAATCGATTGGTCGCTCGCCGATTACACAACCACCAGGATGAGGAAATGATACTTCTCCAGTTTGCAAAAGCATCGGTCCAACAAGTAAAACTGAAACCCGCACTCGTTGATGTAAATGAGGCTCTAAAATTGTTTTTTTAACTTTCGCATCACTAATTGTATAAGTTGCGCCTTTATCGGAAATATCTACACCAATGTCTCTCATAATTTCTACCAGACGATGAACATCTTCAATTTGAGGTACATTATCAATAACTACTGGGCCTTGAGTGGTATCAAATAATAGACTGGCGGACAATGCTTTTAAAGCGGCGTTTTTCGCTCCGGCAACAGCTATGGTTCCAGATAGTTTCTTACCGCCCTGGATTACAAATTTTTCCATAAAATACTTTAAATTTAGGGTCAATACAATATATTGTACCTGAGTTCGTCCTGTATTACAAAGAGAAAATATTTGCTATAATACAGCTCTATGGATAAAAAAATACGTTATTTAATATTACTTTTTGGATTTCTAGTATTCTTGGTTTTAGCGCCATTAATCGTACTTTACGTTACCGGAAATAGCATCGACCCAGACACTTTGCGCCCTGTTAAAACTGGTATACTTTCAGCCAAAAGCATACCAACCAACGCAGAAATTTTCATCGATGATGAATTAGCTGATAAAACTGATTACAACATCAGACTACTTCGACCTAAAGAGTACAACGTTCGCTTAGAAAAAGAAGGATATTTTAGCTGGAGTAAACGCCTACCAATTTGGGAGAACCAAATAACCTTACTCGCCCAAGGTGTTGATGCTGTTCATTTAATCAAAACCCCGACCACACCTGTATCAATCAGTCCTAATGTAACTGACTTTCAACAAAACAGTAGCTCGTTGTGGTACATCAGCGGCGATGTGTTAATACAATCAGTCATCGACGACCCGAGCAATTCCTCAAACTATAAACTTAGTTTTGTTCCTAACAGGTTAGATCTTTTAAATAATAATCAATATCTTTTCACTGCTAACTCTACCAACTCTGCAGTAATTAACTCGGACAATAAAACAGTTTATAATTTACCGCAAAATAACCTAAACTTTAATCAAGTTAAAGTTTTACCAAACAACAAGTTGATGTTGTTAGTGGATAGATTGCTTTTGTCTTATGACTTAGAAACAGGGACGCAACAACCGCTAATTCCTGATGTTGCAATTCATACAGTAGAAGGTAGCACTGTATACTGGCAGAAGGACGGCTCAATTTTCAGCGGACAATGGAGCGGTGACAGTCTATTAAATATCAACACCCTGGTCACTGACACCTCATTAAATACTCCCGCACGCGAACTATTGGTCACCAATCGCAAAGAGATGTTTGTCTTAATAGACAACAAATTTTACCGTGTTAATTTAAACTTGCGACTCCTCAACGAACAAACTATATCCGCATCGATTATTCCTCACACTAACGAAATTGTATTTTCAACAGGAAGCGAACTCTGGTTCTATAACTTAGGATTAAATGAACCACAACTACTTACCCGTAGCAATGCCAGTCTTAAGCAATTTATTATTAGAACAGCTATTGGTTACGGTTTTATGATTACAAACGATGGATTGCACGCTTTAGAAATTGATAATCGCGATAGGCAAAATGATTATCAACTAGTAGAAAGTCCTAATATCTCAAAAATTATTTTAGGGCCGCAAGATAAATATGTATTTTATCTCGACAACAACGAACTGAAATCAATCATTATCAAGTAAATTAAAAACCTCCCAATGGAGGTTTTTAATTTAAGGCTTCATCAATAGCTAAATTAACCATACGATCAGCTTCTTTGTTGAACTCTCGACGAACATGTTTGAATTCGTACTTTTCAAAATGTAACAACAATTGTTTAGTTTCGGCTGCGAGGGTTTGCAATGTTGGCTCTTTAATTTTGTAGAGCCCTTGCATCTGTTTCACTATTAACTCAGAGTCCATATTGATAA
>JBBSJS010000050.1:0-5944 GCA_038257015.1 Candidatus Doudnaibacteriota bacterium | reverse complement strand
CTTGGGAGTTAACACGAGAACTTGCAGAAAGTTTTGGTCAGACTGTGAACAAAGAAGAATTTGAAAGAGAGTTTAAAAATCACCAAGACCTATCTCGCACAGCAAGTGCTGGAACTTTTAAAGGTGGTCTTGCTGACCACTCAGAAATTGTGGTGCGCTATCATACAGCCACTCATTTAATGCATAAAGCACTTCGCGAAGTACTTGGTTCCGATGTTTGGCAGAAAGGCAGTAATATCACTGCTGAAAGAACTCGCTTTGATTTCACCTATCCGCAAAAGATGAGCGATGAACAAAAGCAACAAGTGGAAGACTTGGTAAATAAATGGATTGCTATGGACGCAGAAATGAAACAAGAAATGATGCCGTTGGAAAAAGCTAAAGAGCTTGAGGCAATAGGTTTGTTCGGGGAAAAATATGCTGATATTGTTTCAATTTATACTGCAACTGATAATGATGGCAACGTTATTTCAAGAGAGTTTTGTGGTGGTCCACACGTCGAGCGAACAGGCACGATTGGGAAATTTAAAATTGCAAAAGAAGAGGCTGTGTCAGCAGGAGTTAGACGCATCAAAGCCGTGATAACCGATTAACAATAAAGATATGAACGAATTTGGTGGTTCAAGAAATGAAAATAATCCTGGAGAGGAAGAAATTCCTAAACCCGTAGAAGGAAAGTTTATTATTATTGAACCCATTGCTGAGTATAAAAAACCTGTGCCGGATGAGGTAGTAACTGAAGGCGAGTCAAGCTATGAAGTCTTCAAACCAGAAACTCTACGCTTGAGAGATTTGGGTCGTAACGATAGAGCATTTGTAACCACCAAATCAGGCACTGAGTTTATGATTCGCTTTTCCCAGCGTCACGGGGGATTTAAGTTATACTCAAAAGCCCACGGCTTGTTAAAAGGCCGTCGCATTATTGATTCACCTTCGGACTCAAATTTACTGGCAGACTTAAACTCATCTCTCAGAGTTGTAACAGAGGGGCCTGAATATGACAATCATGACGATCAAGTTTGGGTAACTTCACCAATCCAAGAGATTAAAATTATCAAAAATATCGATAGCGATGTCCAAGCTCATAAAGTCTTAAATTTAGGAACATTAAAATAAACTTTCATGAATATAAAATATTACAACTGTCCAGAACCGAAAGATATTAGCGCTCTTTCCTTGCCCAGCGATTTGGAATTTTTAAATTACCAACCAAACTGGTTATTGATGGATAGTATTCATGAAAAGTTTTCTGATGTTCAAAACTTTTTGGTAATCGGTCACGGCGGAAGCGTTACCAGTTTTTATGCTATTTACGAAAGCTTAAAAGAGCAAACCACTGGCAAAAACGCATACTTTCTAAGCACAGTGGATCCAGATTATATCGCTGAGCTTAGCCAAATTTTATCACCAGAAGATACTTTAGTGATTGCGATAAGTAAGTCTGGCGAAACTACAACACAAGTAGAAGCTTTATTGCAATTTTTAGATTATCCATTGTTAGGTATTACGGGCTCTAGTGGGCCACTATATGAAATTATCAAAAATCAAAATGGTGAGTTAGTAGAACATCCTTCAATTGGTGGAAGATTTACAGCTTTTACTGAAGTGGCTTTGCTCCCAGCATTGCTATGTGGCTTAGATGCAAAAACCTTGTTTGAAAGTGGCCGTGAATTCCATGCAAAGTTTGCGGAGGGCAATTCAGCTTTTGAGATGGCAAGTGTAATGTATCAATTAGAGCAACGAGGAATTGTAGATGTGTTTATGCCATTCTATGACAGTCATTTATATGCTTTTAGTAACTTAGTTGTTCAGTTATGCCACGAAAGTTTTGGTAAAGATGCTCAAGGCCAGACTTACTTTGCTCATGAGTCACCCGAATCTCAGCATCACACCAATCAAAGATTTTTCGGCGGTCGCAAAAATATCGCAGGAATTTTCACAGGAGTCGAAAACGTACACAATCAACTTGTCAGTTCTGTACCAGATAATTTAAAAGAGATTAGTTTCAAGAATGGAAACTTAGGTTTATTAGAAGGAGTAAGTTTAAATAAAGCCATGCACTTTGAGCGAGAGGGAACTATCGAAGACGCCAATGCCCAAGATATCCCAGTAATCGATATAATGCTTGAGTCTAGAAATCTTAGCTCAGTTGGAAACTTGTTAGCTTTCTGGCAACTCTATGCTATTTACAGTTCCTTGCTTAGAAATGTGAACCCATTCGATCAACCACAAGTGGAAGCTAGTAAGGTGCTAAGCTTTAAAAAACGCAGAGATTACACTAAAGACGTTTAAGAATTAAAGGTATCAATAAACATTCCATGGAAAATCCCGAACTATAAAATTCGGGATTTTCCTTATATTTGAGGTAAAATTGTCTGGTTGCCTCTAATCTCAAATATATATAAGATAAAGACACTATGGCGAACCCAAAAACTATTTATCTAAATTTAGAAGATGATGTCTCTAAGATTGTCGCTCGCTTGGATCGTGAGAGAGGTGATGATGTAGTTTTGGTATTCCCAAAAAAGAGTTTTATTTTTTCAGATAGTATCAACTTGCGACTGCTAAAGAAGCAGATTGATATGCTTGGCAAAAAAGTTTCCATTTTGACCATGGATACTAAAGGTCAGATGTTTGCCAAAGAAGCTGGGTTTAATCTAAAGTTTTTACCAAAAACAATTAAGTCTAATGGCTTTTCTGATATTCGAGTGAGACAGCCAATAGAGCAAAAAGCAATTATCTCAGCAGAACCACCAGTTGATGAGTTGCCGTTTCAACCAGAATTGGAACCAGTTCCTATTTCAAAACTCCCAAAGAAAATTGTGACACCACAAAAAATTGCTGCACCAGTCGCAAAATCTGCTGTGCGCCACAAAGCTTCACGTCAACTGAAACGGGAACCTATAACAAATGATTTTTTAGAAACATATCCAAACAGAAATTTGGCATCAGCTTCTGCTAATGCTGCTGCTGTTGCGGTAGCTATATCTGCTTCAAATGTACAAGTAGCACCAACTGAAGTACCGTCCCAGCGCAATTGGTATATTCCACCATCTGATAAAACTCTTGCTCCACAAAAAAAGAAGTCACACAAAAGACTTCTGATTAGTTTTATAGCCGTGGCTTTAATAGTATCTATTTTACTAGTATGGGTTGTGTTGCCAAGCGCCAGTGTTACCGTGAAAGCAAAAACACAAAGTATTTCCCGAGACTTAGATGTTACAATCAGTACTCAAGTGACTGAAACTGATTCTGCTAACCTGACTGTGCCTGGAAGGTTGATTACAGAAACAAAATCTTACAACGAAACTTTCCAAACTTTAGGAAAGAAAGAAATTGGCAGTAAAGCTCAAGGCAGGGTAGGTATCTATAACCTCACTGGCAGTCCAATGACCTTACGAGCTAGTACCACTGTTTTGACTGTAGGTTCAAAGAATTACTTCTTCAGTGAGGATCAAAACAATGTTAGAAATATTAATTCTGCAAGTAATGACGCAGATGCACCTACTGCTGATATTGTAGCTGATGGCGGGGGAGAGCTGTTTAATTTGCCAGCTGGCACACGCTTAGAAATAACCAACCAAGCTTTTGGCAGTCAACCTCAAAGATTGTATGCCAAAACCATAACTCAAGTAATTGGTGGTTCATCACGCTTCACATCTATAATTACTCCCGATGACACTCAGGCTGCGCGTGAAAAGTTTGAAGAAATGGCCCTTACCGAAATAGATGCAAGTTTAGAAGCAGAAAATATGAATCTTGTTGAAGGTGGGTATCAACTAAACTTTGATGCGTTTTCAATGGACAAACCAGAGCAAACAGAAACACCAACATTTCTCGCGAGTGCTCAATTAAGTATTTCTGGAATTGCGTTTAACGAACAAGCTTTAAAGCAACTCCTCAGAGAGAGAGTTGGTCAAACTCTAGGTTCTGGTAAAATTCTTCAAGAAGAAGATAAGGACACAATTGCCTACAAAATTAATAGCTTCGATTTGGCTACTGGCCGAATGCAAATTTCACTTACTTATGAATCTGAGAGCGTGCCGGAGATGGATTTATCTTCAATCAAAACACAACTTGCGGGTAAAAGCCGTAATGAAGCCAAGCAGATTCTAGAATCAAACCCAGACATCGAAGAATCTCGTTTGATAGTTTTCCCAACCTTTTTACAGTATTTGCCGAGGATGAGTAATAAAATTGAGATAAAGGTTGAATAACCCTTAATTTCTGTTCCAAATGTTCTTGATTCGGAGTTGACAAAAACTTTACTTGTGCTAAAATTATGGAAATTACTCGAACCGAGTATTACGAAATAACTCCTTAAGAATATCAAGAATTTGGGAAGTTCCGACTCCACTAATCAATCGATCGAGCTAGAAGGCAAAGTTGTAGAAAGCTTGCCTAATGCTGTATTTCGCGTAGAATTGGATTCAGGGCAAGTTATTTTGGGGCATTTATCCGGAAAGATGAGAATTCATCGAATCAGGGTTTTGCCAGGGGACAAGGTGCTTTTGGAGGTAACTCCATATGATCTTACCAAAGGTCGTATCACCCGACGTCTTCGCTAATTTATTTCAATAACATAAATATAGCGGCCTCTGTAAGAGTTTCATTACTCACGGCTGCGGAAATCGTTTCAACCAAAGATTTCCTCAATTGTTAAGCTCAGAGGCTTGCAAGGATAAAATTCATGAAAGTAAGAGCAAGTGTAAAACCTATCTGCAAGAAGTGCAAAGTCGTAAAGCGATTTGGCCGTGTTTATGTTATCTGCGAAGTTCCTAAACACAAACAGAGACAAGGTTAATTTAGTCGAATGCCTAAAGACTTAGAAGTCTGAAGGTCTCGGCTTTTATTGTTAATTAATTATTAGATAAATTTATGGCTCGTATTGCCGGAGTAAATATTCCAAACGAAAAAAGAATAGAAGCGTCGCTACAGTACATCTACGGAGTCGGACCGACTTTGGCGAAAAAGACTTTAGCTGGCACTGGTATTAGTCCAGACACTCGTACAAAAGACTTATCAGATGCTGATATCAATAAACTACGTGAGTTTATGGAAAAAAACTACAAGATTGAAGGTAACCTTCGTCAACAAGTAGTTTTGAATATCAAACGTTTGAAAGAAATTGGTTCATACCGCGGTAGTCGTCACGCTAAAAGTTTGCCGGTTCGTGGTCAAAGAACTAAGACCAACTCTCGTACTCGTCACGGCAACGTGCGTAGAACTGCCGGTTCTGGAAGAAAGAAATCAGCAGAAAAGACCTAGACTTAATATCCGCCATCTGATTACTCAGATTTGGCACCAGCTTATTCACTTATTTAAATTATGTCAGACGAAAAAACTACTACAACTGAATCTGCAACTGAATCTGCCGGAGTTAAGGAAGTCTTGATGACCGATCTATCTTCCAAGATTAAGAATAGCAAGAAAAAGAAGTCCAAGATTAAAATCCCTAAAGGTAAGGTTTATATCACTTCAACTTATAACAACACAATCGTGTCTGTAACTGATGTTGTTGGTAATGTCTTTGCTTGGGGTAGCGCTGGTCGTGCCGGCTTTAAAGGTTCCAAGAAATCTACTCCGTATGCTGGTGGCAAAACCATGGAAGATGTTTTGGTACGTATTAAAGAACGTGGTTTACAAGAAATTGATATCTTTATCAAAGGCATCGGTGCCGGTCGTGAGTCAGCAATTCGCGCTCTACAAGGTTCCGGACTTACCGTATTATCTATTAAAGACCGCACGCCGACTCCTCATGGCGGAGTTCGCAAGAAGAAAGTGCGACGCGTTTAACCCTTAGTTTTATTTGAAATATTATGAGATACACAGGACCAAAAGTTAAAAAAGCCCGTCGCTTAGGATTTGCTTTCACAGCCAAAGACGCGCGCATCTTGCAGAAGCGTAACTTCGCGCCTGGTCAACACGGCCAGTCTCGCACTCG
>JBBSJS010000049.1:0-6289 GCA_038257015.1 Candidatus Doudnaibacteriota bacterium | reverse complement strand
CGCAAACACTCCCACCGTAAGAATCCAATTACCGGCGGGGGAGTATTTCACGAATAATAATTATGCTTTTGTAAATACAGAAGCATTTTTTTATGAAAAATATTTTCACTCCGAAATCCAAATTGGAAAAGTTTAGTGTCGAAGTTTACGAGACTTTGCACAAAGAGTTTCCGCAAACTTATTTTGTTGGCGGGATGGTTAGGAATATATTACTTAACAAAAAATTTGAAGACATTGATATTGCCACAAGTGCTAAACCTGAGCAAGTTGCAAGTATTTTAAAGACTAGTTTCGATATAGATTTATCACAAAAAAAATTTGCAGTAGTGAGTGCGCGTCGAGGAAGTATGTATGTGGAGATCACTAGTTTCCGTAAGGATGTGTATAAAGAAAATAATCGATTTCCTGAAATAACCCTTACAAAATCAATAAAAAACGACTACTTACGTAGGGACTTCACAGTGAACTGTTTATATTTTGATTACCACAATCAGTTTGTGATGGATCCTACTCACAAAGGTGTGATTGATTTGAAATTAAAAATACTACGCAGCGTGGGGGTTGTAGATAAAAAACTTAAGGAAGACCCTTTAAGAATAATTCGTGCGTGGCGTTTTATGTATGATTATAAATTTTCACTTGATGATAAATTACAACACGCAATAAATAAAAATCGTTCTTTGTTAAAAAATATTTCATTACAACGTGTAGAAAAAGAAATAAATAAATCAAAACTAAAATATAATCGTGCACAAATAAAAAAGTTATACACACAAGCACTTGACTTGACGTTGACTAAAGTCTTATAATTATTTATATCACGTTTTGACAATTCAAAGTAAACTTTTAACGAAAGAAAAAACAGAAAACATTTTTTATTCACTACTAAACTTAAAGTGCAAACTTTAAGAAGTAGAAAATTAAGAAGCGAAGGCAAAAAAGTTTCGCTTCAGGGAGACTAGCCCACATGGCTGTAAAGAAAAAAGCTGCAAAGCGCCCAGCTAAAAAAGCTGCAAAGCGTCCAGCTAAAAAAGCTGCTAAGAAAGCTGCAAAGCGTCCAGCTAAAAAAGCTGCAAAGCGTCCAGCTAAAAAAGCTGCTAAAAAAGCTGCAAAGCGTCGTCGTTAATTCGTTTCGCTTTAAAGCTAAGCATGAATCCCGCCCTTCGGCGGGATTTGTGTTTGCGGGTAAATATTCAACAGTATAATAAGTTCAGTCTCTATATTAGACTTGCAAAAAATGAGCTAATATAGTACTATTATCAAGTATTTTAACGCGGGGTAGAGCAATGGCAGCTCGCAAGGCTCATAACCTTGAGGTTGTGGGTTCGAGTCCCACCCCCGCAACCATGGGTCATTCAATACTGCAGGTTACGTGTGCCCGCTAAGGCGGACCCACTTCACCTTCCGTATTGTTGCCCCTTTCCCCACAACACTTAACCTCACCCCGCCAAGGCGGAGTTTCGGCCCAAGCGTTGCGGGGGCCCCGAGAGTAACAGTCAGGCTTTCACTTGGGTCCGAAGGGTTAAGTGAAAGACTGAGAGGAGCGACCCCGAAGCTCATGAGACTTTAGACGCAGTCTTAAGTTGAATATGCGAAGGGAGTTGTGACGTGCCGGCGTAGCTCAGTTGGTTAGAGCGGAGGACTCATAAGCCTCAGGTCGTTGGTTCAATTCCAACCGCCGGTACCACGGGCCATTCAACGCTGCAGGTTACATGTATCCGCCTTTGGCGAATCCACTTCACCTTTCGCATTGCTGTCCCTTTTCCCGAATCGCTTAACCTCGTTTGCACTCGGCCCAAGCAATTCGGGAGTATGAAGTAAATAAAATTCGGACTGGTAGCTCAGTTGACCTGTCGCGTAGCGACAAAAAGATATAGACAGTATCTTGGTCAGTTCCTCCATCCTAAGATCGAGTTCATCTCGAGCGGTTAGTAAAGTAAATACAATTCGGACTGGTAGCTCAGTTGGTTAGAGCGCTCGCCTGTCACGCGAGAGGTCGCGGGTTCGAGTCCCGTTCAGTCCGCCACAAAACAATTCACCGCTTGGTGGATTTTTTTGTGTTCTGATACGGGAAGAGAAGAGGAGCGAGCCAATGCTGCAGGAATAGACATATAACATATGCAAGTATGGATACTTTTTTTGTATAATCTTGTATTCCTTAATATTATTTCAGATAAGATGTTTATGATATAATTGGATTAATAAAACCCTTGACAAGGGGTAACAAATCAATAAAATAGGAAGTTAATAATTAACTAAAAATATGAACTCAAAACAATTAAGTATCATTTTAGGGGTCGTGGCGATAATCCTACTTGCAGCTGTGGGCTATATGGCTTTAAGAGATAATTCTCAAACAGACACATTAACTGAACAAAATACCACTCCTAATGGTAATTTGGTAGGTAATAATACCAACACTGTACAACCAACAACTAATACGCCAACGCAACCTACTAATACCACAACCTCGACTGACGAAACAGCTAATTGGAATGCTTACAGTGGCGCCACCCTTCAACTATCACTTAAGTATCCTCAAAATTGGTCGGTCAACACAGACGGACAAAATTCACAGCCAATAGCTAATGTGAATTTCTACCCTCCAAACCCGAAATCAATGCAACAATATTTAAGTATTGGTAAAAATACTGGGCCGTATGCATTGAAAAACTTTGACGAAGTCAAAGAGAAATACGCCCGCTTAGAACAAGAGCCAAATGCCAATTACAAGTTTAGTTTTCAAGAAACTACTATAGGTGGTGAAAAAGCGTTAGTCGTCTTACGGTCTGACTTACCAAATTATAAAGAAATATACTTGTTTCACAATAACGCAGAATACAATATAAACACAGGACCCCACAATATCAATGAAATCAATACCATACTAACTACACTAAAGTTCACAAAATAGATTTGTGCTCAACAAGGCAAAAACCCCACTTTTCTTAGTGAGGTTTTTTGATACCCTTGTACCTAATGCTAATAGTTCGGGAAGATTTAGCTTGATTTGTGTTCGCCGCTATCCCGTCCTAATGTTACGATTTCGCCGTCCGAGTTGGCTACTTGGCCATTGCTCACAGAAGGATTATATGCGCTTGGTGTTGGATTAGCATTATCAGCTAAACTCTCGACTACATCCGTAAAGCTGTCTTTTGTGTTGTTATCCATATTTTTATAAGTTAATGATTACTGCCCTGATTTCTGAATTGCATTTACTGCTATCTGTTATGCTCTCACATATCACATTCCATAGTTCGAGCGTATTGTTTACTTCGGCGCCACAAAATAATTCACCCTTTGGTGGATTTTTTTGCTAATTAGAGTAGAAATATCCACAACTGGCTTGATTGACGGATAATTTTCTGGTATAATTTCGAAGTAATAAGTTATGTGAATAACTTATCAAATGAAAGTTTCCAAAGCATGGCTTCTAGAGGGCCATGCTTTTGGTTTAAGATAGCGGTTAAATAACCGTTTTCTTTATGTCTAAAAGTACCAATTTTTGATATAATAAGTTTATGGATATTACAATTTACATTATTTTAGCAGTAGTTATTTTGGGCTTTGTGGCCGTATTTTATTTTCTATCAGATATAAAAAAGAAGTCGGTAGAACCTTCAGACGATCAAGGATTGAGACTATTATTAGAGCAGATGAATAATCTAACTCAAGTCGTCGATAGGAAAATGGGAGAGACCACAAAGCAAATGAGCGAAACCATGCGTGTGCAATTTTCTGAAAGTTCCAAGTTGATTCAAAATGTCACCGAAGGTTTAACAAAGCTAGATGATACCAATAAGCAAGTTGTATCTTTCGCAGATCAACTTCAAAACTTGCAAGACATTTTAAAAAACCCGAAACAGCGCGGTGTATTAGGTGAGTATTATTTAGAAACGACTTTAAAAAATGTCCTTGGCCCCGGTCAATATCAAATGCAATATCGTTTCGGTAACGGTGAAATTGTGGATGCGGTAGTCATGGTTAAAGACAAGATTATCCCAATTGACTCAAAGTTCTCCTTAGAAAATTACAACCGTTTATCTGAAGCTACTGATGGTGCAGAAAAACTTCGGTTAGAAAAACTTTTCGTCAACGATTTGAAATTACGTATTGTAGAGACTTCAAAATACATTCGCCCTGAAGAGGGAACCATGGATTTTGCTTTTATGTTTATTCCTCATGAAGCAATTTACTATGATTTGTTAATCAACAAAATCGGAGCGATTAACGAAGACACGGAAAATTTAATCCAAAGAGCAGCTGGCAAACACAAAGTAATTATAGTTTCACCAACTTCATTTTTAGCTTACCTGCAAACTGTTTTACAAGGATTAAAAGCGATGCAAATTGAAGAATCAGCTAAGCAAATTAAAACAAATGTCGAACAACTCCAAAAGCATTTAAAATCGTACGAGGAATACCATTCGAAACTCGGCAACACTTTAAATACCGCAGTCAACCATTACAATTCTTCTAGCAAAGAATTCAAAAAAGTTGATAAAGATATGCTGAAGATAACTGGCGAAAGCTTAACTGAAGAGTTACCTTTGCTAGACAAAACCGATAACTATGTTGAATAAACTAAAAGTAATAAATTAATTATTTATATGTCTACAAGAAATCCAGATCAACGAGTCGGTGTATTCATAGATGTGCAAAACCTCTATTACTCTGCTCGCAACATGTATGGCTCACGAGTCAATTTTAACGAAATTTTAAAAGAAGCTGTTGGGAATCGTCGACTTATCCGTGCTATTGCGTACGTTATTAAAGCTGACATGCCCGAAGAGCAAAGTTTTTTCGATGCTCTCGAAAAAGCCGGTTTTGAAGTGAAAGCAAAAGACTTGCAAACTTTTGCGGGTGGCCATCAAAAAGGCGATTGGGATGTTGGAATTGCAATGGATATCATCAAGTTAATGAACAAGTTAGATGTTATCGTCTTGGCTTCCGGCGATGGTGATTTCGTGCCACTAATGGAATACTTACAAATGACTGGTCAGTTAACAGAAACTATTGCTTTTGGTAAATCAACCAACAACACAGTAAAAGAATTAACCGATCACTTTATCGATTTGGACGAAAACCCACGACGCTTTTTAATGGCTATTAAAAATACTAGAAAGAAATCTCAATGAAAGTTGTTTTAGATACCAATGTTATTATCGATGGTTTTAAAGATGACTATTCATACGAGAAGCAAATAATAGATGCCGTTATTCAAGGCGAGATTGAAGCCTACGCCAATCACCAAACAGTCCAGGAAAATAAGCTTATCATGAGACGCATCATTGATAATCCTCAATACGAAAACGAAATCAACAATTTTTACTCACAGTTAAATTTAGTCGTCAATCGAAAACAAATTAATATTGTAAGCGATCCGGAAGATAATAAGATTCTAGAAAGCGCGGTTGAAGCACAGGCAGATTATTTAATTACGAGAGACAACGATTTATTATCCCTTGGAAAGTTTCAAGATATTGAAATTGTTAACCCGCCACAGTTTTGGACAAAATACAAAGACGAAGGTCAAGAACTTTGGAAACAATGGGCAGGTTTTTTCGGTGGAAATAACTAAAGTACCCAAATGAGCAAACTCCTTGAAGGCTTGAATACTGAACAACTACAAGCGGTCACTTACGACAGTAAGGGGCCTTTGTTAATTGTGGCTGGTGCTGGAACTGGAAAAACCACTGTAATTACAAGGCGAATTAGTTATTTGATAGAAAAAAAGCAATGCAAACCTGATGAAATTCTTGCCTTAACTTTCACAGAAAAGGCTGCTGGAGAAATGGAAGAACGGGTCGACCAGCTTTTGCCGTTAGGTAATTACGATTTATGGATTTCAACTTTCCATAGTTTTTGCCAAAGAATACTAGAAGCACATGCACTAGACATCGGCCTTGCTAATGAGTTCCGCTTACTCAATGATACCCAGCAATGGATTTTAATTAAAAGAAATTTCGAACAGTTTAAACTAGATTATTTTAAACCACTAGGTAACCCGAATAAGTTTATTGGAGCACTTATCAATCATTTCTCGAAGTGCAAAGATGAAATGATTACTCCAGCTGAGTATTTAGATTACGCAAAGAAAGTCCGTGAGGCACTGAGCGAGAACAGCGAACCGGAAGAAGAATTAGAAGTGAAGAAAGTTGAAGAGATTGCCCATGCATACGATGTCTATCAAAATTTACTTTACGAACAGGAAGCATTAGATTTTGGTGATTTGATTAATCAAACTATCAGACTTTTTGAACAACGACCAAATGTTCTAAAAAAATAT
>JBBSJS010000048.1:0-6345 GCA_038257015.1 Candidatus Doudnaibacteriota bacterium | reverse complement strand
TCCTTAATGCTGGGCACACACTAAAAGACCAAGGTCTGATTCCTGTTAGCGTGACAGAACAGAAGGGTTTTGACTTTAAGGCGTACATCGACGGTATTGGTACTGGTGTGCCGCTAAAAGAAAAAATTGTCTTCATTCAAGATTTATCTTTATTGATTAAATCAGGTGTGGCGGCTCCTCGTGCCATGAGAATTATTTCTCAACAAACCACACATAAAACTTTGAAAAAAATTGTCAAAGAAATGGGCGATAGTGTTGAAGCTGGTAAGCCTCTGCATGAAACTATGGCCTCATACCCGAATGTGTTCTCCCATATCTTCTTAAGCATGGTTAAAGTTGGTGAGTTGTCCGGAAACTTGGAAAAAAGTTTGGACTATTTGAAGATTCAGTTGATGCGTGAATCAGAACTTAAGTCTCGAACCAAGAGCGCTATGATGTATCCGGCTATCATTGTTACAGCCATGTTGATTATTGGTGTGTTGTTGGCTATTTTCGTTTTGCCAAACTTAACTTCTACTTTTAAAGAGTCAGGCGTGCAGTTACCAATTATGACAAGAATTGTAATTGTAATTAGTGACTTTGCTGCTAATAACAAAATTTTGGTATTAGTTGGTATGGTTGGTGCTGGTATCGGTGGGTTTATGTTCTTCAGAACCAAACAAGGAAAAAAACTTTTCAATGGATTCATGCTAAATATGCCATTGATTAAAGATGTAGTAAAAAAAATCAACATAGCTCGGTTTACTCGAGTGTTAAGTTCACTTATTAAGTCTGGAATTTCAGTTGTAGAGGGGTTAAAAGTTACTTCAAACGCAATGGAAAATTACTATTATCGCGTAGCCATTGCTGAAGCAGGCGAAGCAGTAAAACTTGGTAAACCGCTAACAGACTCTTTATCCAAGCACGAAAAATTATATCCTTTTATTGTTATTCAAATGCTTTCTGTTGGTGAAGAGACCGGTAGTATGGATACTATTTTAGAACAAATCGCAGAGCAGTATGAAAGCGAAGTTGATGACACAATGAAAAACCTCTCTACGATTATTGAACCGCTATTACTTTTAGTGATTGGTGCAGTGGTCGGTTTCTTGGCACTTGCCCTAATCATGCCAATTTATAATATTAGCCAGAGTATTCAATAAGTCATAATATTTTAAAATGAGTTTAAACGTTTTTGAAAAAAAGATTGACTACCTCGGACTGCACATTAACAGTCACTCTTTGAAGTGCATCCAGTTTAATAAAAAACGAAACAAAATTTCTTTGATGGGCTATGTTAATTCGCCAATGCCAAAGGATTTGATTATGAACGATAGTTTCATTAATTCTGAAGAGTTGTCCGGCTTTATAGAACGCGCATTAAGTAGAGCTGACCACGGCAATTTTACTACCAAGCACGCTATGGTCAGTATCCCAGAATCCAAATCTTTTATCCGTGTGATTCCGATGAAGAAAATTCCCGAAGAGCAAATCGGCAATGCGGTTCTATTTGAAGCAGAAAGTTATATTCCACTACCAATGGACCAAGTCTACTTTGATTGGGAGATTTTAACCTCTTCTGAAAATGAATTAAGTGTTTTGGTTGTTGCGGTACCGAAAGATTACATAGATTCCTATACAGCTATTTTAGAAAAAGCAGGTGTAACCATTTCAGCTTTTGAAGTTGAAACTCAAAGTATCTCCAGAGCTTTAGTACCTCGTGATTTTCAAGAGTTTGCTTTAATTGTGGATGTGGACGCTGATAAGACCAATCTAATTATGGTGAAAAGTGGGGCTTTGCAGTTTACTTCATCAGTTGCTCTTGGAGGTAATATTTTTACAGAAAAACTATCAAAATCTTTAGGTATTACTGCCCCAGAAGCCGAAAAGCTAAAGAGAGAAATTGGCATGGCTAACACTGTTGAGTATCCCAATCTTCGTTCGAATTTGATTACAACAGTACAAGATTTAAGTGTTGAGATAAAAGATATTTTAAAATTTCACTACGATCATTCTGATGCACATATCTCGCAAATAATTTTAAGCGGTGGTGGTGCAAAGCTTCAGCATGTCGATGAGGTTTTGGCGCCGATGCTGGTAGATTATCGTCCACTAACAGTTTCGATTGCTAACCCACTTCAATTTATCCCAAGCTTAGCCAAAAATTCTTTAACTGATTATGAGGCTTTAAGCTTCGCCACAGCAATCGGATTGTCTCTAAGAGCTCTATAATTTTATGATGAACTTATTACCAAAAGAAAAACAAGAAGAACTGTTCTACAGTAAAATGTTCCATAGTATTGTGGTGGCTTTTCAGATTGGATTTATTATTTTACTTTTGGGTTTGATGACGCAAATCGTATTGTATGTTTATTTGGATAATGAGTCTAAAAATACAGAAGCCATGGTTTTAAATGCGAAAACGGAAACAGGTAAAAAAGAATATGCTGACCAGAGAGCTCAGGTTAGGGTGGTAAATACAAAGATGAGGGATTTCCAAACACTACTGGATAATACTCCTAAGTGGTCTTCTGTTTTTAATGCGTTTGCTAAAAATATTCCACCGGATGTAAAAATTACAACCTTCACGGCAAATCGACAAACTAAAAAAGTTCAAATTCAGGGCGTTAGTCCTACTCGAGAATTAGTAATTCAGTTGTATAATAACATTAACAATGATAAAGAATTTTTTAATGGGATCGATTATCCTTTGGAAAATGTGACCAAACCTCTCGATGTTAGTTTTAAGTTCACTTTTAATATCAATGAGGGTATTCTTGGCACGGCAGAGGTGGCCACTCCAGCAACTGCAGTACCATCTCGCAGGCCACCTGCCCAGCCAGCTTTAGAGTAGTAGAATATATATATGAACCTTGATATCAGCTCAAAACAAAAAATCTTAATTGTCTGCATAGTGTTTATGCTGTTTTCAGCTTTCCTATTTTTGTATGGCTATAGTATCTTGGACGACAAAAATCATAACACGGCATTAAAAGTTGCTGAAAGTGAGCAGAGTTATCAAGATTTGTTGTATGAACAAGTTGGCTTTGAACAAGGTCGCCGTGATTTGAAAGAAATTGAGGAAGCTGAATTCTCACCAAACAAGTTGTTTCCGAAGAATACAACTTTAGTGGACAACATTCGTGTTCTCGAGGATGTCGCAAATCGTTATAATCTAGAATTTGTTATTCTACTGTCAGGTACGGGTGTAGGTGATCTTCGCACACCGGGAGTGGTTAGTGAAATTTTCTCAGCACCGTACTCCCTTACATTAACTGGGCAATTTCGTGATGTAATGTCGTTCTTTCAAACTATCGAAAATTTACAGTTTCCAACACATATCACTAATGTGCAAATAAATGCTATCGTTGATGGGGAAGTGACGGCAATCTTGAATTCAGAATTCTTCATCGAACAATAATATGGATATCAAATTTAACCCAAAATCAATAAAACAAAAACTGATTAAACATTTCTCAGTGTTTTTATGGATTTTTATTGTATTTATAATGGTTGCAGAAGCAACTGTTATCAAAGAATCTTTTGATATTTTTAATGACTTGCAAAGAGTCTCCGATCAATTACAAGGTCAAAACCTGCGTGTAAATTTTGAGTTTCAAGAAAAGTTAGAAGAGAGATTAAGAAATAGTTTAAATTATAAACCAGAGCCGTTCATTTATATTAGTCCATTTGGTATGACAACAATTAAGGTAAACGAAGAAACTATAGTAGAACCACCGCCTGCAGAGATTCCTCAAGAGGTTGAGCCAGACCCACCAGTAGAGGAAGAAAACATCCCAGAAGAAGCTCCAGCGGAAGAACCAGCACCGGTTGAGCCAGCTCCAGTTGAATAAAATGCCTCAAATACGGTTGATTTTATGATGAATTAATGATATTATTACGGCTGTGCTAAAAGCACAGCTTTAATTTAAGCAAAGACTAGAATTAGCTTAGGTAAAATATAAAGCAATATGGGTTGGTAGCTCAGTGGTAGAGCAGGTGCCTCTTAAGCACTTGGTCGTGGGTTCGATCCCCACCCGGCCCACCATACAAAAAACCGAAACAAGTTTTCGGTTTTTTGTATGGTCGACGCGTGTGTTAAGAAGCCGCGAATTTTCAAGGGTACCTAAGCCTGCTTGGGCCCGGAGCTTGTCGAAGGGTTAAGCAGGCTTGGGAGAGGGACATAGCCTTATACGAAGCAAAAGTAAATAATCATGAACTTGCAGCGAAGTAATAAGGCTTGTGGCCCGACGATCCCCACACATCAACCATATAAAAAAACCGAAACAAGTTTTCGGTTTTTTTATATGGTTGATGTGTGGTAAAAAGCTCCAAAAATTGCTTTAACCTGCACATCGGCTTTTGTGAATAGATATAAGTAAAACAAAAAAGCGCTGGACTTCGAAAAGTCCGGCGCTTGGTCTAACCAAGTTAATCTTCATAATACTCATTGCCGAGATGGTGGATGAGGTCTTCACCCATCATGTGGCGCAAAGTATTCTTCAGTTTCATTTTTTGAATAAACAGATCGTGTTCCGGATACAAGCCTGGAGCGACTTGCGGTGCCTTGAAATAGAATGACAGCCATTCTTGCACTCCAGATCTTCCTGCTCTCTGGGCTAAATCCATGAACAACGCTAAATCCAGTACCAATGGTGCTGCTAAAATGGAGTCCCGGCAAAGGAAGTTAATTTTGATCTGCATCTTGTAACCTAGCCATCCGAAGATGTCGATGTTATCCCATCCTTCTTTGTTATCTCCGCGTGGCGGGTAGTAATTAATTCTAACCACATGCGAAAAATCTCCGTATAAGTCGGGGTAAAGACTCGGCTGGAAAATGCTGTCTAAGACTGAAAGTTTGCTTTCTTCTTTCGTCTTAAAATTTTCAGGAGCATCTAAAACTTCGCCATCTCGATTACCCAGGATGTTGGTAGAATACCAGCCATCAAGGCCAAGCATGCGAGCTTTAAGCCCAGGTGCCAGAATAGTTTTGATTAACGTCTGGCCAGTCTTAAAATCCTTGCCGCAAATGGACACCTGTTCTTTCTTGGAAAGCTCCACCATTGCTGGTATATCAACCGTTAAATTTGGAGCGCCATTTGCAAACGGTACTTTGCACTTCAAAGCAGCGTAAGCATAGATCATTGATGGTGCAATGTCTGGATCATTGTCATACATTGCTTTTTCAAATAACTCCAAACTCAAGTGGATTGCAGACGTTTCTAAGAACTTTTCTGTCGAAGCCGCCCAAACCATCACCAGCCTGTCACAACCATTTTGCTCTTTAAAGTTCGTGATATCTGTCATGATTTGTTCAGCCAGTTGCATTTTATTGCTCCCAGACTTCACGTTCACGCCATCTAATCTCGATACATAATCTTTCGAGAAGACTGCTGTCATTGGCTGTATGGACATGAGTTCTTCGCTAACTTTGTGAAGAATCTCTGTGTCTAATACTCCAGCATTGCACGCAGCTTGAAAAGCATTGTCAGGAAAGATATCCCAAGCCCCAAAGACTATATCGTTGATATCTGTCAACGGCACAAAATCTTTGATGAGTGGACGGCGCGACTCGGTCCTTTTGCCCAAACGGATGGTTTCGAGTTGCGTAAGTGAGCCCACCGGAGTGGAGAAACCTTTTCTAACAGCTTCAACGCCCGCAATTAGGGTTGTGGAGACTGCTCCTAAACCAACTAACAAAATACCCAGCTTTCCTTCGGCTGAGCGAATTTCTTGCTTTTTCATATAAAGCCTCCTTGTATTTTCGAATTATTCACCCAGCTTTTAATGAATGAACAACCCAGTATAGCTATAAAAAAGCGCGATGTCAATCGCGCTTTAAAACATGTTATGTAAAATTGTTATATAAACAACTTAGTTGTGAGTGATAATCAGATAAATTTTCTAAGGACACCCAAGATATAATATCGACTAGAAATCAACAGGAGCAACTTCCCATTGATAGCTTCTGCTTGATGTAATTCCATTTGCGTCCGTCACTTTTATCACGAAATCCCAGATACCTCTTTGAGGTGTGCTGTTGCTACTAATGTTACTAAACACTCCCGTGCTTGGAGTAATCCCTACGAAACAACAAGGATGAGTGGTTGAGTCGATACTCCAAGTGTAAGGCGCTGTACCACCGGTAGCTTGGAAAGTTAAACTATAGTTTTCACCTTCATACGCAAGAGGCATGGCTGAGGTGGCAATTTGTAAGTTTGATTGTCCTACGGTCCAATCGTAAGTACGAGTTGCGGTACGATTTTGACTATCGGTAACCATTACTGTAACCGACCAATCTCCAGCTAGTGGTGTTGTGTTTGTACCGCTGTTGCTAAACACTCCTGTGCTTGGATTAATCCCCAC
>JBBSJS010000047.1:0-6515 GCA_038257015.1 Candidatus Doudnaibacteriota bacterium | reverse complement strand
GGAAAGCAGTATCTCAATAGACTGAAATATTTGATATGAAGAAAAACCCCAGCTTAGCTGGGGTTTTTTAAAAGAAATTTATCCTAGAGAATACTGCAAAGTTAGTATTTATTAATTACTACTGAGCTTATTCCTGTAACGCGTTATTCAAAAGGATATGAATGTTCACGATAATCATTTGTTGCTTTAATAATACCATTAAGCCAGGTTTGTTTTTTTCTGGGTTAAACAGAGAGATTTATCAAAAAGACTGAAACATCAATGCTTGAGCCCCGTTATATCTATGTAACTTGGTCGTATACTATATAATCGCTTGCGGTTAATACGACCAAGTTCATCCCATTAAAAAGGTCGATTATTCAATAATGAATAAATTAGTGAACAATCGTAAATACTTTTATAAATAACAAATTAAATAAAAACGAAAGGACTTTTAATGATAAAAAACATATTTAATGGCCTGGCTGTAACAAGCTTGGTTATGGCATCACTTATGATTGCCAATGTGTCTTTAGCAGAAGACAGTACTGTAGTAATAAGTGGTAACACTTCTGCTGCAGAAAACCAACCTGGTTGGATGTTCAACAGAGACACTAGCACAGACACACCTTTTGAATTCAATACTGATGAGATGAGTATTGGAACTGGTGCGTTATACGTATTGCCAATTGGTGCCAATGCATCAGATAAATTTATAGCTGAGAATTTTATCAATACTGCAATTTCTGAAATTGACAGCATTAGTTATGAATACAAAATTGGTGCTGGTGGCGAAGAGTCAGATATGAATCAATTCTACATGAATGTTTACGCTAACTTTGGGCAGTCTGACGACACAAAGTTCTACGACTGTCGCTATAATGTAGTAGCAAAAGAAGGTTCTACTTCAGATTGGTCAACAGTAACTTTTGACCCAACAATGGAATATCCTGTGACAGTAAGTGGAAGTTCTCCATTTGCTTGTCCAGCAAGTCCTGCCGACATGGACTTGTCTAGTCCAAATTCAACAATTCGTGTCTTTGCTATCAATGTAGGAGATACTTCTACTAGCGATCAAGGATTAGACGGATACTTGGATAACGTAGTGGTTGATTTAGGCGAAAACTCTACTACTTACGACTTTGAGCCAGCAGACGAACCATTCGTTCGCTCAGCGCAAATTGTTAGTCCAACAGCTGGACAAGTTGTCTCTGATGGAAGCCTAGAGCTTTCCGCTGTATTAGTAGATGAAGATGGTGATGACTCAGTTCAATGGGCAGTACGCTCTGGGACTTGTGCAGTAAGCACTGGTACTGAAGCTGGTAATGTTGACGGTAAGTCTGATGCTTTTGCTTGGGACGGTGCTACCTTTAGCTCTACTCTAGATGTCTCTAACTGGACTGATGGTGAATACTGTTTCGTATTTAACCCATCTGAAAGTACAGGGGATACTGAAATCCGCGAAACAGTTCAGTTCTCAATCTTAAATGATGGAACAGAACCAACAACACCAACTACAAAGGATGATTGTAAAAATGGTGGCTGGATGACATACACAAATCCTACTTTCAAGAATCAGGGTCAATGTGTAAACTCTGTGGCTACTAGCCAAAAAGCTAACCGTTAATATTCTTGATCTCAATCAATTAGTTTAACTTTCTTTCTGGGGCTGATATCCCCAAAAAAACTATCATCACGGCGTCAGTAAATTTTACTCCTGACAAAAATAAAACCCTCTTTGTAAGAAGAGGGTTTTTGTTTACAAGGTTAAGTTAGTTTTGGTCGTTCTACATGTTGCCAGCCACAACCACCGGTTTCCAAGCTTTGCTTCACGGTAGTTAATTTCACCAGACCTTTAATAAGAGCAACGTATTCTACAAAACTTAGTAAGTAGAAGAATATATACATTGTTGGTGCTAAGGCTGCCATTCTTAGACGCTGTCTCCATGGGATAGTGCTTTCCATTAATACATTCATCGTGATATAGCCACCGACAACTGTAATTGCTGATAAGAATGTAATCCAGTCGCCATATCTCAAAATAATATAGAAGATATATGAAATCATAAATGGTTCAAGGAAGAAAGCGATATCGCTATAAATAGCGAAAGGCAAGTTAAACCAGGTAAGTAATTTGCTGTGCTTCTTATCTGTATTAAAAAATAAGTTTCTATTTTTGAAGAAAGCCTGAGTTCTTCCAAACTTCCAACGATAGCGTTGGCGAATTAGTCCTTTTAGATCCATTACACTTTCTGTTTGTGCGATAACTTTAGCACCGTAAATTACTTTCCACTTTTTATTACCGTTCTGCAAAAATTTCATTGTTAAATCGATATCCTCAGTAATGGTGTCGGTGTCGTAGTAGCCAACCTTACGCAATGCTTTAGCACGGAACACTGAGCCAATTCCACCAATAATGTATTCGATATTAAATACTGTTAAAGCCCGCTTCATCTGATAGCAAATAATGTATTCGTATTGTTGAATCAAATTGAAAATAGTGCTAGTTGGGCGGATTTTTACATTAGCAGCCATTGCTACCACATCTTTATCTGTAAAATACAGAGCAGCTTCTTTTAAAGCGTTTTTATCAATTTAAGAGTCTGCGTCCAAACACATTATTAATTTTCCAGTCGCATAGTTAGCCATGGCATTGTTTAAGGCATGTGCCTTACCGGCATTTGGTTGAGTTATCACTTTTAAGGGAATATGCCCATTCTCTTGTTGGTATTGTATTAAAAGTTTTGCCGTATCGTCGGTTGAACCATCATCAGCAACAATAATTTGAAGTTTATAAATTGGATAATCTGAATTAGCAACAGAATTAACACAGTTGATGATTGTGCTCTCTTCATTATGAGCGGGGATTACCACAGAGAAAGTTGGTAAAGTGATTCTCTTCCGATTTTGTTTCTTGACTCGCAGAGCTTCTTTTACAGTATAGATATCAGAACCAATCATGAAAAAGCCAATACGCAAGATATTGACTGTGCCGAAAATTACGATTAAGTATGTAATAAATTCTGAGTACATAAGACAAATTTAAAAGCGCTATATAAATAGCGCTTTGCGCTTACTCTAAAATAATTAGATAAATTTGCGAACGAGGCGAGAAACAACAAAGCTCACTAACACTAGGAAAGCTACAGCCATAGAAGATATAACCAAAAGCATAACCAAAGGGTTAGAGCCTGTGATTGGTAGGATAGCTGCACCAGCAATCATTGGAGCTGTTGTTGCCCCTAAAACGGTTGGCATGGCCAAACCTACAACTGCGGGGGCAGAAGCACCCAAAACTTGTCCTTGGGAAGAACTGCTACCAGAAGAACTTGAATGTGACATATGTGGTAAATTAATAATTAACTCAAAATTGTAAAGCATTTACCAGCTTCTGTCAACAGTATAGATTGATAAAAAGGTTTATGAATTTCAAAATTAACCATTTTTATTGAGTATTCTCCCTAGGCTGTGGGGATTTCCACAATTAAAACACAAGTTATCCACAAAATTGCTTGAAAGTTGCAAATATCGCAATATTGTTGTCTAATCCATTTGCCTTTTAATTAAAAGGGATATATAATAAACCCAGATAAATTCGAGTAAAATTTTGGCATAATTATAGCCTAAGTTTCGTAGTTATTTAATTAATTAACAAAAGAATATAAACATATGAAAGAATATGGAATTTCTGGAGCTAAGTCTAAACTTGGCTTCAAAGTGAAAGCTATTCCAGACACTGCTTCTCGCGTAGAGAAGACTGTGGGTCGTTTTACGACTCGCGTTGGTGTTTTGGCAACTGCTTTTGCAATGGTATTAGCAGGCTTCGCACCTATGAGTGCTGAGATTGTAACGGCAGCTTCTGTTGCTCCAGTTATAGCTGCAGTACCTGATCCAAAACCTAAATTTCCAGATAGATTGAACGGCAATCCTACATGTGCTGATTTAGATGGTATTTACGGTGGTGGCCAAACTTGGCTCGAAGCAAAAGTTGATTCTAATGACCTTTCAAATGGAGCCAAGGTATTCGGTGCTGGAACTATTACTTTGAACAACTACTCTTCTGGAAGCTTTGATTTTACCTCAACCTTTGGAATCGATGCTGTTTTAGTTAAGGCTGGTTCTGATAGTCACAATTTGTATATATACCAACCAGGGCCTGGTGAAACTATGGGCGATACTAATTTAGTAGTTGGAGCTAATAATGGGATAAGTCACATCTCTTTCTGTTACGATGTTGAAACTACTACAAACCCAGATCCAACAAGTGGAACCATCACAGTAAACAAAGTAGTTGTTAATGAAGGTGGTGGCACAAAGAATGTCGGAGATTTTTCTTTCAAAGTTAACGATGATTCAGCTGTGGCTTTTGAAGCTGATGGTAGCAATGCCTTAACTTTGAATTTTGGCACATACACAATCACCGAACTTGCTGATCCCTCTTATACAACAACTTACAATGGTTGTTCAGGTATTGCATTATCAATCCCTAACTTATCAGCTACTTGTACTATCACCAACACTTACCGTGCCGGTGGTGGTGACCCAACCGGCGAATATGGTTCGTTGACATTGGTGAAAGTGGTAGCTGGTGGTAATGCACAGGCAATTGATTGGACTCTTTCAGCGACTGGCCCAACTGCTGGTGTTTCTGGTAAGACTGGTGACACAAAAGTAACCACTGCAGTAGTGTTGGTTGGTGATTACACTCTTTCTGAGACAGGCGGCCCTAATGGCTATGTAGCTTCAAATTGGGTTTGTATGGAGGACGGTCAGAATTCCGTAACTGTTAACAATAGTGTTGTAACTATCAGCAAAAATAACGGGATTACTTGTACTATCACCAACACATACCGTGAAGGTCCAACTTTCAAAATCCTAGTTAAAAAAGTTGTTGTCGGTGGAAGCGGTGTAGCTTCTGATTTCACTATCACAGCTTTTGGTAAAGACGCAACTCCAAGTTCTTTTGATGGTTCTGTGGAAGGCGTGGTCGTTACTGTTGGTGAAGGTGATTATGAAATCACAGAACCTAATTCTTTAGGTCATACAGTGACTTACTCTGAAGATTGCACAGGTACTTTTACAGCTCAGTCCGAAGAGGTTGAAATTACTGAAGATCAAGCTCCATATGATGCAGAATGTATAGTAACTAACACATTCCGTCGCTCTAGCGGTGGTGGCGGTGGCGGAGGTTCTTCTTCCGGTTCATCAACTCCTGACGAACCAGGACGCGTACTTGGTGACTTTACTGGATTACCTTACGTAGCTCCTCCTGCTGAAGAGGGACAAGTATTAGGTGTAACAACTACACTACCTCGTACTGGTGCTCCTCTAAACGCTATCTTGATGGTCTTCGCTGTTTTGGCTACCGCTTTGGTACCAATCAGGGTTGCGATTAAGAATCGTTAATGACAAATTCAAAAACCTCCCAGAACTGGGAGGTTTTTTTATTGATTCATTCCTAACTAGGCACCACTGCCATTCCGAGCGAGTAAAACGAGTCGAGGAATCTCCGGGACAACGTTGAGATCCTTCGACTTCGCTCAGGATGACAACCACTGTCATTCCCGACACGAGCCGCTTGGGCGAAGGCTGGAATCCATAAAGATAGACTAGATTCCCGCCTTCACGACTCTCGGAGTTTCTTTATGCGTTTTGTGTGGTCATCGGGGTTTCTGTTTTTGTAACTTTTCATGGCTTCCGGAGTTTCTTTTAATACATCTATGCAATTCTTACCGCCACAGCACTGTCATTCCGAGCGAGTACAAAGAGTCGAGGAATCTCATTCAGAATTACTTCGTTTATACTTCGTCAGGAGTGATAAAACTGCTATTATTACCTTATGAAGAAAATCTACGGTTCGATTATCGCGCTATTTATTGGCTGTCTTGTGTTGGCAGTTGTTTTGTTGAACTTTGACTATTTCTGGCAACAGTTTAAATTCCGCACAGGTCAGATTAATAATCAGCAACCACAGACTGAAACAGTTGAAGTACCTGAAGTAGTAATTGACCCAAATTATATTTTTATTCCCTCTCTAGAAATTGTGGCACCTATAAGTTATGTCGATGAAGTGAACGAGACAGTTTTTCAAAAAGCTTTGCAAAATGGAATCGTACATTACCCAGGAACTGCTCAACTAGGGGAGTATGGTAACGCTTACTTGTTTGGACATTCATCAGACTCTGCTTTTGCACCAGGTGATTACAAAACTGTGTTCGCTTTACTTCCTGAAATTGAAAATGGTGCGGAGATTTATGTTTCTAACGCTGAAGGTAAAACTTTTCGGTATCAAGTTTTTGATCAATTTGTTGTGGAAAGCGCCGATACAAGTGTTTTAAATCAACGCGAGAACAAAGAACAGCTACTTTCCTTGCAAACTTCTTATCCACTTGGCACCGCGTTGCGCCGATATGTGGTTGTGGCTAGATTAATTCCCAACAACTAAAGCAGTGTTTATTAGGTGAAAATTGCCTTACCATAAAAGCTGATATATATGCGGAATATTGCAATTTATTGGACTTCCGAAGGAAAATCTT
>JBBSJS010000046.1:0-6962 GCA_038257015.1 Candidatus Doudnaibacteriota bacterium | reverse complement strand
CTACGATCTGACGCACCCTACTACTTGATATCAAGCTTTAAGACAATAAAATAGTTAATATAATTTTCAATATATGGAACATGACAGCATAGAATATGACTTAAAAAATGAGCCTAGCCTCAAGCTTTTAAGAACTGACAACGCACCATTAATTATCAGTTTTTTGTATCGCCAGTTCAAGTCTTCAAATCAGATTACTGTTTCCCAATCAGAACTCGTAGAAAAACTTGAAAATTATTTAGAGAAGCTGCGCGAAGAGGAACCGAAACGATATAGTGACAAAGCACAGACTTACCTGGACACCTGGTGCAATAGCGGGCATCAGTTCTTGAAGAAATATTATTTAACAAAAAATGACGATCCAGTTTTTGAACTTGCACCGGGTACTAATCGGGCGATTGGTTGGCTGGAAGATTTGAAGAGAAGAGAGTTTATTGGCACTGAATCCCAGTTTTTAGAGATATTTGCACTTCTCAAAGAAATTGTCACTAAAAGTACAGAAGATCCAGCAGTGCGTTTGGAGGAATTAGAAAAACAAAAAGCAGCTATTCAGAAAGAAATCGACACCATCGAACAAACTGGTGAGGTTGAGCGCTACAGCGAAGCTAAGCTTAAAGAGTGGTTTCTTAAAGCTAATGATGTGGCGCGTCGGCTGCTGGCTGACTTTGGAGAAGTCGAGCAAAATTTTAAAGCAATCACGGACAAAGTGAAAAAGGCACAGCTAAGAGAGGAGGGGAGAAAGGGGTTAGTTGTGGCACAGGTAATTGATGCAGATGAAGCAATTAGAAAATCCGATCAGGGGCGTAGCTTCTATGCCTTCCGAACTTTTCTTGCAGATCCTTCCAAACAGGAAGAATTGGAAAAAATGATTGATGGGGTATATGGCTTGCCAGAACTTCAAGATTTGGGTAAAAAAAATCCCATACTACGAATACTTAAACGTAGTCTAATTAAAGCTAGCGACAAAATTATTAAATCAAATTATCGTCTTGCCGAACAGTTGCGAAAAACGCTGGCAGAACAGCATATCGCAGAGAACAGGCGAGTGAAAGAACTGATTGCCCAAATTAAAAAATTAGCACTTACCGTGGTGGATAATCCTCCCGAAACTGAGCAATTCATCTGGATAGAAGGCGACCCGGAAGTGCAAATGGTGATGGACAGACCGAGGTGGAAACCCACAGAAGAGCGAATCTTTAAAAGCTACAACTTTAGTGAGGAAAATGTCGATTTATCGACGGAGAAACTTGAGGAACTCCGAAATTATTGTTATGTGGATGAGGAAGTATTGAAGCAGCGGATTGCTGGAATGTTGGAAAGTCAATATCAGGTAACGCTAGCTGAAATAATTGAGAGGTATCCGGTGGAAAATGGTTTATCTGAAGTTATTGCTTATTTGGCGATCGCTTCTGGCGATCGAAAACACGCGATCGATGACTCCGCGAGCGATCGCATTGAGATCGCCAGTTACTCTGACAAGGAAAACCTGATGCACCTGACACTGCCGCAAGTTATTTTCAAAAGATCAGGAGAGTAAATCAATGATAGAAAACGACATTATAGCACCCTACGCACCCGCAATCATCAAATTACTAAAGGGTATTCTGTATGACGATGACAGTGATTGGGATATGCTATTGAACAACGAACGAAACGTCAAAGAATACTTCGGAAAAATTGGCGTGACACTTTATTTAGATGAAGAAGAAGGGTATGCTTATTTACAGCAGCCCGATCGCGAGGATGACGACGAGCAAGCAAAACCACTGCCCAGGCTGGTGAAGAGAGTTGCCCTGAGTTGGGAAGTTACGGTACTATGTGTTTTATTGCGCGAGGAATTGCTAGAATTTGAGGCCAGCACCTCTAATTCCACTCGCTGCATTCTGTCTAAATATAAAATTCACGATTTAATGCGTCCGTTTTTTAAAGAGCAAACTAATGACGTACAGCTTGTGAAAAAATTTGACAGTACGATCGATCGAGCCGTCAAGTTGCACTTTTTAAAAGAGTTAAAGGGTATAGAAGGCGAATATGAGGTTCGCCGCATCCTCAAAGCTAAAATTCCCGCTGACAAATTGAAGGAAATCAAAGAAGAGTTAAAAGCGTAGGACAAATCTAATGCTTGAATTTGAAAAAGACAATTCCAAAGCTGGATACCGCTTACATCGGCTTGAAGTATTAAACTGGGGAACTTTTAGTCAGGGTACGATCGCCCCCGGCGGTTACACTTCCTTGCTCACGGGGGCTAATGGTTCGGGTAAATCGACGTTGGTTGATGCACTGCTGACATTGCTGGTGCCCAATAAAAAGCGGAATTATAACTTGGCTTCAGGTTCAGAAAAGGGAAAGCGAGAGCGAGATGAAAAGACGTATGTACTCGGAGCTTACAGCACAATTAAAAGTGAAGATGACCACAAATCTAAACCGAAGTACCTGCGTACCAAAGATGATTATTCAGTTTTACTCGCTTATTTCTATAACAAAGGATGCGAACAGCACGTCACCTTGGCTCAGGTTTTGTGTGTAAAAGAGAAAGTTGAAAAGTTGTTTGTGGTTGCTGCTGGCGAACTCAACATCGCCGCTCACTTCAATAATTTTGAAAATTTTTCAGAATTAAAAAAGCAATTAGCATCTTTATTGCCACCAAAAATAGAAATATTTGACACATTTGTTGACTACAGCAAACACTTTCGCAAAACCTTTGGTGTAGAATCTGAAAAAGCTTTCGATTTATTCAATCAGACAGTCAGCATCAAAGAAATTGGAGAATTAAATGACTTTGTGCGCGGTCATATGCTGGACAAAATTAATGTTGAGGAGCAAATAGAAGACATAATTAAGTATTATAAAGATTTAACTTTTTCCCATGAAGCAATGCAGAAAGCCAAGAAACAGGTAGAGATTTTAAAACCGCTAATTGCTGATTCTGACCAGTACGAAGAGGTCAAGCGGAATCAGGATGAATTAAAGGAAGTATTGCGAGTTGTTCCCGCATATTTTGCTCTGCGTAAAATCAGTTTGTTGCAAACAGTAATGGTAGATAAACAACAGGAACATACTCAAGTCAACCACGATTTAGTAGAAATAAATGGGGCTTTAAAACGCTTGAAAGAGCAAGAGCTAAATTTAAAAGTAGACATTAAAAATGACGATAAAGGACGGCAAATAAAAGATTTAGAACAGGAAATTAAGACTTTAGACGAACGGATATATAATTATAGAATAGCAGCCAAAAAATATACTAAAATTGCTGAAGGTATAGGATTTCCAGCTTACAGTGACCGGGATACATTTAATAGTTCTGCAATCCGAGCGAGGGAAAATCAAGAACTTGTTGTTATTAAACTGGGAGAATTAACAAGCCAACGCGATGAGGAAACAAGTAAGAAGAAACAACTTGAAAATATTTACACTGAGTTAGACAAAGAACTGCAATCTTTAAAACAGCGGAAAAATCAGATTCCCGGTGTAAACTTCCAACTAAGAAAAGAGATATTAACTGCTTTGGTAATTGCTGAGGCTGAAATTCCTTTTGTCGGCGAACTGCTGAAGGTAAAGGATGGAGAAGGCGAGTGGGAAAGAGCGATCGAAAAACTGCTGCACAACTTTGGACTGCGACTCCTAGTTCCTGAAAGGCATTACCATAAATTCACTAAATATGTCGATGGAACTAATCTGCGGGGCCGCGTAGTTTATGATAAAGTTTGCCCTAAAAATTTAGCTCATGAAACTAGAAACTTAGATAAGAATTCCTTGTTTAATAAATTGGAGATGAAACCTGATAATGAATATATTACTTGGCTGACTAATGAATTATTCAAAGACTTTGCTAGCTGCATCTGTTGTGAAGATTTAGATAGGTTTGAGCGGGAGAATTATGCTATTAGAAAAAATGGCTTGATGAAAAAGGGGAATAGACATGAAAAAGACGATCGCCATCGAGTCAACGACAAAAGTCAATATATTTTGGGATGGGACAATTCTGAGAAAATCAAGGATTGTGAAACTAAATTGCAGGAGTGTCAAGCAGAGATTGATATAGTCAAAAAAGCTATAAAGGAGATTGAAACAGCACAAGAAGAGTGCGATAATCAAAAGAAGCTGCTAGAAAAGTTATTGGAATTCAATGATTTTTCGGCTATCGACTGGAAACCGGATGCTAGCAAGAAGCAGAAGCTAGTAGAGCAAAAGCAGGAGTTAGAGGAAAGTTGCGATCGCCTAAATGAGTTGAAAAGAACACTAGCTGCTGTCAGCGCTGACATTCAGAAAAAGGATGCAGATAAAACTAGCGCTGACAAAAAAATTGCGGTTCTCGATCGCGATATCGAGAATTACCAACAACAGAGGGAGGAATGCGACAGGCGATCGAAGTTATGCACATCCGAAAAGATTCAGACTTATACTCCTAAAATTGAAGATAGTCTCACAAATCAAAGTTTGACCCTCGCTAACATCCATCCTTCGGAAGTTGAAGTACAGGAGTCTTACCAGAGTCAAATAAACGAGGTAAATAACAAGTTAACTTCTTTGGAAAGAAGCATTGACAAACAGATGGATAATTACAAGCGAGAGTATCCCGAAGAAACGACCAATGTTGACGCATCGTTAGAAGCGATTCCTGAGTTTAAAAAGATGCTAGCAAGGATAGAACTCGATGGTTTGCCAGCACAGGAACAAAAGTTTAAAGAACTGCTAGATCGGAAAATTAGTGACGCTATTTCTAATTTTAAAGAGGCGTTAGAAGACTGGCAAAGTGAAATAGAACAAAAGATTTACGAGATAAATCAATCCTTAAAAGTGATTGAATATACAGACTCGACTTATATACAAGTCCAATACGAAATTAACCGAGACACCCAAATTAAGGAATTCAAAAATCAATTGAAGGTGTTGTGCTATCGTGATGTAGGCATTGAGCAAACTTCTGAAGCTGACGAAGCTAGCTTTGAAAAAATTAAAGACCTGATCGATCGCCTCAAGTCAGATGAGCGGTGGACAGCAAAAGTCACTGATGTGCGTAATTGGCTTAATTTCTCAGTCAGCGTTAAAAATAAAGATGACCACACTCAGAAGGAATATTACTCCGATTCCTCTGGAAAATCGGGCGGACAAAAGGCTAAATTAGCCTACACCATTCTAGCGTCAGCTATTGCCCATCAATTCGGATTAGTGCAGGATAAAACAAAATCTGACTCATTTCGTCTTGTGGTCATTGATGAAGCTTTTAGCAAGTTAGATGAAGAAAATGCAAAGTATGCAATGGAGTTATTTAAACAATTAAATCTTCAGCTTCTGGTAGTTACGCCCAAAGACAAAATCTACGTTGTTGAGGATTATGTAGGATCTGCTTACTATGTTGAAAACAGCCGTGAAGAGAATGACTCCAAGGTTTATAATATATCCCTAGAAAAGCTGCGTCTAAAACAAATGGCTTTAAATTAACTGTGTCTGTTTATGATTACACCCGACGAAATCAGAAAGAAAGCCGATCGACTCTATACTCCATTCCTGCAATCCTTGCTGCTGGGAGAACCTTTTTTCCCGCTAGATTTGCCCCGTGGCAAAATTCCCTACGACGACTACCAAGAACTCAAAGAAGCCGTACAGCAACTTCTGAAAGGCTCAAAAGAACACGCTGGTTGCGGGTATCAAGTTGAGCTGAAACAGCGGAACAATCGCAAATTCGGTATGCAGTCGCTGCCATCCCGAATTGTATTTGAAACAGAAACAGATTATTTGAAATTTCTTAAGAAAGAACAAGAAGTTGCTAATTTTCAACACGCTGTAGCAAGGATTAGAAAACAACTTCCTGAATTGAATATCTGGCTCAATCAAAATCCTAAAAAAATAGTCAAGCAATTAGGAAATTGGGATAATTTATTGCGTGTATGCCTGTATTTCCAGAACAATCCCAAACCAAATCTTTATATCCGTGAACTATCGCTCAATGTTCACACCAAGTTCATCGAACAAAATAAAGGAATCTTGAATGAATTGCTGTCTGCTATCCTGCCAGACGATGCTATTGATCTAGAAGAAAAAGATTTTGAAAAGCGATTTGGTTTGCGATATGCTGAGTCATCGGTAACTATCAGAGCTTTGGATAAAAACCTACAGGTGAAGTATGGCATTAACACCTCGGAGATGAGCATACTCATCTCTGACTTTGAAAGTCGCAGTCTTCAAGGATACCGCTTTATTATTACTGAAAATCTAATGAATTTTCGCACCTTACCCGATTTAAGCAACAGCTTCGCAATCTGGGGAAAGGGATTTAATGTAGCTATCTTAAAAGATGTTGAGTGGCTAACTCATTGCCAAATAATTTACTGGGGCGATTTGGATGCCCAAGGGTTCCAGATTCTTTCACAGTTAAGGTCTTATTTTTCTCAAACAATTTCTGTTATGATGGATCGAGAAACTTTCGACATATTTCAGGAATTTGCTGTGCCGGGAACAGTATGCAAGATTGCTAATTTATCTTACCTGACACCGGAGGAGCATGATTTATTTACTGATTTATCCAAGCAAACAATTCGTTTAGAACAGGAAAAGATACGGAAGGATTTCGCAAGCTGTAAATTGAATAGTTTGACTGATACCTAGTGACTGATAAGCCAATACGGTTCACTTAAGACTGCCCTGGGGTAAAACACTATGAAAAATAGATACTGCGATTGCTTCGTGCCTCGCAATGACAATATTAAGTCAAACGTATTGACTGATAAGCTGTTCTGTATTTAAATTAAATTCAAGAAATAATTAAACTCTTGTGGGGTGGGCTTCTAGCCCGCCCCAAATCTGCAATTTAAAGGCAGTACAGCTTATTACTTTAGCTACAAGCGTTTAACCAGTATCCAGCGCAACTCCAACGGCGGCGTTTCTTGCACCGGAAATAAATCGCGCCCGCTGGCCCAACTCACAAACCAAGGTGTCGGCGGCCACGCAGAATCAGGCAAATG
>JBBSJS010000045.1:0-6998 GCA_038257015.1 Candidatus Doudnaibacteriota bacterium | reverse complement strand
TGGTTTTAGTAGCTATTATATTTTCGGGATTTAGCTGGCAGTTCTTATTAAAAGATTATCAAAAGAATCGCGTGGAATCGTTTCTTGATCCCGATAAGGATCCCCGAGGCACGGGTTATAACGCCCGCCAAGCTTTAATTGCTGTAGGAAGCGGGGAATGGTTGGGTAGAGGACTTGGAAGAGGTTTGCAGAGTCAATTGAAGTTCTTACCAGAGCGTCACACTGACTTTATTTTTGCTTCGGCTTCAGAAGAGATTGGATTTCTGGGTAGTATTTCGGTGTTAGGATTGTTCTATATATTATTCAGGCGCCTGATCAAGATTATGTACTATGCGCGTGATGATTTGGCAATGTATATAACTGCCGCTGTGTTGTTTTTATTTCTCTCACAGGTGCTCATTAATATCGGTATGAATATTGGTTTGTTACCAGTGACCGGAATTCCATTACCATTCTTTACATACGGTGGCAGCTCATTTTTGGTTATGTCAATTGCGTTGGGAATTGTGCAAAACATTGCACGTCAATCCAAGGCTTTGCGTTTTTAAAGTTATGGCGATATAATTATCAGGAAAGGACATTATGAAGAAACGAGAACTCAAAAAAATGTTGCAATGGCTCAGTTTTATGTTGAAATGCCCAGTTTGTAGTGTGCAATATGACTTAACTAACATCAAAATTATCGACAGCGAGCAAGATGAATCATATATGGAAGCAAGGCTTCTGATTCATTCTGACTGCGACAAATGTAAAAGTTCAGTAATGTTTAACATCGACATCAATGGCCCAGAAGTCTTTACGGTTATAGCGAAAACCGACTTAACTAGCTCCGACAGCGATAAATTTAAAGCTTATGACGCTATTAAAATTGATGAATGCATTACTCTTCACAAATCTCTAAAAAAGTTTAACTGAGATTTTGTGAAAGCTTTTAAAAAACCCAAAACCACTAAATAACAGAAAAACCCTTAAGAACTAGCCAATTACTGTGAAACTCTGCTATATCTGGCACTGACTTGCCAAGTCCGTAAAAAACTGGTAGAATTTGACAGTATTAATTTTGATTTATGGAAACTATTCACCTAAAGACAACTCCAAGAGACACAAACAAACGCACAGCAAAAGCTTTGTACAGAGAAGGTTTGATTCCTGTTGAACTATACGGCCACAATATTGAGAATATGCACTTAAGTGTAAACCAAATTGAGTTCGAAAAAGTACTTCGTAAAGCTGGGGAAAGCACTCTAATCGATCTAGAGCTCCCAGATGGCTCATCTCGTAATGTACTTGTGCAAGACGTTCAAAGTCATTACTTAACTACTCGTCCAATTCATGTTGATTTGTACGAAGTTAAGATGAATGAAAAGCTCACAGCTAATGTTCCAATTGTATTCGTTGGTGAATCACCAGCTGTTAAAGCTAAGGGCGGTACTTTGGTTAAAGTATTGAACGAAGTAGAAGTAGAATGTTTACCTAAAGATTTACCTCACTCAATTGAAGTAGATATTAGTGTAATCGATGACTTTGAAAAGACTATAACTGTTAAAGATCTTAACATTGGCAATGGTGTAGAAATTACAGCAGACGCTGATGAGGTTATCGCGACTGTACAACCTCCACGTGATATGGAAGCTGAAGAAGCTGGAATGGTTGATGAAGCAGCAGCAGTGGCAGCAGCTGTTGGACCTGAAGCAGGTGCAGAAGCTGAAGCAGATGAAGCTAAATAAAAAAATTGAAAAACCGCTCTTCTCTTATGAAGGCGGTTTTTTTGTTGAGCTTTATTTTGTCTCACTGAGTCTTGCTTACAGTTAGTTTTTTCCATTTCCAGTCTGGTGGTTCGTACAAGCCTAGATCGATATCCTTCTGCCTGTACGAATAAACTTGGAATATCAGAAAGAGAGCCCAGAATATTATAGTACTCATGGCCCCAAGAAATCCTTGGGCAGAGTCCTTTGTTGGGTCTGTAGCATAAAAGTAAAAAGCTACTGGGCAGCAAAGTAGAAACAAAAAAGAAAAGTACAACAGTGTGTAGTACCGAGTTGAAAGCATATTCTCCTCCCTATAGTTGAGTTGTTGTACTGTATTCTTTCAGAATTTGTGCCAGAAGTCAATTCTTAACGCTAAGCAATTTTTATAAATCTCTCTAACTTATTAAGGTCTTTAGTAACTTGAATTTTTTTATTGGTGTAAAGAAGTCTAATAGTTTTCTTTAACACCGCAATTGATGCAGGATCGGTTTCTATTAAAATGATTCCCTTCGGCTTCAATCTACTGACGGCTTGCTTCAGGAATTCTTGAATTATAATAAAATCATCTGTTTTGTCGGTTAACGCCAACTTTGGTTCGTATTTTAGGCCTTCCTTTAAGATGAGGTAATCAGAGTAGGGGACATAAGGAAGATTAGCGATTATCAAATCATATTTTTTCTTTACTCCACTTAGTAAATTATTTTGAATGAATTTAACTTTAGCCTGGTGAGTTTTAGCATTTGATTTAGCAACATGAAGTGCTGGCATTGAAATATCATAAGCATCAACCGCGATGTGTTTATCGTGGCTTAATTTGCTAAGCTCTACTGCCAAAGTAATCGCCAAGCAACCACTGCCTGTACCTACATCTGCCACTGTTAGTGGCTTGATAGGTTTCTTAAATTTCTTTTTAATTATTTCCAACGTACTTTCTACTAACCATTCACTTTCTGGGCGGGGAATTAATACTGAGCGGTTTACTTTGAAGGCTAATCCATAAAACTCTTTTACGCCAGTTAGATAAGCAATTGGAACTCCTTCCATGCGCTTCTTAGTCAAAATCTCATACTTAGCTTCTTGTGCCGCACTGACTTTGGTTCTCGGATTCAAATACAAAAACTCCTTGGACTGTTTTAAAACATGCGCAAGGAGTATATCGCTTTCTTGGTTTGGAAATTTTTCAAGAAGGTCGTGAATGGTCATTACTTGTTTGCAGCTTGTTTACGCATTTCATAATCAGCTTTTTGTAAAGCACTCATGATATCATCCAGCTGACCTTCGATAATAAGGTTGATTTGGTTGAAGTTCTGGTTGATGCGATGATCCGTTACACGGTCTTGTGGAAAATTGTAAGTACGAATTTTTTCACTTCTATCCCCAGTGCCAATTTGGCTCCGACGGGCATCAATTTGCTTTTTATCTTCAATTTCTTGAAAGTGGGCAGAAACTCTAGCACGAATAACTGCTAAAGCTTTTAGCTTGTTCTGAGCCTGACTGCGCTCATCTTGGCAAGTGGCAACGATGCCAGTTGGGATATGAACGATACGAATAGCAGAGTAAGTTGTGTTAACGCTTTGTCCACCAGCACCTGATGAAGTAGTTGCCTCAATTTTCAAATCCTTTGCTTCAATTTCGGAATCTTTTTCTTCTAATTCTGGCATTACCACGATGGTAATTGTAGAAGTGTGCACGCGTCCTTGTTTCTCAGTTTCTGGAACACGTTGAACTCGGTGAACACCTGATTCATATTTAAACTTACTATAAGGTCCTTCGGTTTGACTAGCTTTGCCAGTGATTTCGGCAATGATTTCTTTAAAACCGCCTGCTTCACTTTTTGAACTCGAAACGATTTTGATGTTCCAACCATTTTTTTCAGCGAACTTGCCGTAAGAACGAAAGATTTCTGCTGCAAAAAGAGTGGATTCATCACCGCCAGCACCAGCTCTAATTTCAATCAGAGCATTTTTATCATCGTGCTGATCTTTTGGAATTAAATCAATTTCAATTGCTTCGGTTAAACTATCGCACTCAGCTTCCAAAGACTGAATTTCATCCTGAGCCATCTGTTTCATTTCGTCATCATCGGAGTTCAGCAACTCTTGGTTTTCTGCTAGTTGCTTTTCAACTTTAATGAGTTGGGTAATTTTATCTGCTGTCGGTTGGAGTTGAGATTGGCGTCTGCCAATTTTGGCAATATCAAAATCACCACCCTGACTCATCTGGTCGGTGAGACTGTTGTATTCATCAAGTACTTTTTGAAATCCTGGGGTCATAATCGTTGAGTAATTTAACTCAGTCTAACACAAAACCACCCTAAAAAGGATGGTTTGCATTGATAAAAGACAGGTTTTAAGCTTCAGTTTTAGCGCCACGGGTTTTGCGAGGCTTCTTTTCAGCCTTAACTACCTTGGAAGCAGCTTCTTGGCGTTTCTTGAAACGGTCAACATTACCACGAGTATCTAGTAGTTTTTGCTTACCGGTGTAGAACGGGTGGCAGTTGCTACAGATTTCAGTGTGAATATCTTTAACTGTTGAACCAGTTTTGAATGTTTCGCCACAAGAGCAAACTACGGCCACATCACTGTTATAAGTTGGGTGAATTCCTTTTTTCATAAAATGTTTGAAATTTCTAAAATAAGACTAGCTAATCATACAAGGATTTGCATTTTCCGTCAAGAGTTGGTAGAATTAGCCAGTAATTAATAACGCATACGAAAGCAGTTATCCTGTCCCATTTGGCCTTCAGGCGAATGACGATAAGCTTCCGTAGACGAAGAAAGGATAACAACATGAAGGATATATCCCTTTTAGAGTTGTTAAAAAGCGGCGCTCATTTCGGGCACAAGACATCCCGTTGGAACCCGAAAATGAAGCCATATATTTTTACAGTCCGTAATGATATTCATATCATGGACTTGGAAAAAACTCGCAAAGCTTTACTAAAAGCTGGGCAATTTTTGCATGACACTGCCAAGAGCGGTGGCAGTATTTTGTTCATTGGTACAAAACGCCAAGCACGAAGTATTGTAAAGAAGTACGCTTTAGAATCAGGTCAGTTATTTATTAACGTGCGTTGGTTAGGTGGAACATTTACTAACTTCAAAACAATCCAAAAGACTGTTAAGAAATTAGAAAAGTTGCAAAGCCTAAAAGCTAATGGTGAATTAGAAAGCCGTTACACCAAGAAAGAACGTTTACTAGTTGAACGCGAAATTGAAAAGTTAGAAAAACTTTTTGAAGGTATCAAAGAAATGAAGCGTATGCCTCAAGCAGTATTTATTGCTGACGTGAACTACGACGACATTGCTTTAACTGAAGCTCGCAAGATGAAAGTACCAATCGTAGCAGTTGTTGATTCAAACAGCAATCCAGAAGGAATTGATTACCCAATTCCTTGTAACGATGACGCTACTCAAGCTATCGAACTCATTCACCAATTCTTAGCTGAATCTATTAAAGCTGGTAAATCTGCCGGAGCAACAGTTGTTGTGAATAACGACCAAAACAATAAATAAACATTTGAAGGAGACACAATGTCTGATAACAATTTAATAAAAGAACTTAGAGAAATGACTGGGGCTGGTATAATGGATGTAAAGGAAGCCTTACAAGAAGCTGATAATGATAAAGATACTGCCTTAGATATCTTACGAAAAAAAGGTATGGCAAAGTTGGCCAAGAAAGCTGATCGTGTTGCCAACGAAGGTGTGGTTGAGGCTTATATCCATGGTGGTGGCCGTATCGGTGCTTTAGTGGAACTTAACAGCGAAACTGACTTCGTGGCTCGTACAGACGATTTTAAAGCTTTAGCCAAGGAATTAGCTTTACACATTGCTGCTAGTAATCCTTTATATGTTTCCCGAGACGATGTTCCAGCAGAAGTTATAGAAAAAGAAAAGGAAATTTACAAAGAACAATTAGTTGGCAAGCCAGAAGACTTAATGGAAAAAATGATTTCTGGTAAAATAGAAAAGTACTACGAAGAAGTTTGTTTATTAGAACAGCCATTCGTAAAAGACCCAAGCAAAAAAGTTTCCGATTTAATCACTGAATCAATTGCGAAAATGGGGGAGAATGTACAAGTTCGTCGTTTCGCTCGCTTCATGCTTGGAAACTAAACGCTTTCGTTTCAAAATCAAAAACTTAAACCAAACCTCACTTGTCTTATAATCTTCTCACCAACGTTATACTACTAATTTCTATCCTTGGGATAATCTTATTAATGTTGCGTAGGTTGCCAGAAGCTGTGGAAGGTTCTCAGGAACTTGAAAAAGAGTTCTCTGAGCCAACACGAAGTTTGCAAGAGAAAGGTTTGCCTGCTAAAACTGTTTCTCGCTCCGTACACTTTTTGAAAGTCGGAGCGAGTAAACTTTGGCACTTTGTTCTAGACGCCAAAGGTCTAAAGCACGCTCCGAAAGTTAGCTACAATCTTAAGAAGATTATGCAAACTCACACCGAGCCAGATGTTAAAAAAGCTGCTATCCGTAATGAGCAGTATTATATTGATATGATTAAGCGTCACCCGAAAGATTTAGATATCTATGATCAATTGGGCCAATTCTATATTGAAGGTCGTAAATACTTTGATGCTTCAAATGTCTACGAATACTTAATCAATCATAATCCTACCGATAGTGGTTACTTTGCAAAACTTGGATTGAGTAAATTATATTTGCAAGATTATGAGAGTGCCGCCGCAGCTTTTAAGAAAGCGGTAGGGATCGATTCATCTCACCCAGGCCGGTTTTACAACTTAGCCTTAGCACATCAAGGAATGAAACAGTTCAAAGATGCAGCGGTAACTTTAAAAAAGGCCGTAGATTTAGAACCTAATAATCAGAAATACAACGATTTGCTGTTTGAGTTAGAGTCTAAAGCAAAGACAACGGTCCCTGTTGAAAATATCCACAGAAACCGCTAGAATACTTCAGTACTTCGTTTAGCGATGTGCTGTTGTAGCTCAGTTGCCATAGCTCTGCTTGCAGGGCGATACATGATAGATTGCATTTCTGTTCTCTTTAAACTCAAGCTCGAATTTAGTTCGAGCGGTTAGTAAGATGAGTTCAGTTATGCTGTTGTAGCTCAGTTGGTAGAGCATCTCCATGGTAAGGAGAAGGTCAGCGGTTCGATCCCGCTCAACAGCTCCAGAGAAAATATAATATTGGGTCGGTTGTGGAGCGGTCAAACACTGGAGACTGTAAATCTCCCGGCTTTATGCCTTCACAGGTTCGAATCCTGTCCGGCCCACCA
>JBBSJS010000044.1:0-7052 GCA_038257015.1 Candidatus Doudnaibacteriota bacterium | reverse complement strand
GAGAAGGGTAAATCTCTACCGAAGCTGGTGTATAATTCGAACAACTTTTTCCCAATATTCATAACCTCCTGAATATGGTCATGGTATCCACCTTTCCAATCTTGGTGATTGTTAGTGGAGCCTTGGACAGTCTGGAACAAGGTTTTGTTGTCTTTATATATCTTTTGACACCCTGTTCGGTTAGGTGTATCTATCAATGACAAAAGCTCGGCTATAGTTAAAAATTTCATATCATTTCCTCCAATTTTTGACTTATATTTATAACATAGTTTGCAACATCATGCAATTGGGCGTGAATACAATACCCCCTTAAACTGTATAAGTTACGAAATTGGTTGATGTTTTGTTGATTTCGGGACTATCATGTGATACATTTAAAAAGCCTTGGGTATTGCTGAGGGAAGAGCGATGGTCTCCAGTTGGAGCGCTTCAACCGTTGAATCAATATCAATTATAACCGGCTTGTCCGGTCTTTTTTTATGGGAGACTGAGACGCAGTTTTATGATTAAGAAAAACGCATATGCAATGTCCCAACGACCAAACTCCTTTGGCGATGACAGACCGCCAAGGTATCGAGATTGATTACTGTCCAATTTGCCGAGGTGTGTGGCTAGATAAAGGCGAGCTAGACAAGCTCATTTCTGGCAGTGAAAATAACACTGCCCCGGCACCATCGCATCCAGGTCATCAGTCCGTTCAAAATCAACCTCAACCATATCGTGATGATCGACCAGCTTATTCTGATAACAATGGTCATTATAAAAAGAAGAAAAAGGAATCCTTTTTGGGAGAATTATTCGATTTCTAATCTTCAGAAAATTTCCGCTAAAATTAGCAGGGACTAAATCAATAAATTATTAAACAAAACTCCAGAATATTGGAGTTTTGTTTTGGGCTCATATCAACTACTTTGCTATAATTACATCATGTATCACTTCTATATTTTGCGTTGTAAAGATGAAAGCTTATACTGTGGTATCACAACCGATTTAGCTGAAAGAGAAGAGAAACATAATTCTGGAAAAGGCTCTGTTTATGTTCGTTCTCATGGTGGCGGAAAAATTGTTTATTACGAAAAGTTAAACTCTAAAAGCGATGCTTTAAAACGAGAAGCGGAAGTTAAGAAATGGACTCGCTTAAAAAAATTAGAACTGATTAAAAATGATACAAAAAATCGAAACAAATAAAAGATATCTAGCTTCTCATGGTTGGTTAAAGTCTTTTCACTTATTTTCTTTTGCAGATTACTATGATCCAGAAAACCTGAACTTCGGAAACCTGAGGGTGTTTAATGACGATTGGATTGATGCTCAATCAGGTTTTGGTGATCACACCCATCGCAACATGGAAATTATCACCATTGTAAACGAAGGCGAGATAACTCATAAAGACAGTATGGGTAATAACGGGTTACTCGTGCAGGAGAGGTGCAAGTTATGTCCGCTGGAACAGCTGTAACGCACGCTGAGCTTAATTTGAGCGACAAACCAGTGCAATTGTACCAAATATGGATTATGCCTCGAGAAATGGAGAGAAAGCCCCGTTATGTCCAGAAAGACTTTTCTCGCACCACTGTCGAAAATTACTTGCTTCCTGTGGCTTCTGGCTTTGGTCCTGGTGGAGCTTTGGAGATTGAGACTGATGCTGTGATTTACATAAGTGAGTTACAAACTGGCCAGGAATTAGGGTATTCGCAGAAAACTGGATTCGGAGTTTTTGTATATATCACAAAAGGACAAATTCAAATTAATGAGGAAAGTTTTCAAGACTTTGATCAAGCTCGAATTACTGACGAACCTGGTCTCGTAATAACTGCTCAGACCAACGCGAAATTCATCCTAATCGAAGTAAAACTTTAAGAAACTATTAATGCTTAAAAATCATTCACCTTGGTTACATCAATTAAATAGAACACGACCTGTTTCAGAATTGAATAATTCTCAAGAGTTTGATGTGGCTATTGTTGGTGGCGGAATCGCTGGAATTGCTACGGCATTTTTCTTATTGCGAGATACTAACAAGTCCGTAGTGCTTTTGGAAAGTAACAAGATTGCCCATGGAGCAACTGGCCACAATGGCGGTTTTCTAGCTAGTTACTTTGAACGCTCATTTTTCAGCATTGCTCAAGAGTATGGAATGAAGAAAGCTAGCGAAGCGCAATCAGCTTTAAATACTTCGTGGGATTTACTGGATGAGATTAGGGAATATGCCAAAATAGAAACCCCAATGTGGCAATTTACTGGTTACGCTGCAGTTGCAACTCATGAAGAGTTACTAATTCATCTTCGTAATTATGAACTTCACCGCCAAGCTGGTTTAGATGTACCCAAAATTCTTATCGCAGACGACTATGCAAAAATGCATGACATCCCTGATAATTATCATCATCTTTTAGAGCTCATTCCTCAAGTTGAAATCTCCAACAAATTGGAAACTGAAGTGGAGGAGTATTTTGCAATTTTACCTGAACGTAAAGGTTGTATGAACAGTGCTGTATTTACAGAAGAAGTGGCTAACTTTTTGCTTTCAAACTTTGCCGACAGATTTACTTTAGCGGAGCACGCACCTGTACGCAGATTAATATTAAAAAATGGTTACAATGTTTTAGACTTACCCAAAAAACAAAGCTTGATGGCTAAGCAAGTAATCTTGTGTACCAATGGTTTTGAGAGCGTGAAAATTATCAACACTGTTGGAAAAGATATCGACACTAAATTTCATCAAATGGTGCGAGGTATCGTTGGTTATATGGCAGGTTACGTTGAGGAATCTAATAAACCACCGACTGAAATTAACTATTTGCCGAAGCATTATGCTAACAGTAAAGACGTCTTTTCCGATGAACCATACTTTTATATCACTCGAAGGCCATTCCGCACTCCTCACGGCAATCTTGATAATTTAATTTGCATTGGTGGTCCGGAAAGTTTAATGGATGATACCAATAATTATAATTTTGAACACCCATATTCAGAAGAGGCGAGAGTAGAAATTGATAACTTCCTTCGTTATACTTACAAGCATTCTGCGAGAGAAAATATTGAATACAAGTTTATGTGGCATGGTTTGATGGGGTTTACTCCAAACAGTATTCGCCTGATTGGTCCTGAGCCAATAAATCCAAGTTTATTTTACAACCTTGGTTGTAATGGAGTGGGCTTACTTCCATCTATCTTCGGTGGAAAAAGAATAAGTCAGTTTATAAACCAAGAAAAACTATCGCCATCAATCTTTGACCCGAAATAAAAATACTGATGAAACATTCTTGCGATTAGTGATGTTATACTTAATATAAGCAATTAAAGAAAGGACTATATGAAAGTATCAGAAAACTTTTCTAACCTGTTAAAAGAAAGTGCAATCTTTATTGTCACTGGAAAGCAATTCGCGAAAATTTATCAACTTCGCAAGGGTGAAATCAAAGAAAAAGAAACAATTGAAGTAAATATCCCCAAGTATTCAGACAAAGAAGGTTTTTTCGAGCATCGTGGTGCTGGTGGGACTGTTTTAGGTTCAGGCTCAGTTTATCAATCCAATGATAATGAACAGCAAGTAAAGTTCCTTAAAGAGTTGAAAAAAGCTATTAAAGGTATTAAACGTCCTTTCGATAGTATTTACCTCTTTGCACCAACGCAAAGTATTAACATTGTTGCAGATAGTTTTACCAAATTAGACCAAGCAAAGATAAGAAAGAAGCTACGTGGTAATTTTACGAAGCATCATCCTACTGAGCTATTAGAAAAAGTTAGTAACAAGAAATAAGCCATCTTAGCATAGATTTAAAAATTAGCAAACAAATAAAAAGCTCAAGGATTAAAACTTGAGCTTTTTCTATTAACTGATTCTAGTTTTTTCTTTGCAACCAATGTCTGGCGCGCATTTAAAGTTTTCGCCTAAGTTTGTCTGGCAAGGCTCGCAAGCTATAACTTTTCTATTGCAATCATTGTTTACGCAATTTGTGTAACGTTCGCTTGGTTGTTGGCAAAGGTAGCATTTTCCTACAATTTGATGTTTAGGGTCGTCAGTGTAAAAGCCAACAGAAATTCGGCTATCAAACACATAGAGTTTGCCTAAGAAATTTTCGTTTGGAAATTCTCTCATATAAGAAACAATTCCACCATCCAACTGATAAACATCGGTATAGCCTTGTGAGAGTAGGTAGCCAGATGCTTTTTCGCAGCGCACTCCGCCGGTACACACTGTAAGGACGGTTTTGTTTTGCAAATGTCTAATGCTATTAGTAAATTTGGGTAAATCACGGAAGTTTTCTAGTGTTGGTAGAACGGAACCCTCGAAATGACCAACTAGATGTTCATATGCATTGCGCATATCCACAATATAAAACTCTTTCCCTTCTTCAAACCACTGATGCAGTTCTGATGGTTTTAAATGAACTCCTGTGATTTTATTTGGGTCAATGTCACAAGATTTATCTAAACCAAGAGTCACTAATTCTGTGCGCACTTTAACTGAAGTTTTTGGAAAAGCTTTACCGTTTCCAGGGTCGCGTTTTATGTGAATGTCAGAAAAACGTGGATCACTTAAAAAGTTTTCCAAGTAAGTATCAATTGCTTCTTTGGTGCCTTCCATGGTGGCGTTGATTCCTTCAGTCGCAATGATTGTCCTACCTTTTATTCCCAATTCAGTTTGAAGCTTTTTTTGTTGCTCCATCATCTGAAAGGGATTTTCTATGTAGACGTATTTATAAAAAAGAATAATATCGTGTTGGTTCATACAGGTTTAATAATAGCAAAAAATATCAAATCTTGCATCTGCAAAAACACTCACAAATAAGGGGAAATTTGGCCAGTATTTGTCATTTAAACAATTTATGAGATAATTAAATTACTATGAAATACTTACTAATTGTCTTAGTTGGTGGTGTGTTGATGGCAGCCGGTTGTACAGATACCAAGCTTCCACGAGAAACACCTTCCTCACCAATTGAATCGTACGATATTCTTCCAGAGTAATCGTAAGGGGGAGTTAAAGCTTGGAGATGTGTCAGAGCGGTTAAATGAGCTTGGGTATTAACTCGAGGCGCACGTAGTTTGTGTCAGAAGGTTCGATCCCTTCTCATCTTCAAGAAAAGCCAGACCGTAATGGGCTGGCTTTTTTATATGAGTATTAGTTTTCCTCAACAGATTCAGAGTCTTCTGTGGTCAGTGGTTCAGTAATTTCATCTTGCGATGTAGTCTCAGATTTTACCAATGGAACATCCGGAAGTTTTACTGATTTTGTGACTTCGGTAAAGTTAGGTAGATCATTATTACTTTGAAGTCCTAAGTGTTGCAAGAATTCAGTAGTTGTTTGATATAGCATTCCTCGAGCATCCTCAGGGTTTGGCACCTTCTCGATTAATCCTCGCATTAATAAAGCTCTAATGCTGTACTGAGAATTAACTCCGCGGATAGCTTCGATTTCAACTTTAGAGATAGGCTGACGATAGGAGGTAATGGCTAAAACTTCCACGGTTGCTTCAGTAAGGCTTTCTTTTAAATCAGCGTTAAGGAAACTTCGCACGAGTTCAGTGTATTTACTATGAGTAGCTAGTTGGTATTGATTTTCAGCCATCAACAATACAACGCCACTTTCTTGTCGTGCTTCAGAAAGTTCGTTTAAGGCTAGTTTAATTTCGCTTTCGCTGGCCTTGGTGTATTTTGCTAAATGCTTAACTGTTAATGGTTTGTTTGAAACAAACAGCAAGCTTTCGATTTGGTTGGCTAGTTCAATCATAAATATAGTTTATCATAATCTGTTTAGTCTTCATCGTCCTCATCGTCTTCCTCTTCCTCGTCTTCTTCCTCGTCTTCATCTGTTTCATCATCGTCCCCATCTTTATCAGTGTCAGTTTCTAGTTGATGAGGAGTAACTTCAACTTCAGTTACTTCAAGTACAGCACCATCTGCTTCAGTTTGTTTAAACTGAGTAATCGTTATGTCGGTAAATAGTTCATCCTGCTCGACGGAAAACATTCTCTGTTTTATTAACTCCAGTAAAGCCAAAAAAGTAATAATTACTTCACTTTTGTTTTTTGCATCTTTTAATAAATCAGAAAGTTTTGTTTCAACTTGGCTCGAAAGCTTTCTTTGTAAATGAGAAATCTTTTCTTGAATAGAAATAGCTTCTTTAACTTTTGCTTTAGGGAGGTTATCAAGTGCTTTTAGCGATGCAACGGTTTGTAAGATAGCTTTGTGAAGTTGTTCGGTTTTAACTTCTGGGTCTGGCCAGAAGAAAACTTTTTGTGAAAATACCAACGAGCGAGTAAAACTTTGACTGCCACTTAATTCAACCTGTTTTATAGCTTTGGCAGCTTCTTTAAATTGCTTGTATAAAAGTAAGCGGCTAGCAAGGTCGTCTTCTCCTTCAGTTTCTTCCTCCTCATCCTCAATTTCTAGAGTTGGTAAGATTGCTTTGGACTTTATTACTAACAGTTTAGCGGCGATGTGCAAATAGTCCGCCATTGCGGTTGGGTCAATTTGCTCGAGTTGTTTTACGTACTTCAAAAATTGCTCTGTAACAGTTGCCAGAGAAATTTCAGTTATGCTTAGTTTCTGATCTTCAATTAACGACAATAGTAAATCCAGTGGACCTTCAAATTGTTGTAAAGTAATTTTGTGCATTAAGTAAGCAATCGTTAATCTTTTTGTTTCTGCGTGGTCAACTAATCTTTTTTCGGTAAATTCAATTTGATATGTAGATCTTTCAGCTGGTTTTCGTCCACGGAACTTGGTGCATCCATCATAAGGTCCATAGCTGAACCATTTTTCGGGAAAGCGATAACTTCTCTGATGTTTGGTTCATTTTCTAAAATCATAAATAAGCGTTCAATTCCAAAAGCACAGCCACCATGAGGTGGGGCACCAAATTTGAAAGCTTTAATCATTGCACCAAACTTTTCATCCACTTGTTCTTTAGCAATTCCCACAACTTCAAAAGCCTTATACATTACTTCGGGGTTGTAGTTTCTGATTGCACCGCTACAAATTTCATAACCATTGGCTACCATGTCGTACTGATCGGCTCTGATTTCCAAAGGATCAGTATTGTC
>JBBSJS010000043.1:0-7140 GCA_038257015.1 Candidatus Doudnaibacteriota bacterium | reverse complement strand
TGCCACAGATTTCACAGTTTGTGGTGCTCTTAAAATTGCCCACGAGTTCCCTTGGAGATTAACTGAAGTTAGCCGTTTTCCAATCAGGTAAGGAGATTTCGTTATAACAACTAAAATTAGACCCACTGTATAAAAAACTTCAAAAACTACGCTAGTTACTTGAGACGCTAAATTATTAGCAAATTCCTTATGATTAAAACGACGGTTTGTTTTAGCCGTTTGATATATGTCGTGATGTAAAAAGATTTTAACTTTTTTCTTCATAAGTTAGCTTGCTTTTTTGGTTTTTGAAATGTTGAGAACTATTCCTAAACTCGCTAAGGTGACGAGCATAGCGCTGCTTCCGTAACTAAAGAAAGGTAATGGGATGCCTGTTAGTGGCATTAAACCCAATATTGCTCCGATATTAATTATTGAGTTTGCAGAAATCCAAGTAATTATTCCTATTGATAACATTCTACCAAATGTATCGGGTGCTTGTAAGCTAATTAGCAAGCCTCTATAAATCATGAATACGAATACACTCAAAATTAGCATAACCCTGATAAATCCAAGTTCTTCAGCCATAACCGCAAACACGGAATCTGTAATGGCTTCGGGCAGATAAAAAAACTTTTGTCTGGATAGTCCGTAACCATATCCAAGCCAACCGCCAGAACCAGTTGCCAACAATGCCTGATTGATTTGATATCCTATGCCTTGAGGGTCAATTGATTGATTTAGGAATGTTGTAATGCGTTCAGCGCGATACGGCTCTATAATAATTGCTGCAATTACTACCCCAATCCCACTAGCAATTAAAGATGCTAAATATTTCATTTTTATTCCACCGACAAAAAACATTACAAAAGCAATCGCACAGAGTGACAGCATTGTTCCTAAATCAGGTTGGAATAAAATTAATCCTGAAAATGCACCCAAAACTAGCAATGGTGGAAATACTGATTCCCAAAATCCTTTATCGTGGCCACGAATTGCTGCCCAACCAGCAAGGTATAAAATCATACTTAACTTTGCTAACTCAGATGGTTGGAAGAATATAGGACCGACACTTACCCAACGAGCAGCGCCGTTAGCTGTAAATCCAATCCCGGGAATATTCACAGCAATTAATGCAAGCAAGCTAAAAGCTAAAGCAAATGGGATATATTTTTTCCATTTATGGTAGTCCACCTTAGTCGTGATGTACATTAAAGCCAAGCCAAAGAATACTCCCTTAAAAAGTTGGTTAGACAGGTAGTGTGTTGTGTTCCCAAAATTTTGTTGAGACTCTGCTGTGGATGCTGACCATAATACCAAAAGTCCTATTACGAGTAGTAATATTATTGAACCTAAAAAATACTTGTCGACGCTTTTGATATTTGCCATTACAAGGTTTGCCACTCTTTAACTAAGTCTTTAAAGATTTGTCCCCGTTCTTTATAATTTTTAAACTGATCGAAAGATGCAGCAGCTGGGCTAAGCAATACCACATCACCTGATTCTGTAACCGATTTAATTTTTTTCATAGCGGCATGCAGATTGGTTTCGTGTCCCAAATCCATAAAATTATTAGCTCTGCTAATACCATCTGAAAAAATCATCTTCTGAAGAGAGCGACCAGTTTCGCCAAAAAACAGGATGGCTTTCAAATTTGAAAAACTATTTATCTCTTTAGTAAAATTCTCAAAATTTAGACCTTTATCAGAACCGCCCAAGATTAGAATAGTTGGTTCGGAGAAAGCTTTAAGGGCCACTAGGGTTGATTCTGGTAAAGTTGCAATCGAGTCATTGATAAAAGTAATGCCATCTTGCTGACCGGCAAATTCCAATCTATGCTCCAGTCCATTAAATGAGTTAATAGTTTCTATTATTTTCTCACGGCTTAAATTAAACTGCTTGACTGCCAATACAGCCGCTGCAATATTTTCCATATTGTGTTGGCCGCGAAGGAGTCGGTTAGAACAATCGTAACTTTCAATCACTTTAGAATCTTCAAAAACATTTAATGCACTGTCTTTAATAGCAACACCTTGTTCGACTTCACTGGATTTACTGGTTATGCACCACTTTTGAGCTGGACTTGCTTCTCCGATTTTCGTGGTTGGTTCGTAATCATGATTGTAAACAACTATGTCTTCTGCTTTTTGAAACTTCGCAATGGAACTTTTGGCTTCATGGTATTCTTGTAAATCTTTATGATGATCTAAATGATCTTGAGTCACCATCAACACCACTGCTGTTTTAGGGCTTTGTTGTAATTCATGTAATTGAAAACTTGATAATTCATAAACTACAACTGTGTCTTCACTGGTCTCGTCTAAAAACTGCAAAGGTTGTACTTTGCCTATATTGCCGGTTAAGAAAATATTATTATTGTCTTTTAGATTTGGGAGTCCTTGAAGAAGTAATTCGTAAATTAAACTTGAAGTCGTACCCTTCCCTTTTGTTCCCGTCACACCAATTATGTGACCAGAGAAATTTTGGAAAAAGTACTCTGTCTGACTTGTAATTATACTTCCCTTGGCTTGGCAGTCTAGTAATAGCGGATGTTTGATTGGAACACCGGGACTCCTAAAGATTATTTCAGCCGCTGATAAGTTTTCCAGATTAGCTTTTGTAAAAGAAATTAATTTTGTTTGAAATTTTTGTAAAATCTGTACTGCATCGTTATTTATTTCAGATTCTAATCTACTATCAAAAATTGCAAAGGAAATTTGCAACTTGTGTAGATATTCTGCTACCGCCTGCCCTTCTTGACCAAAGCCAACTATAGCAATTGATTTAGTTCTTAAATCAGTTATGTTCATCTAATCTCTGGTTAAAAATTGACCCTGAAGCTCCCCTGTTTGCTGTACCAGCATACCTTGCTCAATTACAGTTTGACCATTTATCCAAACTTGGTTAATACCTGAAGAATATTGGAAAGGGTTTTTTAAAGTAGCTTTATCTGTAATATCATCACTGAACATCACTAGATCAGCTTTCATGCCGATTGCAATCACACCTCTGTCCGTTAGTCCTATTTTTTCAGCCGGTGCTTGGGTCAACTTTCTTATCGCTTCTTCAATTGAAATCTGCTTATTTGCAAGCACTGATTTTAAAAATTTAGTGGATGTCCCAAAGCATCTTGGGTGAACTAACTTACCGTCGTGTTGAATATTATAGCCGCTCCCATTAGTTGCTATTAATCCCAGCGCGTGCATGGAAAATGCATTTACATTATCTTCATTCATGCTTTCGTCAAAAATTAAAATTTCTGAGCCACCATGTTCGATAATTTGTAGAAATGCTTCTTCGCTTGAGGTATTTAGTTCTTTGGCAATTTCAGATAAACGTTTGCCAGTGACATGCATCTTCATAGTTGTTGAAGCTATGATAAAACTTTTTAGATCCAACTGTGAATTATTTAAGGCTTGCAAGATTTTATTTCGATTAGTGGAATCTTTTAAGCGCTCCAGCATTTCCTTTCGACCGCCTTCAACAGACCATAATGGTAGATATGTATAAAGTGGTTGCCATGTGGAATTATATGGGTACACATCAAAGTGAATATTTACGCCTTGATGACGAGCGATCTCAATCTCATCAAGTACTTCAGAGATTAAGTGCCAGTTTTCTTGCCCACGAATTTTTAAATGAGCAATCTTACAGTTTGCTCCGGACTGCTCGGCTATCGTAATAATCTCTCGCACGCTATGAACAATGTTATCGCTTTCATTTCTCAAGTGAATAGATAGTAAAGCTTTGTGTTTCGCGCAAAGTTTGGCCAATTCAAAAAGCTCGATATCAGAAATATTTAGCTCGTGTGCATATGATAACCCTGTTGAAATACCAAAGGCACCTTCTTTTAAGGCTTGGTCGGCGATATTGATTAGTACCCCAAGTTCCTCAGAAGAGATAATTTTTGTACTGTCCCCTATAAGACCGCGTCGAATTGTGTCGTAACCGATCATACTACCCATATTGCAGCCAAATTTTCTAGCTGACATGGTTTCGACAAACTCTTGGAAGGTTTGCCAATTCAAACTGATTCCATTCATGTTATGCCATTTTTGAAGTGACATAATAGCTTGCTTGGAGATAAGCGGCGCTAAACTTGACCCTGAGTTGCCAATTAATATTGTTGTATAACCTTGAGTTACCAAACTTTCTAGATTTGGATCATCGAAAATTTGCCAGTGACTGTCGCTATGATTTTGTACATCGATGAAGCCAGGAGCAAGGTACTTACCCGCCCCGTTAATTATTTTATGAGCACCGGTAGAAATTTGTGGAGCGATATTTACAATTTCATCACCATTAATAGCCACATCTAAAACTGCTGATTTCTTACCAGTGCCGTCGATAACTGTGGCATTTTTAATTAGCTGTGAATACATAAAATTAAAATGTATCTAAGAAATAAATAATTATACCGATAATTCCTGCAACTGAACTTAGGATCCAAAAACGCATGGTCACTTTTGTTTCAGGCCAACCCAAAGCTTCTAAGTGATGGTGAATAGGCGCGGACAAAAATAGTTTTTTCTTAAATACTCTTCTCCAAAATATTTGCCCAAAATAACTGAATGCTTCGATTACAAAAACCAAACCAATAATTGGAAGTAATAGCACAGTATTTGTTAGGAACGCCACGATTGCTAAAAGCACCCCCAGACCCATTGATCCTGTGTCTCCCATGAAAAACCTCGCGGGGTAAACATTAAACCATAAGAAAGCCAGTAATCCACCAAACATTACGCCACTTAAAGCGGCTACGTTTTCTCGCCCTTGAATATAGATAATTATCCCAAAACAGAAAAACGACAGTGCTAAAACCCCACCAGCAAGACCATCTAAACCATCTGTTTGATTTACAGAAAAACTTGTTCCTATTACTACAAATAAAAATATTGGGATAAACCAAATACCAACTGTTATATCTCCAAAGAATGGCACATGTAAAAAGTCATATCCCAGTTTGAAGTAAAACCACCAAGCACCGATAGCTGCCACAAGCATGTATAGGAAAATTTTAAACCTGAATCTTAACCCCCGACCCATGTAACCCATTTGCTTAATATCTAAGACATCATCAACCAAACCAACCAAAGCAGCACCAAGCATTGCCCCTAGAGGTAGCAAGGTTTCCTGCCGGGTTAAGAAATTTAAAATTTGGAATTGTTCAATACCAAATACTCTGTGCAAAACCCAAAACACTGTCACTAGGACAATGGCCGTGCCCCAAATTAAAATTCCGCCCATGGTCGGTGTACCCTTTTTTGCACTGTGCATTTGCGTGTACAGAGGGGTGTCACCGTTTGAGCGGATGTTTTTTCCAAGCCGGAATTTGTATAAAAAAGAAGTTAGCAGTGGAGTGGCTGCTACAGCGAAAAGAAAAGCAATAGTGCTTAACGAAAACAGTTTAATGAGAATATCGGTTTCAGTCATTTGGTACAATTTTATAATTAATTATACCATATTTCACTACAAATTAAGAAATTTTTGTGTTTATTTATAAAAATCTAATAGCTGCCTACGAATTTGTATAATATCCCCTTCTCTGTCGGCGCTATTTAGGACAATTATTACTGTCTTTGGATCCGTACGCAATTTTACAACCATCGCACCTGCTGCATCATTTGTAAAACCAGTTTTTACAGCTTCTAAATCACTAAATCTGCTAATTAATTTATTCGTAGCTTCAATATTGTAAGTAGTACGTGCAGATGTGAAGGAGTACGAATTCATTCTAGAGACTTCTTGAAAAATTGGGTATTGATCAAGGTATTCTAAAAGTTTTCTAATATCATTGGCGTTGGAATAATTAGTGTCGCTATCGAAACCAATGGGATTATTATAGCGAGTGGCGTGCATCTCAAGCTTCTCTGCTTTGTTGTTCATCGCTTCAATGATGTCTTGGCCTGTTGCTTGTTTGTAATATACACCAAGTGTCAAAGCTGCATCATTGGCCGAACCAATTAGAATGGACTTCACTAAATCTTTAACATTCACGGTGTCGCCTTGTTGCAGACGCAAAACCGGGTTAATCAGAATTAATCCTTCACTGGTTACCGTGTAGGAGTCATCAATGTCTGCACCCTCAATTATTACTAAAGCAGTCATTAACTTGGTTAAACTAGCTACACTGATTGGATTATCAGGTGATTTTTGGGCTAAAATTTGACCCGAACCCTCTTCGTATACAAGATAGCTCTTACTGCGAATGTTTAATTCGTCTAATTGGCTTTGCAGTGCCAAGTTATTTAACGCCTGGTCTTTCACTGTTAATTCCTCGGGTAAGGCACGAATTGAACTTTTTTCAACCGAAGGGCTGTAAGCAGTATTGCCTAACGAATAAATTACGATGAATGTCGAAAGAACCAAGATAATTATTAGAAAAACTTTTTTCATAGAATTGTTATTAAGTCTATTATAAACCATTTCTTTGGTTTTTGGATAGGCGTTGACATTGGGCTTTAATCAAGTTAAGCTAAATAAGCAAACATTAAACAAAAATTTTATGGAAGTTATAATCGACAAAGATAATTTTGAGACAGAAGTTATGAATTCTGATTTACCAGTATTGGTAGACTTCTGGGCAGTATGGTGTGGTCCTTGTAAAGTTCTTGGTCCAATCATTTCTGAACTTGCCGAAGAGTACAAAGGTAAACTTAAAGTGGCTAAAGTGAATGTGGATGATAATACTGAGCTTGCTCAACGCTTCAACATTCTAAGTATTCCAACCATGAAAATCTTCAAGAATGGAACTGAGGTTGGTCAGCTAGTTGGTGCAGCTCCAAAACCAACTATCGAAGCTGAAATCGCAAAACACCTATAATAAATTTGCTCTCAAAAAACCTCTCAATTTGAGAGGTTTTTTAATTAAAAAGTTTTTACTTCCCCTGGTTTTAAAACTTTAGGATTTTGTTGTGAACCCTCACTTACTGGTTTAGGGTTATCAATTTTAGAAACCTGCTGGGCATTTGATGTTACAGGCTTTGCTTCTGAAGTTGGTTGTGGCAATTCTTTCTTGGGTGAATCAACTTTAGGCTTAGTATTATTTTGAGGTTGTTGGAAAGCTTCACTAATTACGCCGGACATTTGGTTAACAATCTTTTCTGATTTTTCTTGCTTGGCTTCATGGGCCTTATCCCAAATACTATTTTGCGGTTTAGG
>JBBSJS010000042.1:0-7156 GCA_038257015.1 Candidatus Doudnaibacteriota bacterium | reverse complement strand
TTGAAATCAAAACAGCTGTTAAGGATTCAAGCTGGAATGATTTTGCCGTACTGGTTCGTGCCAATTCTGCGGCAGATGAATTACTACCAAAATTTGATAATGCCAAAGTACCTTACACTTTTCTGGCCAACCGTGGACTCTTCAAAAAGCCACTTATTTTAGATATTATTTCGTACTTTAAACTATTGGATAACTACCATGAATCCAACGCATTATTACGAATTTTGAACTTGCCACAATTCCGCGTTACCCCTCACGAACTTTCGCTGATTACCGAGCACTCCATGCTGAAAACCCGTTCGCTGTATGAAACTTTGGCAGAACTCGACGAAATTGAAAGTATCGATAAGGCAACGGTTAAAAGAGTAGCTGAGTTGTTAAATTTAATTGTCCAACATTCGAAGCTTGTAGCTGAAAAAACAGCCGGTGAATTGTTTATCACAATAATTGAAGAATTAGGAATCATCAAAGCTCTACATACGGATACTGCAAAAAATAGCGAAGCCCGTGAACATCTTGATCAGTTCTATAAAAAAATCCTTAACTTTGAAGAACAGAATGACGATAAGACACTAAGGAACTTTATAGAAACGTTGCACTTGGAGCTTGAGGCAGGGGATATGGGACAGATTAACTTTGACCCAAACTCAGGACCTGAAACCTTAAAAGTTCTTACAGTACACTCTTCGAAAGGGTTAGAGTTTAAGTATGTGTTCGTCATCAACATGGTAGATCAACGCTTTCCAACCAGAAAGAAATCAGATCCAATCGATATCCCAGAAAGCTTGGTAAAAGATATCATGCCTGAAGGCGATGCACATCTTCAAGAAGAACGAAGGCTTTTCTATGTAGCAATAACACGGGCAAAAGAGCAAATTTATTTCTCATGGGCGAAAGATTACGGTGGAAGCAGAGAGAAAAAACCTTCAGTATTTCTAGAAGAAACCAAGTTAGTACCAAGCGATAAGGTAAATAAAGCTACTGGAAAAGTTGTCTTTAAACCTGCTGCAAAACTTCCCAAGCAGGCTGTATATCGTCGTATGCCTTCACGGTTTTCGTTCTCCGACATTACCGCTTTTGGTAACTGTCCTTTGGAGTACAAGTACAAGTACTATTTGAAGTTACCGAGTCGAGGTGCACCAGCCTTAAGTTTTGGTAAAACTATTCACCGTGTCTTACAAGAACTTGCTGAAAAAAAGATGTTAGACCAAAATCCGGACATAGAAATGATGAGGCAATGGTATGAAAAGTTTTGGATTGATGAGTGGTATGAAAGCAAAGATCAAAAACAGCGCTATCTTACCGAAGGCTTGGCGATGTTAGAAAACAGTTTGCAAGACTTCACACTTCATCAACCCAAGGTAAAATTTGTTGAAGAAGCTTTTAAACTTAAGATTGGCGATGATGTACTGGTCGGTCGATTAGATAGAGCTGATATTGATAACGAAGGGAAGTTAATAATAGTTGACTACAAAACTAACGCTAGCCCTAAGACAAAGAGCAAGCGCGACGTTGATCAATTATATCTTTATCAATGGGCGGCAGAGGAGATTTTTGAGCTCCCCGTAAGTAACCTTGTTTATTGGTACCTAAAAGACAATAAGAAAGTTGAACAAACCCCGGCAACCTCAGAACAATTAGAAAAATTAAAAATATCGGTGCAAGAAACAATTGATAAGATTAAGGAAACGATTAAATACAACTTATTTGAACAAGCTCATAAAGAAGTTGCTCAGCACCAATGTCGTTATGATAATCTGGTATAATTAGCAAGTAAGGAATACAAAACATGTTTGATATAAAAAGTCTTTTAGAAGCGGTTGGTTACTTAGGAATTTTTGGAATTATTTTCGCTGAAACTGGATTGTTGCTTGGCTTCTTTCTACCTGGCGATAGTTTACTTTTCACAGCTGGAATACTAGCAGCACAAGGCTTCTTTAATATCTATCTTTTAATGTTCGTAATGCTTGCTGCTGCTATTATCGGCGACAGTGTAGGTTATAACATTGGTCGCAAGCTCGGCCCTAAGGTATTCAGCAAAGAAGAGTCTCTATTGTTTAAAAAGAGCCACATCGACAAAGCCCAGGCTTTCTATGCTAAGCATGGTCCCAAAACAATAATCATCGCTCGCTTTGTGCCAATAATTAGAACCTTCGCGCCGACCCTAGCAGGCGTTGCAAAGATGGATTACAAAACTTTTCTATTTTACAATGTTGTCGGTGCTTTTCTTTGGGTGGTGGGTATAACATTATTAGGATACTTTCTAGGCAAGGTTGTTCCCAATGCTGAACATTATATCTTGCCCGGGGTTGCTATTATTATTTTGCTTTCTATTTCTCCATACATAAAAAAGGTGATCACTGACAAAACTCTTCGAGAAAAGATTTATGAGAACCTGAAACTAACTTGGAATAAACTTTTAAAGAAATAATATGGCTAAAAATGCTAAAGATTTCGAAGAAAGACCGTGGGGCAACTTTACCGTGCTTTCCGAGCTAACCAATCAAGGTGAGAATAAAGATATCATCATCAAACGGCTAGAAGTTTATCCCGGGAAAAGACTTTCTTACCAGAAACATCAGCTTAGAGCAGAGCATTGGTTTACAATAGCCGGTAACGGTATCGCTGTAATTAACGATAAGGAAATTTCTTTAGCACCTGGAAAATCTGTGCAGATTGAAATAGGGGATAAACATCGTCTTGATAATAGAGCTGGAACAGAAAATCTTATTATTATCGAAATGATTACAGGAGAGTTTGATGAATACGATAACGAGCGTCTGGAAGATGATTTCGACAGAGATTCACAGTGGCGTAATAATTTAACATGAAATATTTTTTAGCCAAGACTGATCCGCAAACTTATAGCATTGAAGACTTCACCAAAGAAAAAGTTACTGTTTGGAATGGGGTAAGAAACGCTCAGGCTGTACAAGCTCTCAAGCTGATGCAAAAAGGTGATAGAGTTCTAATTTACCACTCACAAGGTGAAGGCACTATTCGAGGAGTAGCGTCAGTAACCAAGCAACTTGGAGCAGATCCGAAAGATCCTAAAAGTTGGCTAGTAGAACTTAAACTACAGCGTATTTTCAAAGAGCCTTTCGTCACGATTAAAGATGTTAAACAGTCTGGTAAATTTGCAAAATTGCCTTTAGTTTATCACTCACGTCTATCTACCATGGAAGTGACCAAAGAATTTATAGACTGGTTGAAGAAACGCGGTTTAATAATCTAATGTAAACCAAAATTTAACTATCAACTGGGCCACCAAATTTTTATCAAATTTGGTGTTTTATGGTATAATTAATAACGATAATTAATACAGGCAATGGGAAATTCACTTGGCTCCTCTTTAGTATTCTTAGCTTTCGGCACTTTAGCCTCAGCTTCTGGATTATGGTCAATAATTAAATTTAGCGACCCTTACAATGCTGGGTTAATTGTTCATATAGCTTTTTACTTACTTCTATTTCTTACTATCGCCGGGCTAACAAGTATTGTTTTAATTTTTTTACGCTACCGTTTTATCAAGTCGGTACTAAGAAACCAGCTTGATGTCTCACTTAGACAAGGGTGTTTAGTGGCTGTGCTTTTTACCAGCACTTTACTACTGCAAGTTAATGGCTTACTAGTCTGGTGGGTAGCAATTACATTAGTTTTATTTGTAATAGTTTTAGAATCTTTTTTTAATACCTAAATTAAAGACGAAATAAAAATGGCTGATCGTTCCATCAATCAATCTTCTGCGTTCTACAACGTCATGCCACAAGTTGCTCAAAATAAAGCAGCTCAAGTGAAACCCCAGAACACCGCACCAACAGTAAACACACTACAAGGTCGCGGACCAGGCACTGCCAACAAAAATAAGGCAATACTAATAATTGTTCCTTCCTTGTTGGTGCTTTTAGCAATTGGCGGAGTTGTAGCATGGTTTTTGATGGATAGTAACTCTGAGCCAGTCACTCAAGAAGTTGTCACCCCTCCAATTGCCGAAACTCCAATTGAAACCACTCCAGAAGTTAGCACTCCACCAGATTGGCTTTTACGTTATTTTGGTAGTGAAACATGTACAGAAATAAACATCTGTGGAGATTCAGCCGATGCTGACCGCGATGGACTAAACAATAAAAAAGAACACGAGTTAGCAACCGATCCAAATTTGCCAGATAGCGATGGCGATGGACTTGCTGACGGTGATGAAGTTAATATATTCAAAAGCAATCCTTTGCTAAGTAAGACATGGCGTGGAGAAGGAGATTACCGAGACCCTGATTTCGTAAAAAACGGTTACGATATTAATACTAATGAACCTTATAACGAATCAGAGATTATTGAAATAAAGAGCCGTGTAAAAGAATTTGGTATGCACCAACCTACTATCAGTACTCTTGGTGATGTGGCTATTACTTTGTATGATTTTATTGACCCTACTAGTAGCGCCATGCTCAACTTGAACATTGATCAGTCGTCTGAAGCAAAGCTTGATCGTGACTCCCAACGACTAAGCACAATTAAAAAAATTGGCGGCGCTCTTATCAAATACAGAAATGAGAAACGAACTTTCCCCCCAGGAGAGGATTTCGTGCAAATGGCCGATACTATCAAGAGCTATAACACAGTGGCCACTAATTATAACGACCCAATCAACTTAGATAGGTATGTATATGGGTATAGAGCTTTAAATAATAATCTAGACTTTGAACTAACATACTACAGTGAAACTCAAAATCTATTAATTAAATACAAGGCTTCCGATGCAGAAGCAGAAGCTCTAAAAAATAATACCAAAGAGGTTGACGATAACAAGAAAACAGATTTGGAAAGGATTCGCAACGCTTTGCTAATATACTCAGCAAGTGAAGTCGATCCAAACAGTGAAGTTGTTTATGTTTTCCCAACTGTAGAGAATTACCAAGCTGCGATGGTGCCGAAATATTTTGCAGCTCTTCCTAAGGACCCTCATACAGGACAAGATTATCAATACCAAGTTGGCGAACTATTTGATACTTTCACAATCAGAGCTGTACTACTTAATCCAGCACCAGGCACCACTGGATACCTCTGCAATCAAGACGAATGCCGCGATTATTAATATAAACAACCATGAACTTTATTTTAAAACTATTAAATAAATTAAATCCTCACTCTAAGCAAAATCACGAAACTAATTCTATCGAAGGTAAAATTATCGCTGCAAAAGTTACCAAAGTTGAAAAACATTCAAACGCTGACAGATTAAGAATTGTGGCCTTAGATACTGGCTCAGGTATTGTCGAGCCTGTTGTTTGTGGAGCTAACAACTTTCAAGTTGGCGACATCGTCGCACTCGCTCTCCCAGGCTCAACAATCGCCCAAAATATTCATTCTGACACTCACGAGTCATTTGTTCTTGGCAAAGCCACAATCAGGGGAGTGGAGAGCCAGGGGATGATTTGTGCGGAATTTGAATTGGGGTTAACTAAACAGCCAGGTGATAAACCGGAAATTATGGTATTGCCGAAAGATACTCATCTTGGTAAAATTATTGCTTAGAATAATTTAGTTGAAACAGCTCCTGTTAAACAGACTCGAAATAATCAAAACTATGCATAACATTACTATTTCACCAGAAGAACAAGATAAGTTAATCGAGAAGCTAAGTCAGCGAACTGACGCTGAAGCAAGTCGTATCCGGCGCTATCTCGAAATGCCAGATTTATCCAGGGAACAGAGCGGACCAATCAGGGAACTTATAGATAGAGTCGTGTCTCTAGATCAGTTTCAAAATTTTGATAGTATTCAAATTCCTGAAATTGTTCCTGCTCGAGAAAGTTTTGACTTGTTCAATTTTCCACCAGAACATCCAGCACGTTCTAAAAGTGACACTTACTACGTTGACGAAGAGAATATCTTGCGCACCCACACAACTGTGATGTGGTACTACTATTTCAACCAACCAGAGATTCGTGAGAAAATTTCAGAAAACAAAGCGTTGGGTGTTTTGTCTTATGGCAAGGTTTACCGTAAAGATGAAATAGATCGTAATCACATGAACATATTCCATCAAGTTGATGGCTTGTATTTACATCCAACAAGCGAAAAAACCATCAGTCAAGATGACTTAAAAGAAGTCTTAGCAAATGTGGTAAAGGCTGCTTTTGGGCCTGATGTTAAGTACCGCTTCAATGACGACACTTTTCCTTACACACATTCTTCCTTAGAAATGGAAGTGGACAAAGATGGCAAATGGATTGAAGTACTTGGTGCAGGACTTGTTCAACCAGGTGTTCTCGAGAAACTTGATGTCGATCCAAACCAATACAATGGCTGGGCTTTTGGTTTCGGTTTAGAACGTTTAGCTATAATTGGTATGGAACTTCCTGACATTCGTTTACTCTGGAGTAAGGACGAGCGAGTAATTAAGCAGCTCAAGCTGGGACAAAAGTTTGTGGAAGTAAGCAAGTACCCCCCAGTCATCCGTGACATTTCGTTTATAGTCGAAAAATCTTTTGAACCAAATAATTATTTCGACTTAATTCGAGACATCGGTGGGGAATTAGTTGAAGAAGTTCAATTATTAGATAAGTATGAAAACGCTGAGAAATTTGGTGACGATAAAGTTTCCTATACTTATCGTATCCATTACAGAAGCACAGAACGCACTCTTGAAGCCACCGAAGTTGAGCCTCTTCAAGACGAAGTCTATAAGCAAACAGCTGAGCAATTTAACGCCGAGTTAAGATAGGCAATTTAACCCTAAAAACCCGCTATATTATGCGGGTTTTTCTGTGTAAAACCAATGGAAAATGTGTTAAAAATGTGTTAAAATTTAAGTAGTTATTTAGCCACAAATTTGGCTAAATCCACCCTTGTTATTCTCGCAAAAGCGGGAATCTATTTCATAGATAACTAAATTTTTACATGGCAAAAGACGAAAAAGAAAAGAAAAAAGCTACTTACAGTGCTGATAATATTACAGTATTAGAAGGCCTAGACCCAGTTCGCAAACGACCTGGTATGTATATCGGCTCCACTTCAGAGACAGGTCTTCATCACTTAATTTGGGAAGTAGTCGACAACTCTGTTGACGAAGCCATGGCTGGCCACGCCGACTTGATTGAAGTTACTCTTCAAAAAGATGGTGGAATAAAAGTTGAAGATAATGGTCGTGGTATTC
>JBBSJS010000041.1:0-7304 GCA_038257015.1 Candidatus Doudnaibacteriota bacterium | reverse complement strand
TTCTAATCAATTCGCTGTACTTTCTTGAAGTGAAAGCTTCGGGCAACATTTTCTACAAAATCGGTGTTACTACCCGATCGATCGACCAACGGATAGCCGAGGTACAGCGGGATGTGAGAGCGCATTACTCGGATGTTGTTGTTAACCTGCTGGGACTTTGGGAACACCGGGGGAATGTGGAACTGTACTTCAAACACCGCTACAAAGCGTTTAATTACCGCATTGGCAAACTAACTGAGTATTTTGTGTTTCCCAATGTCAAGGTTGTGCTGCGGGATTTGTACGGGATGGAAGCTCGTGTGCTGTTGGCTGTTGAGTTGGATGCGATGGCTAACGCCCCGCTTCGCTACGGGGGAGTGAGTGCGAACAACACGGATGGCTGAATTTCGTAGTAGTTTGCCGCTACTGTCAAGTTAGCCTGAAGTTAACAGCCGTTTTGTGCAGGTATCGGCTCAATAATCCACTGCAAATGATGAAAGAAGACACCATCAAAAATGGGAGCTTAATCTACACAGCACCATTCGCTCGCGCCGTCGAGACGTTTTTGCCTTACTGTATCCTGCGGGGCTAACTTGAACGTGCCAGCTTGTTTTGTTTAGCGAGTGACTCGACAATTGCCCATGTTGGATAACCGTGATCTGGCTGGGCGGTATTTTCTAGTTTGTTCTTTTTGATATTTGCTAAGGTTTATAAGGTGATTTAGGTAATAATATGGCAGCGCCAAAAAGCCCTAGATCTGGAGCATTCAATAACACTGCTCAAACAATAGGTAAATGCTACATTTGCAATGATAACATTAGTGATTACAACACCTATAAAGAGCATATAATATTGAATTCATTAGGTGGAAAATTAAAGTCTGAATCTTTAATATGTAAACAATGTGCCCCTAGTTTAGATAGGATTGACGCAGCATTATCGCGGTCACTAAACTCGTTTGGTCTTTTATTGAATATTCCGCGAGATAGAGGAACTAACCCTTCCATTCAAGCTACTAGAACTGACAATGGTGAACAAAGTTCTCTTGATTCAGGTGGAAAGCAAGTTTTTATTAAACCGATTATTAGAGATAATTTAGCTGATAATGAACAACCTTCTCTTGACATTTTTGCTAAAAACCAAAAGCAGATCAGAGAAATTTTAACAGGATTTAATCGCACACATCCTTCATTAAATGTTGAAGAGATATTAAAGATGGCAGTTCCTAGACAGGAGTATATTCCTCGTGTCATTATTAATATGTCATTTGGCCATGAAGAGCTTCGCTCTGTTTGTAAAATGGCAATTAATTTTTATATGTATCATGGCGGAAAGCGTGATTTAATTGCTCATTTAATTCCTTATATTAAAGGTGGATGTAAGAATCAATATGTTGGTTACTGTTATCCTGATGAGTTGATAGCAACATCTAACTTAAGTAAATCGTTTATCCATACTTTATTTGTCAAAGGAAATCCACAGGGGAAAGTTTTATATGGATAGATAGAACTTTATAATGCATTCAGACTAATAGTTTTACTTTCTGATTCTTATGATGGAGATTTGTTCCAAAAAGTTTATAGCTTTGATGTCCTTAGTAGAAAAGAGGTTGATAAAGAAATAAATATCAATGTTTGTAGAAAAGAAATATTAAATTTAGTAAATAATCCTGAACCACCAGTTGAAAAAATTGCTAGTGCTATCAAAGATTTGGTGGAAGCTATCCAATTAAACCAGATAGGTGAACAAACGATCAAAGATTTTTTCAAAAATATTCCAGAAGGGACAATTTTTGATGAAAAAATTTCCCAGGAATTAATTTGAAAGTTGAGTAAGGAAATTTGTGGTTTTATGTATAGAGACTTAGATCCCCACCAACCTAATTTTGACGCAAATTACTAAAACCAAACCCCATCCGCCCTGCCATGCCCAAACTTCCCGATTGCGATCGCTGGCAACTCTACGCGCACAACCCCCACTTAATCTGCGCCGTCCATCCCACGGGCCTGACAGCCGACACTTGCCTAGATTTTCGAGCCGACCCCAACCTAGAACCCGATGAAATGTGGGAACCGGATGGGGCGAGCTACTACAACGGCGAACTCATCCTGCAACCGAGGCAACGGTGGACGCTGGAGGAACAATTGGAACTGCTGGATACGCACCCTTTGTTTACCGGCAGGTGTCCCCAGTGCTCGCATCCATTCCCCAAGTACGAACAGCCCCCGGTGCATTGGGATTGTGCGGAGTGCGGGTGGGTCGATGATGCGGTGTGAGTCTGGTAGGGATTGGGTGATCGTTAGTTTTATTGGTTGCAGGGCGATGAGAAGTGAGTTGGGGAAATTGGTTCTGCTGTTGGTTAACGCAGAAGGCAGAAAGCAAAGGGCAAAGGGCAAAGGATAAAGAGATGCGGTTGTCCTGATTGTACTGTGGGTGTTGGTATTAAAATACTGGATGGGTTTGTTTTGGTCGCAAGAAGATTTTGAAACGGGGCAAACAGTTCATCTGACAAAGTGAGCAAGTTTTGGCGCACTGGGTGAGCCATTAACGCTTTGAGGAAAGTTTTCTCGGAATTTTCTAAATGGGAACCAGGTTATAGTTGATATAATGTTGTAAGATATTTTTATCAACAAGCAGTATTAAAAGATATTTACTTTATCCAAATAAAGCAAAGCAAGTATATGGCAGGTAGAACATTATGGAACAATTTATCGTATGAACTTTCAAATGCAAATACCAATGATTTTAATGAAAAAGCACTTTCATTGCTAAGAATATTTGATATTTCGTTTCAAAGATCCTCAGACATACCAGGTATAGATTTTTTCACGCACTCTAATTCTAATAATGAAGGAAAGTTTGTTTGGGTAGTGCAATCTCAAGTTTTTGATATTGCACTCGCTCTATCTGAAGAATCTGCTCATCAAATGGGAGCAATAGCACAGAAATTTTTAGATGCAGGATTTATCTGCGATCGATATTGGATTTTACACAACCATCAACATGGAAATAAAGGTGGACAATTTTTAGATTTTTTAAATCAGATTGAGGAATATCGTGTAAAACTAGAATCTTCAGGAAAGATTAATAGTCTTTTAGTTGTACAGCGTCAAGACTTTATCAAGCAAGCCGAAACTCAATTCAGAAATCTTCTTACTTCCCTTTTACAAAATTACTCAGATAAATATAGATTAGATATTGAAAATAGACTAGATTTTGGAAAATATTACATTGATACTGTACCATCTGAAGAATTTGAAATAAACTTCAAACCATACGATCCTCTTCCAGATATTAGACAAATTAACAGTAATAACAATCAAAAAGTTAGTGATATTGTAATTTCTGAACGAAAAGATATTAGATGGACATTAATACATGGAGAAGCTGGAGCAGGGAAAACTACCACAGTTCTGCATAGTGCTAGTTCAAAAAACAAAATAGTATTTTTTGTAAATTGCGATGTTTTAGATTTTTACTCACTACATTCAGGAACTAACGTTTTATTTGAGGTAATTCTTCGTTCTCTCAACATTTTGGATTATGAATTTGAAGATGAAATAGATAGAGAACTATTTTACTCATTATCTGGTGCGACTTTGTTACCAACACTTGCACATTCAGAGAATCATATTCTGATTTTTGATGGTTTAGATGAAAATCGGCTTTATGCAGACCCTAATAACCAAGGATTGAAAAGATTAAGTGACAGACTATCAGACATTTCCTGTCCCATTGTTTTGGTAACGAGAACATCACATTTTGAAGAAACTTTATTTAGTGAATTAGTCACTCTCAGTGATTCAAGAGGTGCAACCAAAACTCGTAAAAAAGCTAGAGCTTTAAAGCTTTCAAATTGGACAGCGGAACATATAATTCAGGTGCTTGAGAAAATTTTAGAATCGACAGAAAACAATTTAGATGCAACAGGTTGCCAAAGGATTGAAAAATTTAAGAGTCTTTTTACAGACAATAGTTATCAACATTTTTATGGGGAACTACCGAAAAATCCGTTGTTTCTCCAATTCATATTATCTGATGTTGTTGAACGAGATATTCAGAGAGTCAACCGACCTACTTTGATTTATGAATGGATTAGGCGAAAAATATTGAGAGATTTTGAAAAAGAAAACCGCTCTTTTGTCATTGATAAAAGTTTATCTAAACTTCAACTTCTTTCCCAAGTAGATAAAATTTTATATACTATGGAATGTACTGCTCAAAAAATGATTGATGATTCCAATTTAGAAAAGATTGAACTGACAGAATATATTACTTCTCAAGATGTTGAAGAAATTACAAGATATGTTTTTCAATTAGATAAATTCAATATTATAGATATACTATTAAATTCTGTAATTACATCTCACGCTACATTAAATCGAAATAAGTATCGGTCTACTAGGCAGAAAATTACTTTTACATTTAAAATATTTCAAGAATATTTTCTAGCTTGTTCTCTTGTTAGAAATAATGAAACTTACAAAAAATACCCGAAAAACATCAGGCTCTTTTGTGAAGAAATACGTGATACTAATTCTGAGGAAGAATTATGGACATACCTTAAAGAAAACTTTAACACTGTAAAGAAAGAAACACCTATGAAAAAATTATTGTATAATCAATTAGATGTTATTGCCAAGGGAATTCATAAAATGTCGTCAGAACCTTCTACCCGTCACATTCAAACCACTAACTATTACGAACAGGGTACTCATACACATACGCACAATTATGCTGCTGATGAAAGCACAAAACAACAAGTTAGTGAACTACGCCAGTTTGTTATCGATCTTCAGCAGTCTTATCAACCTACTACTGAAGCACAAGGTAGACAGATCATCGACGATAGACTCGGCGCTCTCCAGCAAACTGATCTATCGCGATGGCAAAACTTCCAAAACCAAATGTTATTGATAAAACGTCAATTTCTAAATCCTGAACGCCATTTGACTGCAACCAAAGCCACTATTGCTGAAATTGCTAAGCACTACCTTGAGGAAAGTGTTGTGTCCAAAGCTCTCATTACTTATATCGATACCATGAGTGCTGATGTTGACCAAGGTGATTAACCTCGTATACACGCAACAAATTTTAGATAAATAAGCTACAAAGCACTTTATACCAAATCCAGGTTAAACATTCCCTTTATCGCTCGGCAATTAAAACCGCTACTAGATAAACAAAGTCGGTCTATGCCAACTTAAAAATAACGGGGGTGAGAAACCCGGATTTGGTGTTTGCTTTAAGTTTCATGTTTGTGTACTTGCTCTAGCTGGAATCTGCTGCGTGTATACCCATTGATGCAGATGATTGTTAGAGGCGATCGCCCACCACCAACACCGTCTAGTTCTGGGGAAATAGTACGATTGCTATTTCTGTCGGGCGATCGCCAGTTCGGTCAAATCCAGGGACTCTGGTGATTGGTGAGGTTCCTATTGAGCCTTAGCTATCCTGCTCCTGCTGCCAACCTTGAATGGCTCCGACAACAAAAGCACCGGCTGGGTTATCAATGGCTTTTTCAAAGGCTGCCAAACCCCCTCCCTTAGCAGCATTGATAGCTCGCCATTTCCAAGTTGGGTCGCTCTCTATGCGGTTGATAGCTTTTGCTGCTACTATAGCAACCGCCAAGGCGGTTAAGCTATAATCTGGAAATATACCTTTATATGTTTCCAGCGATACAGGAGTGAACCCCATGCCCCGACCCTACAGTTACGACCTCCGTAAAAAGGTGATTCAAGCCATTAATCTTGATGGCTTAAAAATTAGTGAAGCCAGCCAGATATTTAGATTAGTCGAGACACGATTAGACTATGGCTTTCAAGGGAACGAGAGACTGGGGATTTTAAAGCTTTGCCTAATCAACCGCCTGGTAATGGACATAAAATTACTGACTGGGAAAAATTTGGGAAATTTGTCGAAGCAAATGGGGATAAAACTCAAGTAGAGATGGCCTCACTCTGGCCAGAACAAATTAGCGGTCGCACGATTTCACGGGCATTAAAAAAAATTGGTTTCACGCGCAAAAAAAACTTATGGTTATCAAGAAAGGGATGAAGTTAAACGACTTCTCTTTAAAGAAGAGATAGCGCTGTATGCACCAGAGGATATAGTATATATAGATGAGTCTGGAATGGATAGTAGAGAAGATTATAGCTATGGTTGGAACGCTAAAGGGAACCGCTTTTATGCTCTAAAAAGTGGCAGAAGATCAGGGCGAGTTAATATGATTGCTGCTTATTGTAATGGTCAGTTATTAGCTCCATTTACTGTTGAGGGTTCTTGTAATCGAACCGTGTTTGAAACCTGGCTAGAAACTTGTTTAATCCCAACGCTAAAACCGGGACAAATAGTGATTGCAGATAACGCAACTTTTCATAAAGGTGGGCGCATTCTTCAATTAATTGAAGCCGCTGTCTGTTAAAATACTTGCCACCTTATTCACCTGATCTTAACAAAATTGAGCGATGTTGGTCATGGTTAAAAAGTCGAATTCGTAAAAAACTAATTCAATTCGACTGTCTCAGGGATGCAATGGAAGCTGTGCTTCGCACAGCGGCTTAACCGCCTTGGCGGTTGCTATACCATCTTTTCTTCTGTAGTGTTAGTAGGATAGCTTTGAGACAGTTGCTCCAGAAGCAGCCGAATCTCTGTGGCTGCCTCGGCTAGATTTTGTTTCTCGGTTTCATTGATAGTTCCAGCTAACTTTTCTGCGTTAATTTCTCCATGATTGACTCCAACACCTATTGAAGAGTTGCTTTGATTGATATTCATTTCATTCATAATTGCTCCTAAATTATCCCCATAATTATCGCCGTAAACATGAAAAATTAACTTGGCATCTTCACCGTCTGCCAAATCAATCTGCAAATCTGTTAGATAATTTTCAATATAATAAATAAATGGCTTAACAATACTGTGGTTAAATTTATTTATTACATCTTTATACTTGTTACAGCCAGAATAATCTTCTGTAACAAAAGCTAAATGCAAGTAACCGTCGTCGTTGTTATAAAATTTTTGCAATCCATACTGAAGCAGTTGATGGGTAAAACTTATCTCATCCTCAATCGAATATTGAGGGGATTTGCAGCACTCAACTTAATGGCGGCACTCTCACTCCGATAACAAAGCGATCGCCACATTCTGAGAAACGAGCTATGGCAAAACCTAGGAGATATCCCGATAATTGGCAATCCATCGCGTTTTCTGTCAAAGAAAGTGCTCAGTGGCGCTGCGCTAAATGCAACCAACAATGCCTACCATCCGGTACTAAAAGCGGCTTAACCAAATCCGAACGATTGAAGGTCACTTTGACTGTACAT
>JBBSJS010000040.1:0-7410 GCA_038257015.1 Candidatus Doudnaibacteriota bacterium | reverse complement strand
TCCTTTTGACTGATTTCTTTGTACTTCATAATTATTGCTTAATTAAAAATTTAGTTCTTACTGGTAGCTTGTGAGCAGCAAGTCTCATCGCTTCGCGAGCTTGAGGTTCTGTTACACCATCCATTTCAAACATAATGCGACCAGTTTTGATTACTGCAACGAAGTGAGAAACTGCACCTTTACCACCACCCATCACAGATTCGTTACCGTGATCTGTAATTGGTTTGTCAGGGAACATTCTAATCCAAATTTTTCCACCACGTTGAACACTACGAGTCATTGCACGACGGGCTGATTCAATTTGACGAGCAGTCACGAAAGAACCTTCTAAGGCCTTAAGTGCATACTTACCAAAAGCAATGTGATTGCCTGACATGGACTTGCCTTTGTTATGACCACGATGATGTTTGCGGTGTTTAACTTTCTTTGGAATTAACATAAAATCTTCGATTGCTTGGCTGATTCAGTTTGGAACCAGATTACCAACCACTACTAGTAGTGAGTAGAAATCTGAGACCAAACCCTTGAGCCGAGTTAGTTATTTATTAGGAGTAGTTTCTACAGTAGTCTTGCGACCAGCTTCGCGATTTTCAAATACATCGCCTTTGTAAATCCAGACTTTGATACCAATTGTTCCGTAAGTAGTGTGCGCTGTAGCCATTGCGAAGTCGATATTAGCGCGCAATGTGTGAAGTGGAATTTTACCAGATGACAAAGTTTCAGTACGAGCAATTTCAGCGCCGTTAAGGCGTCCACCGATAGAAACTTTTACACCTTTAGCACCAGCTTGCATAACTTGTTCCAAGGTTTGCTTCATCAATCTACGGAAAGCAGCGCGTTTTTCAATTTGTTCAGCAATGCCAGTAGCAATTACTTGAGCTTGTAAGTTAATTTCACTGTCGCGAATCTGTTCAATATTAACTTTAAGTTCACTTTTAATCTTTAACTTGTCTTTGATGCGCTTCTTTAATTCTTCAATACCAGCGCCACCTTTTCCAATGATTAATCCAGGCTTGGTAGTGAATATAACAACTGTAATAGTGCCATCATTCAAGCGTTCGATATCAATACGACCAATACCAGCTTTGCGAAGGTGCTTTTCTAAGTACATTCTAATCGTAATGTCTTCTTTTAACATTGCGACATAGTTAGTCTTAGAAAACCACTTCGATTTCCAGGTGTCGGTGATTTTGAGTCTTAATGAAATTGGATTAATCTTGTGTCCCATAATAGTTGGTTAGCTTGTGGCTAAATAATGAGTGAATACGAGTTGATAAAAATTGACTTAAGAGTTGATTGCAGATTCTGCTTCAGTTGGCTTACCCTGTGAACCTTCTTTTGTAACAGGAGCTTTTTCTGCTTTTGCTTTTGGAGCAGCTGTCTTACGAGCTGTCTTCTTTTTAGTGTAAGGGCGTTCTTCTAGAATTAGGTTAACATGTGACATCTTACGGCGGATAATGGAAGCGCTACCGCGAGCTCTTGGAAATGATCTTTGTAGTACTGGACCCATGTCACAAGTGATTTCTTTGATGAACAAACCTTCACGGCTGAGGGAAAAATTATGCTCAGCGTTAGCCGCAGCTGACAACAACAATTTCTGAATCATCTTTGCGCCTTTTTTGTTGGTGAAGTGAAGCTGAGTAAGAGCATCTTCCAAGCGCATGTTCTTGACCAAGTTTGTTACCAAACGCATTTTGCGTGGTGCCAAGTGAAGGTTGCGAGCATGAGCTTTAACCAATTGCTTTGTATTCGGTTGTGCGACTTTTGCTGACATATAAGTAATTAATAAGTAAAGTTAACGATTATTTCTTCTTTGCTGCAGGTGCGGCTGGGGCAGAAGCTGCTTTCAAACGAGCTTTTTCTGCGGTTGCAGCTGCTGCTGCTTGGTCTTTAGCCATCTTACCACCGTGACTGTAGAACTTGCGAGTTGGTGAGAATTCACCAAGCTTATGACCCACCATAGCTTCTGTGACATACACATCAAGATGAGTTTTACCATTATGAACTAAGAAAGTCATACCGACCATTTCCGGAGAGATGGAAGAGTCACGCGACCAAGTTTTGATTTTATCACCAGCCTTGGAAGCTTGAACTTTCTTGAGTAATTTTGGATCTATGAATGGACCTTTTTTTAGTGAACGACTCATGTTGTTATCTTAATAAATATTCTTTGTTGAAATTAAATCTTTTCAGACTTAGCGCTTCGCTGCGCGGCGTTTAACTATAAATGCACTGCTTGGCTTTTTCTTGTCTCTAGTTCGGACACCCAATGCATGTTTACCCCAAGGAGTTTTTGGATATTTCAAACCGATAGAGTTAGAGGCTTCACCACCACCATGAGGGTGATCAACTGGGTTCATAACTTTACCACGAACGCTTGGTCTCCAACCCATATGGCGTTTGCGACCGGCTTTACCGATGCGAACATTCATCCAATCAGGATTAGAGAGTTGACCAATAGTAGCTGTACACTTGTCGGATACTCTACGGATTTCTCCGGAAGGCATCTTTAGTAGAGCGTGACCAGCTTCAACGTTTTGCAAAGTAAGACCGCTTCCAGCACTATGAGCTACTTTACCACCGTGACCAGGAACTAATTCTACATCGTGAATAGTGCTACCAACTGGAATAAATTTGACTGGCAAACGGTTTCCAGGATGAATTTCAGCAGTTTCACTATAAATTACAGTGTCACCAACTTTTAATCCATGAGGGGCTAAGATGTAAGTCTTTACACCATCTCGGTAAGCTATAAGTGAAATGAATGCAGAGCGAGTTGGATCGTATTCTACAGTTTGTACAACAGCTGGAATATCTTCACGGCCAGCACGCTTGAAGTCCACCAAACGAATTTTCTTTCGTGCTCCCCCGCCTTGGTGACGAACTGTGATTTTTCCGGTGTTGTTACGGCCAGCCTTACGACCTTTGGCCACAACTAACCCTTTAGGAGTTTTTACGTCCTTTTCGAGTACGGAATAGTCGGTCACGCTTGCGAAGCGACGTCCTGGTGTAGTTGGTTTGTATAACTTTACTGCCATATAATTGATTTTGGAGGGTAAAACCCGGAAAGGGTTTTCCCCTTCCAACACTCACCCGCAAGCGGGTTCGCTGCCTCCCCTTTCCAGAGGGTTTCCTCGCTGCGGGCAAAGCCCGACAGCTCAGAGTCTATTTATAATAAATTAGTGCTATTGATAGCAAGAAGTAAAATAGAGAGATTCTACATTCTACTTCTTGCTATCAACTCTCGAAGCTTAACTTGGTTCTACGAAATTAATTTTCTTGCTGTCCGGAGTAATTGTAACAATTGCTTTCTTGTAGTTGGAAGTGCGACCAGTGCGAATTCCCAAACGGCGAGGCTTACCTTTTACAGAGACCATATTAACTCGTGCAATTTTGATACCATACTGCTTTTCTACAATCTTCTTTAATTCAACCTTGTTCATCTTACCGTGAACTGTAAAAACATACTTGTTTAACTTGTCCATCGCGCCAGCTTTTTCGGACAAACGCGGAACAACTAAACCAGCTGTAGTTTTGGCAGTGAAAGGTGCGTCTAAAACAACTGCAGTTGCATCAGCAGGAGTGTCAGTATCAATTTTTCTGGAAAGAATTGCCATAAGGGTTAAATAATTTCTATTAGTCTATAAATCTTGTAACTATTACTCGGCCTTGGTTGCAGTTTTTTTAGCGACTGCTTTAGCTGGAGCTTTAGTTGCAGCTTTTTTAGGAGCTGGCTTCTTGCCGTCATCTTTCAAATAAGTTTTCTCGATGACTGGCAAACTTGCTTTCAACAATACCAGAGAATCAGCTTTTAATACATCTTTTAGGTTTAAGCTGGTTGCTAGAACAGAGTTGATGCTTTGGATGTTGCGAGATGCGCGAACCAAGGAATCATCTTTTCTCGGCATAACTAGTAATTGCTTCTTGCCCATAACTTTTAGTTTGCTGTCTAGATTGTTCCAGACTTGCAAGAACTGTTTAGTTTTTGGGGTATCAAGTGAAACTGCGTCGAGGATTAGCAATTTACCATCTTTAGCTTTGTCTGATAGAGACATAAACAAAGCTTTAGTTTTGGCTTTTTTGTTAATCTTCAAACTCCAGTTGCGATCGCTACGAGGTCCGAAGGTTACTCCACCGTGGCGCCAGATAGGGCTACGAGTAGAACCAGCGCGAGCGCGACCGGTACCTTTTTGCTTCCATGGCTTTTTACCACCACCAGATACTTCGCCACGAGTTTTGGTGTGAGCCAAACCTTTGCGGGCGTTAGCATCTTGGATGCGAACAGCTTCTGCTAGTAAGTGAATGCTGGCTTTTACTCCGAATACTTTCGGGTTAAGTTCCAACTCTTCTATTACTTCAGCATTCTGATTGTAAACGGAAATTTTCATAAATAAGTTATATAAACTTTGCTAGATATTGAGAAACGTCTTTTATATTCAAGGGTTTTCAGTTTTTGAGTGCAGTTCGAGGCAAACTGGGCAAATTTTGTGAGGCGTAGCCATGACTACGGCGAACAAAATTTGCTCAGTTTAACAAAGAAATTCACCAAAAGTGGAAACTCTATTATTTCTTCTTCTTGGTTTCGACTACTGGCTTAACTAATGGTTTGTTTACACCGGTGGATTTGATTTGAATCATACCGCCATTTGCACCTGGAACTGCGCCTTTGACCATGATTAGTCCTTTAGTAGTATCAACATCAACAACTTGAAGGTTTTTTACTGTAACTGTGGAGTTTCCCATGTGGCCAGCCATACGGCGGCCTTTGTTAACGTGTTGCGGATAACGAGAACCGATAGAACCTACGCTACGTGGACGGTTGTGACCATGACTCATAGGGAATCCGGCGAAACCGTGACGTTTCATAGCTCCGGCAAAACCTCGGCCTTTCATAGTTCCAACACAATCAACGAAATCTCCGACTTGGAAAGAACTTAAATCAATTTTTTGACCAACTTCATATGAAGCTGAGTCGTCAACGCGGAACTCTATGAATCCACCAAATGTTCCTAATTTCTTAGAGTGACCTAGTTTTGGCTTGTTTTCACGACGACTGCCGTGAGTTGCTGGTGAGTAACCGATTTGAACGGCGTTGTAGCCATCTTTAGTATCAGTTTTCTTAACTTGAGTAACTAAAACGCTAGGCGCTTTGATTACTGTGACCGGCATTACTTCGCCATTTTCGGCAAAGTACTGAGTCATATTGAGTTTTTTCCCTACGATGAAGTTCATATCTTTACTGTTTCCTAGAGGTTTACAACTATATTAGTAGCTATAAACTTGGGTAGCTTAATTAGGTCAGCGCTGAGGCTGAGTTTTTGACTAAATTCTTTTAGAAGTTAACCAGAAACAAAGTCTCAAATTGGTAATAAAAAAAGTGGCTTCTCGCCACAATATAAAACTGTCATCTAAATCTGCGCGAACGCAAACGATGCTCGTTTATATTTGACGAATAGTTTTCTGTAAATCTAGCTGTTTAGGCTAAAATTTGCAGAACTTACTCATACTATTTATTAACTCATTTTAATCTCAACATCTACGCCAGCTGGAAGATTCAAGTTTGTTAGCGAGTCGATAGTTTTTGGAGTTGGTTCCAAAATATCAATCATGCGCTTGTGGACTCTCATCTCAAACTGTTCGCGGCTGTCTTTGTGCACGAAAGTAGAACGAAGCACTGTGTACTTCTTTTTTTCCGTTGGCAAAGGAACAGGGCCAGAAATAGTAGCACCAGTGCGTTTTGCTGTGTCAACAATCTGCTTAGAGCTTTGATCAATTAACTTATGATCGTAAGCGCGGATTTTGATACGGATTTTCGGCTTGTTTTCAACCTTTTCCATGATGTGAGGTGTAACGAGTTGTTAAGAGTTAAATTGCTGTTTTTAGGCTTATATAAACCTTTTTTAACAGTCTTTAATATAGCTAGTTCACAAGTGATTAGCTATACCAAAGTATTTTAGATTATTACCTCGTTTATGTCAAATGTTTTTCAAGAAAAACTGGACTTTTTTGCAAGAATTGACAAAAGTCCAAAAATGTGGTATTATATGTAGGTAATAATAAAAACATTTCGGAGGAAATTATAGTGGAAAATTTATTTAGTGTTGCTTTTGATTGGGCGGTTACCGCTGGTTCCATAGTCTTTGTTGCTTTTTTGGCACTTGTTGCCATCGCATCAATTCTATTCATAGGATTACTGGTGCTTTCGGAAACAAAGTCTTTAAAAGGCTTTGGTCGGAAATCGCTCGTTGTCTACATTCTTACCCTGATCGCTTACATGGCGATCGGAGGAATTATAAACTGGCAACAAGGAAACATTACAGAGTCATTCCTCGCCATTGTTGGTTTCGGTATAATTACCATAACCACTATGGTGGGAGTAAACTCATTAATGCGCAAGTTATAAATAAAGAGGTCGTAAAGTTTCTATAAAGAGCCTGACCAGCTCTTTTTTGTTTTATTTACAAAAACTAGCTTTCATGGCAGAATAAGCCGTTGTACTTTGGAAAATACAAATCAGGAGGAACTAAATATGAGCCGAATTTTTAGACGGATCGACCGGGCGAAGCTCAGGCACAGTCCCAATTACATAGAACTTGGTGATGTGCGCTATTTTGGTTCCTTGGATTACTGGGACCCGATAGCAATGGACACCGCCGAACTTAAATGGCAACCGTGGATGTCGCAAGTTATTCACGCAACCAAGCTTGGTGGGATTTTAGCTGGCGCTGGAAACGCTCTCAGTTTGATGATGTTAAAAAATGAATACGATATTTTTCGTATGAGCAACAAAGGCGAACCAAACTGGATGGGCAGACTCCCAGAAAAAAATCGCCGATTTCTTCGCAACCAATATTTTATCAGTAGCGAAGAACTCGATCCGTTCGTTATCTTACCTTCCCTACCCTTCAGCGGTTTTGGTTACATTGTGGTTTCAGATGAATTTACTCAACGAATTGCCAACTTGTTCGATCTTTACCGATTACAAGATATCAAGCAGTTGGGTTATCTGCACTACCCCACCATTCACTCAAGTGAGCCGGAAGTTTTGGTGCGTGATTTTCCTCACAACCGTTTCGTTCATTCTTTGGATGTTCGCGCTGCGGCGAAACTTATCTTAGCCAACAACAAACGCAGTGAAAGCGAACATGTCTTAAGCGACATTGCTTGCCTCACTCACGACACACTCACTCCCGCCGGTGGTGACAGCATTAAATGGGTAGACCAGAAAGCCTTCGACGAAGACCTTCACTATCCAGAACTGATGTCGCGCATCGATTGGAAACAATTACCGGAAGCACCGCGCAATGCCTCAAAACTTTTGCCTCAGATTATTCTTAACCGAGGAACCTTAGGACAAGTTTTGGACATCGCGGACAAAATTGCTTATGTGGGACGCGACTTGTGTGCGTT
>JBBSJS010000039.1:0-8028 GCA_038257015.1 Candidatus Doudnaibacteriota bacterium | reverse complement strand
TGCTACCAACTGGTTTTGAATCAGTATGAGTACGGCTAGCTTTGCCACCACTGGTGTCAGATGAGCTAGGTTTTCTTGTCATTCGATTTTGAGTCGAGTAACTGCGTCCAGGTTGTACTGCTCCTGGAGTAGAAGAGGGTCGAGGTGAACGAGGAGTTGTTTTCTCTTCACCAGAAGTAACTTTTCTAATCATTGCTGTATTTCTTTTTTCAGAGAGAGTTTTGAGTACGCACAAAAATGCATCCGGAAACTATTGGGTCAATAGTATAAACATAAAACTCGCGCTGAATTTAATTTCTATTATATTTTGTCTTTTCGGCAGTGATTAAAGTGGCTTCCGGGGCCGCCCTTAAACACTTCGGCAACAAGTTTTTTAACTTGTGCAATTAACAAATGATGGTTAACTTTCGGGAGAAAACTAAACTTCATTCATTAACTAACTTGACCTAACTATATCACGAACATAATCAAATGTCAAACTACATGCGTTAAAAATGGCTTAAATATACGATAAAGTATAATAAAGCTCAAGAACTTGGACTACTTCCAATCTCTCTTGGTCTCGATATACCATTTCGCGGCGTGAACAAATCTTAAAGTCTCATCATGTAGAGATTGGTAGTTCTGGCCTTTAATATCCTCGCTTTGTGCATAAGCATAAACGTTTTGGGCTAAGAAAATAGCTGGTACATCTCTTAAGATAATTCTTTGAAATTCTGTGTACTTCGCTTCTCGTAGTGCAGGGTCATTAGCTGCACGAGCCTCGTTCACTAAAGTATCAGCTGTAGAGTTCGCATAGCCAGTTAAATTTAAACCAGGATTTTTAACTTGACTGGAATGCCAAAAAATAAATGGATCAGGATCAGCTCCAAGTTTTTGAGCAAACAATAAAGCATCAAATTCTCTTGGGAATATTGTTTTCTCTGTTAGCTCTTTAGTGGTCTGAATTGTGACATTTACTTTGGCGCCTAGTTGTTGCCATTGATTAGCCAATAAACCAGCTACTTCAACGTTTAAAGGGAGGTCATTTGTGCTCAAGTTAAATTCTAGATTAGCACCGTTTCTACTGCGAACGCTTGCGCCCTCGGCAAAAACCCATCCAGCTTGTTCAAGTTGACTGATGGCCGAGTCTAAGCTGGCGTTAAAGTTTTCTCCAATTGTGTTAATGCTTTCAACTTGTTCAGGAAGTATGGGTCCGTAAATTCGTTTGCCTTGACCCTTGTAAGCTTGATCGATAATCGCTTGGTAATCTGTACCAATTTGAAGAGCTTTCCGTAAAGTATTGTCCTGGAATAATTTTCGGTTCAGATTAAAGAATACCGCCTGATATTGGGGTAGGGGAATTTGAGAAAATTTAAAACTTTTTGCAGATTTATCCAAAGCTATGTCTTGTTCAAAAGGACTGTAGCCAAATCCATCAATCTGTTTACCATGAATGGCTTTGGTAACTTCTTCAGTATTCTCATAAAAGCTTAGTTTTATGGTCTCAATGAAAGCACGGCCGTGATGGTAATTTTCAAAAGCCCTTAAAGAAATACTTTGGATAGTTCCATCAGCATTTTTTCTAACTTCTTTAATTGTATACGGGCCACTGCCAATAGCTTCGATGTTGGCATCAGACATAGGAAAATCTGATGGAGAGATTTTACTCCAAGCAGTTTTGCTAATTATCGGTACTGTGAGGTTGTGAATAAAAGGAGCAGAAGCATCTTGCAAAATAAATTTTACAGTTTGGTTGTCAACTTTTTCTACTGTGGTTGAGAGCCATTCACTTCGGCGGGGACTACTGTATTCTTCATTCTGTATAGATTGAATCGTATAGACTACATCTTCAGCTGTGACAAAGACATTATTATGCCACTGTGCGTTGGGTCGTAGTTTGATGGTGTAAATTTTTCGAGTCTCGTCAATCTCCGGCATTGCTTCTGCAAGGTCCGGTATGATGTTTCCACTTTCATCGTAAGTATATAAACCTGAGTAAACCAAACGGTTGATAGCTTTATCAACTGGAGCGCTTGCCAAAACTGGATTCAAAAACTTTGGTTGACCAATAATTCCTTCTCTATATTCACCGCCTTGAGTAGGGACTACTTCTGTATTAGCAGCATAAATATTGCCGAAGGAAAGAAGTGCCGTAGCGAGAGCTGCCACTGACAAAGTTATAAATACCAATCGTTCTTGTTTCGGCATTAATGAAAAAACCTTCCGAATGACGGAAAGTCGGATTTGCGGGATATGCTTGGCCCCAGCATATATCTGACGCCACGTTGATATGAAATTTTGCAAGAATATATTCACGATAAAAAGAGATACGAAACTAAAGCTAGCTAACGAAGAGCAGGCTGAAGCTTATTCCGGCAAAGAGAATACCTAAAACGATTGTGGCGTAAAAAAGCCACTTGTCACCACCACGACGAGTAGTAGCAATACTGCCACCGCCGCCAAACACGTTTGAGAGTCCAGAATTTTTATTTTGTAAGACAACAGTAACGATTAAGAAAACCATTACTATCATGTCTAAAGTTGTTAGAATTTGTTTCAAGCTGCCCATAAGAAAGATTTAAAATTGCTTGATAATTATAGTTGCTTACCAATAGTATGTCAACCTTGTGATTGGCGGGGAAGTTGACATAATTGCAGTTTTATTGTATATTGAGATCACTCAAAAATCGCAGGAGGTTAAATATGAGTAAACTAGTAAAAGTACAAGATATTATTTCTGGTCGGTCAGCCACCAGTAGAACATCAAGAAAGTCGCCCGATAAATCTCTTAATATCGTCAGACTTCTCTCAAAACAACACGAAGTTCTAACAAGCCACAACGCGGGTAGTATTTCTGGGAAGCACAAAGTTGACCAGCTTATCAAATATGGTTTCGTTATTGAGACCGTCAATGGTGTTCTAGAGTCAACAGAAAAAGCGGTTGCTTTTTTGAATAATGAAGTGGCGTATCCAATGGAAGCAATTCTTGAGGCTCAGGCAATTGTGAAGCAAGAGTTCTACTGTTCTTCAGAATTAAAAGAAGCTTTGGGTGCTTTGGGGGTTAGCGAAGATTATTTGAAGTGGTGGCATTTTCTTTCGCAGCACAGTAAAGCACCAGGTAACGTGCAACTAAACAAACCGCATTTGGAAATATTCATTACCGGTTGTTCTGAGGAAAAGTGCTTGAAGACTCTTGGCTCAGTAAAAGGTTACTTTTTTGGCAAGAGTCGTCGGTCAACTACAATTGACCAGTTTACTCTGATTATCGTAGGTGCTTCTTAATCAGTTCCGTCTTGGCGGAACCAATAAGTTCTACGAGAGTTTCTATCGGTGCGTGTCGAATTTGTTCGACCGTACCGATTTTTTGTTTGAGCAATTTTTTCGTTTTTGGCCCGATGCCAGGAATTGTATCAAGAGCAGACTTCACAGCTTGTTTGCTACGAAGAGATTTATGGAAAGTGATCCCAAATCGATGAGCTTCATCGCGCAGTCTTTGTAACATCTGTAAAATTGGGTTGTCGTGAGGTAGTACAATCGGTTTTGAATTATGAGGCAAGAATATTTCTTCAATTCTTTTAGCAAGTCCCACAACTGGAATGGCTTGGTTCATATTTTGCAAAACTTCAACAGCAACTCCTAGCTGACCTTTGCCACCGTCGATAACGATTAAGTCTGGTAATGGCCAGCGCTCTTCCTCCTTGCCATTAATACTTCGTTTTAATCTTCTTTCTAACATTTCTCGCATCATACCAAAATCATCAGGAGTGTTTTTTCCAACAATTTTAAACTTACGGTATTCTGATTTTGCCGCTTGGCCATTTTTCGCTACTACCATACTTCCGACAGGGTTTGTTCCTTGCGTGTTGCTGATGTCATAGCCTTCGATTCTTTTCGGTAAAGTTGGCAGGTTAAGCAATGCTTGTAACTCATTCAAGGTTTCATTAATTGCATCAAGATTATCCGCCTGACTACTTTGCCATTTTTGCAAATATTGTTCAGCGTTAGCTTTCCCTAGTTTAATTGTTTTTAATTTATCACCTTGTCTTGGTGTCTGAACCTCAACAACGCGCTTGGCTCTCATGCTTAATAATTTCATTACTAGCGCATGATTGCTCAGCTCTACTTGGGTAAAGACTTTTTTCGGCAAATCGGATGCTTCGCTGTAATATTGCTCTGAAAAAGTTTGTAGCACTTGGCTATCGCGAGTAATTTCTGCAAAGCCAGCCACATTATCGTATATAAAATTTTCCTTATCTATTAATTTACCACCACGAACTTTAAATAAATTAACGCAGGCATTCAAACCTGTGGAATACACGGATAGAAAATCCCAGTTAACCAATTGCGGGTAGAGGGTTAACTGCTTTTCTTCTAAAACTGTGATTGCTTGAAGCTGATCTCTTAATTTCGCTGCGGATTCAAACTGTTTTTTTTTGGCTGCAAAAGTCATTTCATTTTGCAACTGTTTTTTTACTAATACAGTATTGCCTGATAGAAATAGACTAATTTTTTTCAAAACTAAAGCGTAGTCCTCTAAACTTACCGCACCTATACAAACCCCAGGACATCGATGGAGATGGTAATAAAAACATGGGCGTTTGCCTATTTGCTTATTGGCACAATAAGGAAACACTCTTCGAAGAAAATCTAAAGTCTGTCTAATTTTTTTAGTTGAAGAATATGGACCAAAATGTTGACTCGATTGATTAGTGCCCAAAGACTTGGTTTCATCTACTTTTCTAGCGTAATTAATTTGAGGAATTTGAGAGGAGTAATCAATTTTAATAAAAGCATAATTTTTATCATCACGCAGTTTGATGTTGTAATTTGGAAGATATTCTTTTATTAAAGTGTTTTCCAAAAATAAACTTTCCAGTTCTGAGTTCACTACTATTACATCCAAATCGACTGCTTCGGCTATTAAGAAGGGTAGTTGCGCACGAGTGTCGCTGTTGTTGAAATATTGTCCAACGCGGCTACGCAGGTTTTTAGCTTTGCCCACGTATAAAACTTCTCCGCGAGGGCCGAGAAATTTATAGACACCTGGTTTGGTGGGAAGTTGCTTAACTTTTAACTTTAACTTACTCATAAGTTCATTATACTTGTTTTTGTGACAGACTTGAACACTGCTCTATTTCATGTTAGTATTGTTGGCTTTGTTGAAACAATACAAAGCCAAAAAATCAGGAGGATAAAATAGTGAAAAGTTTAATTATCGGAATTTTTTGGGGAGCACTAGCTGTGCTTTGTGTTCTGGTCGGGTACTATCGAGCAGCAAGTCTTTACGTTCTGGCGGTGTTTTTGTTTATTATCGCGGCGACACACCTCAGTACATGGTTTGTTCCGGTCTATAAAAAATCAGCTTTTGCTCAACAACGCGAAGTCGATGCGAAAGTTGATAGCTTCCTGAGTAATCAGACACTGCTAAAACAATCATTCCATGGGATAAGTGATGCGCAATATCAGATGTTTCGATACGCGCTTCTGGGCTACCCAATAACTAAAATTACTTATGATGCTCTTAAGCAGACGCTAGTAATAGAACGGAGTATGAACGAAGACTAGGAGGATAATCAAGATGTGGAATAAGTATAAACAGCTTTGGATGAGCATTGTCCAAACCGACGCAGGATTGTTGGCATTCGTAGCATTTTTAATTGGTGTCATGGCTATGCTTTTAGATAACATAGCTAGAGTAGTCGCACCAAGCTATGGTATGCTGATTAACTTCATTGAAATGGGTTTGTTTTTCTCGTTCTTGTTCGGCATTATCTTGCCTATGATTTATGCCAGTAGAGAACTAAACCGTATCCACGCTTACCATAATTTGATAGTAGATGCCGTCGAAAACATCGCTACTATCAAAGAAGGTGTTGAGCCAGGTCAAGTTTATAAACTTAGCGATGTTTACTGTTTGGATAATCCCAACACTTTAAAAGCACGGGAGTGTTTACAAGCGGTTTTGGGTGATGACTTCCAAGTCTTATCTAACCTTAATCAGCACGAGACGTTCCATGAATTAAAGTTAATGAAACACAGGGAATTAGTTTCCCCACGAGAGCTGTCGTAAGACACAGCTCTTGTTTTTTTTGCCAAATACTGCTAGGGTTAAAAAAGTCTATGTAGACAATTTCAGTATGCTCACTGCGCCTGAAAACCATTTATCAAACCTATTTACTACTTACTAACTTTTTACTATGCCCAAGAAACCAAACAACAAACAAACAGACAAAAAGCCCTTAAGTATCAGCCGTAATACCGACAGTGGCAAGATTGTCATTAGAGGGGCACGTCAGCACAATTTAAAAAATATTGACTTGGATTTACCTCGCAACCAGTTAATCACAATTACTGGATTATCAGGAAGTGGTAAATCTTCTTTGGCTTTTGACACTATTTACGCTGAAGGCCAACGACGATATGTTGAGAGCTTGTCGGCTTACGCGCGTCAATTTATTGGATTGATGGACAAACCGGATGTAGATAGAATCGACGGTCTATCCCCAGCAATTTCCATCGACCAAAAATCTGCCAGCCACAACCCTCGGTCTACAGTTGGAACTGTTACTGAGATTTACGATTACTTGCGTTTGTTGTACGCGCGTATTGGTGTACCTCATTGTCCAGTTTGTCACGAAAAAGTTGAAGGTCAAACTCTTCAATCAATGGTTGACCAGATTGTAACCATGCCTGAAGGTACTCGCATTATGTTACTTGCGCCTTTTATTCGTGATCAAAAAGGTGAGCACAAATTAATTTTTGAACAGATTAAAAAATCTGGTTTCGCGCGTGTTCGTGTCGACGGCACTATTATGGATTTGAATGAAGCACAAGGTTTAAATTTGGATAAACAAAAAAAGCACAGCATTGATGTAATTGTTGATAGAATTGCAGTTCATAAAGAAGACCGTGGCCGTATCTCAGAAAGTTTGGAGAAAGCTTTAGACCTTGGTGATCAACTTGTTTTAGTTTTAGTTATTGACGGAGACGCTTCATCTAATGGTGCGGTAAAAGTTAGAGAAGAGATTCCTTTGTCTCAGAAGTTTGCCTGTCCAAAAGGGCACGCCATTGCTTTAACCGACCTAGATCCCAGAGAGTTCTCTTTTAACAGTCCTCACGGCGCGTGTCCTGAATGTAAAGGTTTGGGTACAAAACTTACTGTTGAGCCAGAATTAGTAATCCCTAACCAAAAATTAACCTTGGCTGAAGGTGCTATTCGACCGTGGAGTAAAACTACTTCACGTCTGTCTTGGTATTCCAAAGTTTTAGAAGCAGTTGGAAAAGAGTATGGCTTTTCGGTAAATGTAAAAGTTAAAGATATTCCCAAGAAGTTTATCGACATTATCATGCAGGGGACAGGGGATAAAAAAATTAGAATGCCGAGCGATACGCGTTTTGGTGGCGGTGGTTACGAAGCGCCTTTTGAAGGTGTAATTGCTAATTTGGAACGCAAGTATAAAGAAACAGATTCCGACTTTATGCGCAGTGAAATTGAAAACTACATGCGTATCCGCGAGTGTTCTGTTTGTCACGGCAAAAGATTGAAGCCAGAAGTTTTGGCAGTAACTGTCGACAAGCAAAGCATTGTAGATTTATCTCAATTAAGCATTGAAGATGCTAGCGTGTTCTTTGAAGCTTTGCCTAAAAAGCTGAATGCTAAAGAAACTGCGATAGCTAAATTAATTCTAAAAGAAATTACTGCACGACTATCTTTCTTATTGAATGTAGGATTATCTTATCTTTCTTTGAACAGAAGCGCTGATACTTTGTCTGGGGGAGAAGCCCAGCGAATTCGTCTAGCCACTCAAATTGGTTCCGGTTTAACTGGTGTTCTATATATTTTAGATGAGCCGTCAATTGGACTTCATCAACGGGACAACACTCGTTTGCTTTCCACATTGAAAGAACTGCGTGACTTGGGAAATACCGTAATCATAGTGGAACACGACGAAGAAACAATCCGTGAATCAGATTGGATAGTTGATATTGGCCCTGGTGCTGGAAAGCATGGAGGTGAACTAGTTGCAGAAGGAACCCCGAAAGATA
>JBBSJS010000038.1:0-8310 GCA_038257015.1 Candidatus Doudnaibacteriota bacterium | reverse complement strand
GAAGCGTAACTTCGCGCCTGGTCAACACGGCCAGTCTCGCACTCGCATTTCTGAATACGGCATGCAACTTCGTGAAAAGCAAAAAGCTAAAATCAACTATGGCGTAACTGAAAAGCAATTCATTCGCTATTTCGAAAAAGCTTTAAACAAACCAGGCGTAACAGGTGACTTGTTGTTGCAATTACTCGAACTTCGCTTAGACAACATTGTTTACCGTTTAGGTTTCGCCGAAACACGTGCGCAAGCTCGTCAATTAGTGAACCACGGTTTCTTTGAAGTTAACGGTAAGAAAGTTGATATACCATCTTATGCAACTCGCCCAGGCGATATTCTAACCGTTCGCGAGAACAAGAAGACAAGCAAGTACATGCAGACTCAGAAAGAAAAGATGAAAGCTTTCCAAGCCCAAGAATGGGTTGAGCTAAAATCTACTGACTTATCTGGTAAAGTATTGTCCGTTCCAAACAACGAACAAATCGGCAACCAGATTAACACTCAGTTAATTGTTGAACACTACAGCCGTATTTAATCTAATTTTCCAGCTAGTTTACTAGCAAAATAATTAATCTATTAATCAGTACTAAGATCGCAAACACAAGACTATTGGACGTTTACACAGTTAGCGCTTAGTACCCAAAGGACAGCTATGGAACAAATTCCATTACCAAAACAATCTCAAGTTAAGCACTTGGGGGACAATTCCTACGAAATCACTTTAGAACCTTTATACCCAGGGTTCGGTGCGACTATTGGTAACGCCATGCGTCGTGTACTTTTGTCTTCTATGCCAGGTGCCGCTGTGACTGCTGTAAAGATTAAATTTGTAGATCACGAATTTTCTACTGTACCTAATGTACGTGAAGATGTGATTCAAATCATCTTGAACTTAAAGCAATTGCGCGTGCGCAGTTTCTCTCGCGATCCAATCCGTTTGAAATTACAAGCTAAAGGTGAAGGTGTTGTAACAGCTGCAAACATCGTTGAAAACGATCAAGTAGAAGTTGTGAACAAAGATTTGTACATTTGTACTTTGGACAACAAAACCGCTGACCTTGATATGGAACTTATCATCGAACAGGGCCGTGGTTATATGCCAGTTGAAGTTCGCAAGAACGATCAATTAGAAGCTGGTATGCTAGCTATCGACGCTATTTACACTCCAGTCCGTTCAGTTTTCTTTGACATCTCCAACATACGTGTTGGTCAAATTACTAACTTTGATAAGTTGGTACTAACTATGGAAACTGATGGAACAATTACTGGTGCTGAAGCAGTAGATATTGCTTCTCACATTTTGGTTGATCACTTCTCAATGATGTTTAACAACGAAGGTGCGGCTCGCATGGAAATGATGGCTGAACCAACACCAGAAGAAATTCTAGAAGAATTAGATGGTAACTCTGGAGAAACTCCAAATTTTGAAGCAGAAGCAGGTACAAGCTTAGATGAATTAAATCTTTCTAATCGTGCTAAAAATGCTTTGACTAAAAATGGCATCGCCAGCGTTGAATCTTTGAAAGCTTTGACCGACGAAGACATCAACAACATTGCCGGTTTAGGAGAAAAGACTATTAACGAAATTTTGGAAGTTTTAGGTCGTAAGTAATTACGCTTAGTGTCGTCCTGAGCACAGCGAAGAAATAAATTCTTCATTGCGTTCAGGATGGCACAAACAGCTTACTGAAATTATAATTAGCTACTAATCAGTTATGAGACATTTAAAGACTAAAAAATTTGGCCGAGGGACAGATCACCGCAGAAAGCTGTTGCGTAGTTTAGCGTCTTCCGCGATTCTTTACGAACGCATTGAAACTTCCTATGCTAATGCTCGTGCCGTAAAACCTTATATCGAGCGATTAATCACTCGTGCCAAGGTAGATAGTTTACACAACCGTCGTCACTTGCTCACTAAACTTACTAACAACGCTACAAAAAAAGCTTTAGAAGTTTATGGTCCAAAGTTTTCCGACCGTCCAGGTGGTTACCTTCGCTTAATGAAGTTAAACGACCCTAAGGCTGGAAAATCCAAAGCCCTTTTGGAGTTTGTAGAGTAAGCTCTTAATACACTATTTATATGAAGAATCAGAAGATTACAATTCCAAAAACTGTTACACGCCAATGGCACGAAATCGATGCCTCTAGTAATTCCATGGGTCGCGTAGCAACTCAGATTGCAAATATCCTACGTGGTAAGCACAAGCGTGACTTCACGCCACACATGGATATGGGCGACTTTGTAGTAGCTACCAATGTCGACAAGCTAAAGTTTACAGGACGCAAGATTGAACAGAAGAAATACTATCATCACTCCGGTTATCTTGGTGGACTAAAAGTAACCACTTTGAAAGATGAAATTGTCCGAAGTCCAGAATCAGTTTTACGTCGTGCAGTATTTTCCATGATTGACGATATTAAGTTTAGAAAGAAATTAGTTTCCCGCCTAAAATTGATTAAAGGCACTGAACACACTTATAAGATAGATAAGAAAGCGAAGTAATATGGCTACTAAAGAAACCACAACTAAACCAGCTGCTAAAAAAGTCGCTGCAAAAGCTCCAGCCAAAAAAGTAGCTCACAAAGCTCCTGCTAAGAAAGTAGCTCATAAAGCTCCTGAAAAAGCTGAAACTGTTGAATACAAAGAAGAAGTTGTTAAACCAGCTGCAACAATTGTTTTGACCGAAAAGCCAAAAGTACCAGCTGGCCGATACATCTTTGCTACAGGCCGTCGCAAGACTGCAGTTGCAAACATCCGTTTGTTCTCTGGAACAGGGGAGATTGTAGTAAACAAGAAGAAATTCGATGTTTATTTTGATCACTCTTCCATGCGGGATGAAGCCGTTAGACCATTGGCTTTAACTGGACTTCTTGGTGACTTTTACTTCACTGCTACAGTTAATGGTGGTGGAATTAAAGCTCAATCTGAAGCTGTTCGCCATGGTATCGCTCAAGCTCTAGCTAGCATGAACGAAGATTTGCGTAACGTCCTAAAGAAAAACGGTTTCCTTACTCGAGATGACCGTAAGAAAGAGCGTAAAAAACCAGGATTGCGCCGTGCTCGTCGCGCTCCACAATGGGCAAAACGCTAAACTTATCCAAAACTCAAAAACTCCGCTTCGGCGGAGTTTTTTAATCCTGGTTTTTCCAGCGAAAGTCTGGCTTTGCCAGTCTTGAGCGTAGAACTGTTTCTGTTTACAGAAACAGTTCAGAGTGATAGTACGCAGGATTGCGCCGTGCTCGTCGCGCTCCACAATGGGCAAAACGCTAGTTTTGACCATTGCTCTTCAGAAAGCGAGAAGCAGTTCTACTGCTTTGAAGCGTGGGGTGGGGCGGTTTACCGCATCCACGACCAAATGATAGGGCAAAACGCTAAACTTATCCAAAACTCAAAAACTCCGCTTCGGCGGAGTTTTTTAATCCTGGTTTTTTCCAGCGAAAGGGAGAATCCATGAAAATTGACTAGATTCCCGCTTTCGCGGGAATGACATGGGGGGTGCGGGAATGACATGGAGAGTACGCGGCAACGACATAAGTATGTTCGCGGTATCGCCATGATTTCTAGCCTGTAGAGGAATCTTGTTAGGAGCCTTATTTTCTCTTTACAAAATCACAAAAGAGTCTTATTCTATAAGTAATAACACTATCAAAATATTATGATAGATAAAAACTTCAAAGAAATAAATAAGGTCAATAAAGTTCTTAAAGTCGCCTTAGGAGCTATTATTGTTTTCTTTATTGTATTCGTAGCTGTAAAAAAAGCCTCAAATGACAGTTCGGAAAGTTTAGATACCGAAAAGCAGGCTGACGAGCAAATTGTGCAGTAATGTTAAAATCCTTTTTTAAAGGATTTTTTGTTACCTGAAACAATGGTTATTTTTGATCGTTACTATAAACAGTGAAGATATCGTGCCTGAAGGAGGGGGCTGTGATATAATTAACTCAATTGAAGTAACTAATTAAAAGAAACCAAAATGAAATCAAGCAAGATTTTTGTTTCCGGGCTGTTTGCATTCGCCCTAATTGCATCGTCTTTCTCAATGAGTGTAAGTTCAGTTTTAGCTGAAACTGAAGACGACGATTCAGATAATTCTCCAGAACTTGTTGAAGCTAAGGCTTTTAATACTGGTGGAACTTCTGCAAAAGAAGCAGGCGACAGTATAATATTAAAATTTTCTGAAGAGACCAATAAATTCGAAATCACTGAAGAAAATATTGAAAATGAGCTAGAGATTATTAGTGGGAATTCATTCTTGGATGGAGCTGATGCTTTGAGGGATATTTCTTGGAGTGATGATGGTAAAAAGTTAATAATAATTTTGTCCGATGCCACATCGTTACCAACAGTTAAAGTTGGTGATAAAGTCATGGTTGTTGGTAGCTCTATCAAGAATCTAGATGGAGATCCAGTAAGCGGATACGCTTATATTGAAGGCGATTTTGGTACAAAACTTGAAGATGATGAAGGTGATGAAGATGAAGGAGAAGGTGATGACAAAGAATTTAAGTGCGGCAACAGTTTGATAAACGGAAGATTGTATATGGTGGGTACAGATGCTACTGTTTATATGTCAGCAGCATGTTATCTAAAGCCTTTCCGTGGCGCTGCTGTCTTTAAAGCACGAGGTTTGAAGTTTGAAAATATCATTATCCTTTCCGAGCTTCCAAAAGAAGTAAAGATTAGCGACAAACCAGTTTTGCCTGCAGAAGGAACTTTAGTTAAAGGTAAAAAAGATCGCACAGTTTGGTTCGTAGAAAAGAGCGGCAAGCGTCGTGGATTTACTAGCGCTGAAGTATTTACCAAACTTGGTTTCAAATTTGAACAAGTTCAAGAAATTGAAGATACTGACCTTGGTCTAATGGACACTGATACAAACATTGCTGATGATTCCAAGCATCCTGATGGAGCGTTGGTAAAATGTGGAGCTTCTCCACAAGTGTTCGCTGTTATCGACGGTGTGCGTTTCCCATTTGCTAACGCTGATGTGTTTATGCAACGTGGACATGCTTTCGAACATATCTTGAATGTGGATTGTGGCCGCTTCGCTTATAAACAAGGCGCTGCCATCAAGTAATTATCTAATATAAACAAAATCAAACCCTAGCACTTCGCTAGGGTTTTTGATTTGTGCAAAAGTTGCATAGAATTTTTATTTTCTCTATAACTTCATTTAATGAGTAAGAGATATTTTGTTGTTAATCTTGCGGAATATATTATCTTGCATATGTATTTTATTAATAAATGAAACAGTTCTATTTTAGTCACGTTGTAACTGGTAAGAAGAGGCGTCACTCTGCAAAACAAAATGACAATATAATAAGCAAAAAAATTGGCCAGCAATAGCCAGTACTTATCTAAGATGTGATTTAACAATCACAAAAATTAATTAACACGATTCTTTCTCAGCGCATATTTTAAATATGGATATATTTCAATTTTGGTAATCTGTAAAGCAATGAGGTAGTTTCTAGCATAAGGAGAGAAATGAATAAATTTCACTCGACGGAAATCGACAGTGTTTTAGGCTTCAATTTAGATAACCCTCGTGGTTTCAACTCAAATTTTAAATCTAGTGTTTGGCGATTAATAATTCGCAGCATGGTTATTACAGCTGTAGTAGCCTTAGCATTTGCAAGTTTAGTTCCTGCAACATTCGCCGCAACAACAAATTGGAGCGGTAATGGAACAGATAACGATGGTTATTGTGAAAATATAACGATAGAAGAGAACACTCAAGGACAAGAGTGGCACTTTATATTAACTTCGCCAGAGCCAGGGCCGTGGCAGCTAACTACAAATTTTGAAAATTCTGGTACCCAAACTGATTCGGGTTCTCAGAGTGGTCGTGGAGCCGTGCACTTTTACGTGTCTAGCTCGGCAGACGATCAATTACTTTCCGCATCTGTGACAAATGGAGGCGGTATTCTGACTGTTTCTAATTGTACCCAGGAACAAGCAACTGAGGATGAGACAGGTTCACTGACCTTAGTGAAAGCTGTATCAGGTGGAAGTGCAGTTAACACTGACTGGACACTCTCAGCATCAGGTCCAACTACCATAACTGGTGTAAGCGGTGCTAGTACAGTTACTAATGCAGAAGTAGAAGTTGGCGATTACATTTTAAGTGAAGGTGTAGGGCCAAGCGGTTACATATCTTCTTCATGGGAATGTGAAGATGAGAACGACAATACACTTACAGTAACTGGTTCGACTGTAAGCATTACAGCAAACCAAGTTGTTACCTGTACTTTAACTAACACTTATGACATTAGTGAACCTGGTGATGACACTACAATGATTCACTTCATCAAAGCAATATGTCAGGAGTACTCAGATATTCTAGGTAATCAATCTTCTGATCAGCGAGACGACACGGGTGGGATGTACACTGAATTTGCAAACTACCCAGGATTCTCTGGAGTAACAAAACCAGTTAGTCCTTCAGAAGTCCCTGCTGATAATTGTATTCGTAGTGCGGGTTGGAATTTTCTTCTTTCAACAGGAATCTCCGACGACTACCAAACTCAAACCGGCGACACTATGGAAGTAGGTCCTACAATTGGTGGACAGTACTCAGTTGATCTTGCTGATTTACCTCAAGCTTTTCAAGATGGAATTCGCAATCAGAACGGTAAACAGTTTTGGGTAAGTGAAGTAGAGCAAGATGGTTATAATTTTGCGGCAATTCGTTGTTACAACGATGCTGTTAATGGAGACAATATGGAGCTGGTGAACATTGGAGAAGACAATCCAGCAAATGTTTACTGTATTGCATATAATATACTAGGTTCGGTGCTTGGCGATTCTGTCGTAGAAATCTGTAAAGAAAATCAAAATGGAACCCCCCTTGCAGGTTGGACAGTAATGCTTAAAGGGGACTTAAAAGAAACTGTGTATATTGATTCTGCTCTAGTAGCAGGAGCAAATAGTTCAATGTCGTTAGACGCAGACTATAACTATTATATAGAAGCCGATGGCACGTGGACTAATCGTCCAGGTGAGACAATCGACGCTTCATATTCAACAATGGATAATTGGTCAACGTACACTGCTGGTCCTGATGGCGGTTACTCAGATAATTCATTAGAGCTTCAAATTAACAACTCATTTGTAAACTGGGGACCATACAGCTCTAGCCATAGTTATTCGACTATGTTCTTAGGAGCAGGTTCTACAGTGAATCTGCGAGTGTTCGATGGTGATGCTGATACTAACACTGTGAATTCAGGTTGGTATGGCGACAACGTTGGTACTCTAACAGCAAAGATTTACGAAGCTTACTCTGGTGTAACTGGGCCGGATGGTTGTGTTAGTCTGTCTGATATACCACAAGGTACTTATAAACTTGATGAAGTCATGCAAGATGGATGGACAAACGTTTCTGGACGTAATACTACTGTTGAAGTGATGGGTGAAGGGGAGACTTTCACGTTAGTAAATAGTCCAGTGAATATCCCTGACCCAGAAATTTGTACTGATCTAACAAACATTTCGTTAACTAGTGGAACTGCTACACAATTCCTTGGGCTCGCAACTGGAACTGCGCCAACAGAGCTTTATAATGATGCTCAATATTCTGGCTCAACTTCCAATGCGGTCGCAGCAGAACCAACTGGCTATCCCGGTGCGTGGGATGGAGCTCTAACTGATCCCAACATCTCTGGTTCTGGCGCAATCTGGATTAGTAATTCCGCTGACCAACCTTCTAACCCTGCAGATGGTGGTGGAGATGGAACAGTCGAATCGTGGAGATTATACAGCCATACCTTCACTATTCCTGCTGGCGCAACTCTAATTAGTAGTCCAGCACAATTATTCTTCGCGGCGGATAATGAAGTAACGGTATTCTTTAATGACAATGAAATCGGATTCCACAACGATTTCGCAACCGTGGGGACATCTGATGAGATTAATTTAATCGCCGGAACCCATACCATTAAATTTGCAGTTAAGAATGACGCGTTCAATGGAGAAAACAATCCAACTGGTTTGTTATATAACTTGCAATTTAATTATTGCGGACCTGAAGAACAGGACGGCAATAACAACGGCGGAGGTGGTGGTAATGGCGGTGGTCGAAGCGGTGGAGGTAGTAACGGAGGCCTAGTATTGGGCGACAGCACTGATGTGCCTTTCGGAGGACTGCCATATCAATCAGCAACAGTGACTCCTACTGGAAACGGTAGCGTGCTTGGTGCAAGTACAGATGAGGGAGACGTGTTAGGTGCTACCACCTTACCTCGTACTGGTTTAGATTTACTAAGCCTACTTGGAGTAATGGCTGTAATAGGATTTATAGTGGTACCCCATGTTAG
>JBBSJS010000037.1:0-8471 GCA_038257015.1 Candidatus Doudnaibacteriota bacterium | reverse complement strand
TTTTACTACCACTTCTCTAAAGAAAGGAGGATTTTTTTGACAGTGGATAGTTCAGAGTTTGCAGATAAGATTTGCTGAATAACTTGTTCAGAGTAATTTAACTCGGGTACGAGTATTTTCATGAACTCATCATCAGGCAATCTACTTAAATCGTTAACAGTTTGCACCCCAGCTTTTTCCAAAGCATTTGCTGTTGTAAAATGAATGGTTGGTATCAAACGGGAAACTGAATCAGAAAGCTCAATTCTTGCACTCTTAAACCCTAGGACTTTCAAAGATTCTTCTCCAGCAAAACCATAGCCATAGAATTCCAGCATTTTCCGAGCTTCTTCAACTAGCTTTGGACCACACTTCCTGAGCTTGCCAAAATCTTTAGCAGTGATTTTGGACAATTCTTCAATACTATAAATCTCAGCGTTGGACAAAACATAATACAATCTAGTGCGAAGTTGAAATTTATGTGCCCTTGGATCATTGTGAAAGTAGTAATCTAAGACCTGGTCTTTGACCTGGTCTTTTTCCCCCGACCTAAGAGAAGAAGCCACCAAATATTCACCTGGTGCCTGAAGTCTTTTCCAAGACATCTTCGCATACTCCTTTTTTACCTCATCTATACTCATAATTTTCCTCCGTAGTATCTGACAGAGTATTAAAACACAGAGCTAAACTTATGTCAAGTATACATCGCCTCAAAAGTTCTGCTACAATAGCTAGACAGTTTTACAAATATTGAAGATTATTTTATGAACAATTCATCTAATATTGACCGTCTACCTCCACAAAACCTGGAAGCCGAAACCGCCCTTTTAGGCTCTTTAATGCTCGATAAAGACGGTATTATTAAAATTGCTGATACAGTTTCAGCTGAAGATTTTTACGACTACCGCCATAAGTTGATATATGAAAGTATTATGAGCCTTTTTCAACGCTCAGTGTCTATCGATGTTCTAACAGTCAGTAACGATTTAGAAGAGAAAAAGCTTTTAGACAAAGTTGGCCAAGCCAGCTACTTAACAACTTTAGTGAACTCTGTTCCCTCTGCTGCGCATATCACCTACTACGCAAATATAGTTCACAAAAAAGGTACCTTGCGCAAATTAATTCAATCGGCTTCGGAAATTACCAACCTGGCATTTGGTGAAGAAGAAGAGATTGAAGATATTTTAGATAAAGCTGAGCAGAAACTCTTTAATATTTCTCACACCCATTTAAAGCAAAACTTTGTGCCAATCAGTTCAGTTTTACACGATACCTTTGAACGTATCGACGAACTTCACCGTCATCGAGGAAAACTTCGTGGACTCCCTACCGGCTTTATCGATTTAGATAAAAAACTTGGTGGCTTGCAAAAATCTGACCTAATCATATTAGCCGCTCGTCCATCCATGGGTAAAACCTCTTTAGCGCTTGATATCTTGCGTTATGTTTCGGTTAACACAAAAACCCCAACCGGAATCTTCTCTCTGGAAATGAGTAAAGATCAATTGGTGGATAGATTATTATCAGCTCAATCTGATGTGGACTTTTCAAAAATCCGTACTGGTCATTTAACTGATGAAGATTTTGAAAAACTTGGCGAAGCGATGGGTGCTTTAAGTGAAGCTCCAATTTTTATCGATGACGCTGCTGGAGGTAACATCATGGAAATCCGTACGAAGGCGCGACGATTAAAGTCAGAAAATGATATTGGATTAATTGTTGTCGACTACTTGCAGTTAATGGCCGGTCGTTCTACTGAAAACCGTGTTCAAGAAGTTAGTGAGATTTCTCGTTCATTGAAAATACTTGCGCGTGAATTAAATGTACCTGTGCTGGCACTATCACAGCTGTCTCGTGGTGTTGAAAACAGACCAGACAAAGTTCCTCAACTTTCCGACCTTCGTGAATCTGGTTCCATCGAGCAAGATGCCGACGTTGTAATGTTTATTTACCGCGAAGATATGTACAAGGGTGGTGAATCAAACCGTCCTAACATTGCCGAGATTCATATTAAGAAACATCGTAACGGACCAACTGGTCAAGTGGATCTATACTTTGAAAATACCAGAACAAGCTTCCGTAATTTGGACCGCTCGTTTGATTCTAGTCCACAAACAGTTATGGACTCGTTAAACAATAATGATGAAATGTAATTTGAATGTTAAAACTACCTAAGTCACTTCAAAATTTAATTAATGAGTTTGGCAAGCTTCCAGGAATTGGCCCTAAATCTGCTCAACGATTAGGTTTCTATCTTCTAAAAAAAGATTCACTGGATTTAAGTATCTTTTCTGAAGCTATTGCGAATCTAAAGAAAGACATTGATTTTTGCTCTGAGTGCCACAACATGGCCGAAAGCAACCCATGTAGCGTTTGCGCTAATGAGTCGCGCGACAGGTCCATTATCTGCGTTGTGGAGGAACCATTAGATGCCATAGCCTTGGACAAAACAGGTCAATACAATGGTTTATTTCATATCCTTGGAGGAGTTCTAAATCCGATGGAAGGGATTGGCCCTGAACAGTTAAATATTTCCACCTTAGCCATTAGAATCGACAAACTTACAGTCAAAGAGATTATCATCGCTACTAATCCAACTTTAGAAGGTGAAACAACCGCGATGCATATTGCAAAAGCTCTAAAGGATGTAGATGTGAAAGTTACTCGCATTGCTCGAGGATTACCAATGGGTGGTGATCTGGAATATGCCGATGAGATTACTCTATCTAGGGCGATGGATGGCCGCCGCGAATACTAAATTTTAAGTCACTCATCAGTTAACTTTAATAAAACAAACCCCGATAACCTGCACGACTTTGTTGCTTGTAGTTATCGGGGTTTTTATTTATTTTAAGTTTAGGTAAATTTATAGTTGTCTTGGAACGATTGTAATATTTACATTTTGTGTCCCACGGCTTACCGATAGCGGAACTTGGTCGCCTGGTTTATAGCTTTCCAACATTTCTTCTAACAATGCATTCTCAGAGACATTTTTACCATCTACAGCTGTGATAATATCACCGGTTTGTAAACCTGCTTGCAAACTTGAGCCTGTGGAAGTTAAGACCTGTGCCCCCAAACTAAGGTTGATAATTTTAGTTTCATTTTCGGAAATGATTCTGTAAGTAAATCCATAACCTGCTCGGCGGACCTGTAATTCATCACGAAAGAAATTATTTGCAAACTGACGGACCACACTTCCTGGTACAGCTTTTTGTCCATCCCAAATTCCCACCACTTCACTATTTAAATTAACAATAGCTTGTCCAGCAGTAATTACACCAACATCCTGAGGTACAAACCCACGGCTTAATCTATCGGAACTAAACTCTACATTTACGATATCGGATTGAACTTTAGAAACATAGCTTTGTAAAAATTTTACAGTACCAGTCGAAACTGAACTTTCAATAAACAATAACTTTTGACCGACTTTTAACTCCTTGCTGTCGGTTGTACTGACAGTAGAAATGCTGCGACCAGTAGTTGAAAGCATAACCAAATTACTGACTGTATCTGGTGTGGCTTTGCTAACCGGAAGTGCTTCACCATTGCTGGTGATAATTACATAACTTTGACCGGCTGTTGGCAATGCGGCTTGTGTTGTGATGAAATAACCATCTGAAGTCCAGTTTAAGACCGTGCCTGTTGGTATAAATTTATCATCACTTACATAACCAATGGCTGATAATTTGGAACGCACATTGTTCGCAGATTCAATTGAATCATTAGCGTCACTAACACGAACAGTCTCTCGTTCATTAATAACAATTGGAGCTTGAGGTTTAAATAAATTATAGCGGCGCGCGATTGGCAAAGTCGACAATCTGGCCAACAACGCGTCTTGAAAAAGCAAATTCAAAACGAAAGCGAGGATTAGGATAACAAAAGCGAGAATTAATATTTGAATTTTACTCATAAAACTATGTTTGAATTTTCCAAGGTGTTGTAACTAACACCAACGAGATTAAGATTAAGGCTAAAATCAGATGATATTGAATTTGTTTATTAGTTAGGCTATGGTACAAAAATTGATAGAACATAACCCAGAGTATGTACACAAACACATAACAGATCATGGCCAGTGCAGAGTAATGTAATGGTAAGAAGTTTAATACCCAAAATAATTGAGCTACAAACAGACCGATTGATACTGAGCTCACCCATTTTACAATCGGAGGATGAGGTACAAGCTCTAAAGAAGTTCTCACTACAATAAGCGTCGCTGCAAAAACCATACACATGTATATTATACCAGGTAGCTGAAAATAACTACTGAAACCAAACATAATCAGAACCAAACCTGCAGTGGTGATAAGAAATTCATTTTGAAGCAATTGTTGTCCCCTGCTTCCAACTAGCAACTCAAAGAAAAATAGAATTGGCAAAGTAAACAGCAAGAAGGAACCACGGCCTATTCCTGAAGGAATTAGAAATAGCACACCGAACCAAGCTATGCTAAGAAAAATATACCGTAACCATATCCACCAATTAAAACTACTGCGATACATTAGATAACGCCAATTATAAAGAGAAGTCAAAGCAAGAGTCATAAAAAACGCTGGCACCATAAATCGAAACACAGGCACAGGATTGGAAAATATTAACACAACAACAATATACGCAATTGGTACAATTGCGCTGATAATCAAATGTGTTTTATTCGATTGAAATAATTTATTCATTGACTTTATCTAAATCCAAGGGTTGAGACTTTTTTGTTTGCATAATCTTATACAAGCCAGCTAAGGCTACAACAGCAAGAACAATTGAAGTGACTGCGTTTAATCGAATGTTATGGAAAATAAACGTACTGTCAATTCTTAAATGCTCTAATACAAACCTCAAAGCATTATACAGAAAAAGCCACACAAAGAAAAGACTACCACTGCGCTGTCGTAACTTCGGCCAAGCAATAAACAGAAACAAAAGTATCAATGAGTTGCCTAATAATTCATACAGAAATAGCGGATGATAGAATGCTTCATTTAAAAAATTTACTATGCGGAATTGTTCCGGTACGAACATCTTCCAAGGAAGTGATGCGGGATAACCATAGGCTTCGTAGTTAAACAAATTTCCGAATCGACCAATAATCTGACCGGTCACAATACTTGGTGCGATCCAATCAAGTAATTTCAACAACGAGAATTGTTTTTGGAGTTTTGAAAATATTATCAATCCAATCAATCCTCCTAAAATAGCACCCATGATACTCAACCCGCCCCGCCAGAAAGCAATTATAAGTTGTGGGTTATCGAGATAAAAATTCCAATCTGACAACACATGATAAAGTCTCGATCCAACAAAGCCGCTTACTAAAGTAATCAGCAAAACTTGATCGGCTTGCTTGGTTGTTAGGCCGTAAGCATCCTTGCGATAAATTGCTAAAGCGTAACTGACTGTAACAGCTAGAGCCAAAATTAAACCGTAGTAACGAATTTCCAGAAACCCTAAATCAACAACAGGATGTAGAATTAGCTGTCCTGAAAAAACTAGACTCAAAAACCAACCGACTACTCCTAAGATAAGTCCAATTGTTAACCAAACAAATTTGTAAGAGGATTTTATCATTAAAACAAGACTGTTTGTTGATGAATCACTTGAGAGCGTTTCTTGGGAGCAGGAATATGCAAGGGAACTTCTTTGATACTAAAATAGTCACGAAATAGCACTTTTTGATGTTTTAGCGCATAATCGTAAACTAGCTTAGTGATTTTCACATCGTCTAGACAATATTTTTTTAGTAAATCCATGCGACCATTGCGGTAGTAAAGAATTGCTTCGAGACCATTACCTGACTTTCCTTTTCCCAAAGTTCCCTGAGCCACGCTCTCTAGTTTTATTTTATGACCGAGTACTTTATCTATTTCTTGCAGCAAATCATAATATGGAACTTCGTTTAAATCAAAATTTAAATATGGTTGAAGAACCTCAAAGTCAAAAGATTTTATATTGTATCCAACAATTAAATCTGCTGTTTGCAAGATAGGCCCCAGTTTGGCAATTTCTTTTTCTTCGTATGTTTCGTATTTATTGGTTGCGTAGTTATACACACCGCAAACTGAAATTTTTAGTAAGTGATTTTTACCACGACCACCAACTTCATCAAAGGATTTCTGGGTTTCTAAATCTAAAACTATAATATTTAACATTCTTTGTGATTTTTATTTCTTATCTTACTTGCTTTGTTTTTATTATAAACCATGTAGTCCTCTGCTCAAAATTTTTCAATCTTTAAAGAGGTTTTTCCTCTTATTTAAGGGGTATTTACCAATTAAACTGCAGTTATGTTGACAAAACCATGATAAATCTGTATACTGCTTTCACGTTCAGTTTTTCGGAACGGTCGGATATTCAGTTATATATTTTCTTTTGATTGCCTGGGAGGGGCGCTTTCAATGAAAGAATTACATGAGTATTAGCAGTCCATGAGAGCCGTTGGTTTTACCCTAGGCTTAAAATGGGAATTCAGTGATAAAAACAGATCGAAAAAATTTGTTCTGCATAGGGTTAAGTAGACGACGATGGCGCAAATACCTAGGCAGACAAAACGGAGACCGATTGGCGGAAAAATATAGTTCCGGAACACCGCCGAAATCGACATCTCTAAGAGCATGGTAAATATTTAGTCTAGTATAACTTCTGATTTCTTGCGTAAATAGGCGCGGTTGGGAGCATATACACAAGACACCAAGCTAAATTACACCGGTAACTAAGAACCGGTCGAAAGTCGCCAAAATCGGCAAAGACTATCGAGTCTAAGTCGAACAAATGAGAAGGCTCGCTCGCGGCACAGCGAAATCGCGGCGGGGGCCAATATTTGGCCACCACGCTCACGGTGCTTCGCAAATGACGATAAGTCGCTTGCGAGTCTTCTCAAAACAATCAAACAGCAGGGAAATTCTTGGGTTATCAACGACATCTCATGTCTTCGAAAAACCCAAGCGCGTCTGATTCTTCAGGCACAAAGAAGCCCGGCCAACCTCTTGAGGTTGAGTCGGGCACTTTTTATTTGTTTGTAAATTTAGCTTAATCCAAGTATAATTAAGCAGTTATTAACTATTTGAACTATAATTTTAGAAGTATTTTACACATGACAGAACGAACATTAGCAAGTCAAACACTCGAAAAAGTTGGCCAAGAAGTTACTCTCGCTGGCTGGGCGTCATCAAGTCGCGACCACGGAGGTTTAATCTTTATTGACCTGCGAGATCACACTGGTTTAGTGCAATTAACAATTAACCCCGAACAGTCGGAGGCTTTTCGATCAGCTGAAACTGTTAGAGATGAATTTGTACTCCAAGTTACAGGAAAAGTTATTGCCCGTGATGAAAGTTTGGTTAACCCTAACATCCCAACAGGAACAGTGGAAGTTGTGGTAGAAAAACTTATCATCTTAAACAAATCAGATGCGCTTCCCTTTCCAATTATGCACCAAGGTGAGATTAATGAGGAACTGCGTTTGAAATACCGTTTCTTGGATTTACGTCGCGATAAAATGCAGCGCCGCTTAAAGCGTCTAGACGAATTTAATACAGCCATGAGAGCATACATGCACTCTCGTGATTTCGTTGAAGTTACTACACCAATTCTTGCCTCTTCCAGCCCTGAAGGAGCGCGTGACTATCTTGTTCCGTCACGTCTTCACCCTGGCCATTTTTATGCTCTACCACAAGCGCCTCAACAATTTAAACAATTATTGATGGTTGGTGGCTTACCAAAATATTTCCAAATCGCACCATGTTTTAGAGATGAAGACCCTCGCGCCGATCGTCATCCTGGAGAATTCTATCAACTCGATTTAGAGATGTCTTTCGTGCAAAATGGTGAACAAGTTCTTCAAGAAATAGAGCCTTTAATAAAGTCGCTTGCGAAAGACCTCGCAGGTAAAAATTTGCTATCAGAAGACGTTCCACGCATCCCTTATGCTGAAGCGATGGAAAAATACGGCAGCGACAAACCAGACTTAAGATTTGGTATGGAACTCGTAGATTTAACTAAAGAGTTAAGTTCAACAGAGTTTACTGTTTTTGCTTCCGCCATTAAAAGCGGTGGTGCAGTGAAAGCAATCTGTGCCCCAGGCGGTGCCAAGCTTTCTCGCAGCCAAATAGATGAGCTCACAGAATTTGCAAAACAATCAGGTGCAGGAGGACTTGCTTATATTACTCTGGCCGAAGAAGGTATTAAATCACCAATATTAAAGTTCCTTTCTGAAAGCGAACAGCAAATCAGTGTAGAAAAAACTGGCGCTAAAACTGGCGTCATCATTTTCTTTGGAGCCGACGACCGCAAAGTTGTGAACAAAGTGCTTGGAAACTTGCGCAGTCGTATAGCTGATGATTTTGAATTAAAAGATCCGAATACAGTAGCGTTGGCGTGGATTGTAGACTTCCCCCTTTACGAATACGATGAGAAAAACAAGAAAGTTGATTTCTCTCATAACCCATTCTCTTGGCCGATTGGCGGGATGGAAGCATTCGACAATACTG
>JBBSJS010000036.1:0-8759 GCA_038257015.1 Candidatus Doudnaibacteriota bacterium | reverse complement strand
TTGACAAGGTGGGCTTGCTGGGAGGGGCCTCTTCAGTTAAGTTTGGTAAAGGATATCTAACTGAACCAATTCGGGTGTTGCTAAATGGCCGAGCATCCACTAAGTTTGGAAACCAAGTTATCCCCTTAGAAAAGCTTCTTACCAAATGGACCAAAGAACTGCTGAAGAAGAAGTTGCCGATCAACCCCAACAAAGATTTAGCCTTCCAGTATAATTTAAGCAATAAAAGCAGTCCAGGCAAAACTGAAGAGAACTCATCCAGTAAAGGAACTAGGAAATATTGGTTTGAGCCTAGAGGCTTATTCGATTTGCAAGAAACAAAAAAATTACTCTCCAATGACACTTCGCTGGGTGTTGGATATGCCCCGTATAGCAAATTAGAACAATTGGTATTAAATATAGAAGAATCAATAACAAGCGAAAAGTTTCGCAAAGCTCACCCTTGGATGGGAACTGACGTTAAGGTAATGGCTTTCCGCAAAGAGGATCGATATTATTTAACCCTATGTGTGCCACAAATCGCAAATTTTGTTAGCAGTGCTGAAGCATATCAGAATAACTTGCAATTTGCTCATAAAAATGTAGAAAGCATTTGCAAAAGAAATGGTGTTAAAAAATATGAACTTCACATCAACACCAGAGATAATTTTGAGATTAATGAACTATATCTAACCGCCATTGGGTCTTCTATAGAAAGTGGCGATGAAGGATTAGTAGGACGTGGTAACCGCATTAACGGAGTAATTTCTCCGATGCGTCTCATGAGCATGGAAGGTGCCTGTGGTAAAAATCCAGTTTACCATATAGGAAAGATCTATTACGTTGCTGCCAACGAGATAAGCCGAAAAATTTATGAAAAGTTCAGAATTCCTAATGAAGTCGGGTTAAGTAGTCAAAGCGGTCGAGATTTATTAGATCCGTGGATAACTTCTATAAGCGTTCCTGATAAATTCAAGCATACTGCACAACTTGAGAAATTTGTAGAGAAAGAGTTGTTAAACATTCCTAAATACACTGACCTTATTATTAAGCAAAAAGTCAGGCTGTATTAAAATCAACAATATGGAAAACTGCCCAGCTATATTCATATCCGGCGGTGGAGATATACCAGAAACCGTCGAAATAGACCAGGAATATTTCGCAGCACTCCCGCAGTCTGCACATATTCTTTATATCCCTACTGCTTTAGATACAGCCGTTTTTGGAGTGGGTAAATTACAGCAATGGTTTAACTCTCTAATACAAACTTATCTACCTACGGCCAGTTTTACAATGCTAGAAGACAACACCGAAGCTGAAAATTTGGATGAGTTCGACTCTATATATATTGGAGGTGGCAACACTTACAAACTACTGGCGTATTTACTAGCTAATGGCTACGATAAAGGAATACCGAGATTCATCCAAGATGGGAAGATTGTCTACGGCGGAAGCGCTGGGGCAATAATATTAGGTCAAGACATCAGGACTGTATCCGAGGAGAATAATCAAGACTATTTGCAATACAAAGGGCTAGGATTAATCGGCAATTTCGCAATAATTTGTCACTACGACGAAACTGTTAAACCTGATCTTGGGAAACTTAGCTTAGAGCTCGGCTATCCCATAATTGCTTTGCCAGAAAATGCCGGATTACAAATTTCTGCCAATGGAGAGATATTGAAAGAATATGGTTCCGTATATTATTACGGTCATTAAAAATGAATCTTCTTATACTTACCTCTGCAGCTCTTCAGAAAAATGCTGGTGCTCAAGCGAGGCTGAAGATTGAACTAGATGAGCTGTCTAAATTAAACAATATTATCATAATTTGTCTGGGCACTGAACCAGACAATGAATCTACCTTGAAAAAATACGGTCGAGTGAAATTCATCCACTCGCCGATTGAGTACAGTGGTTGGAATGTATTAAACAGTAAAGAAATCTGTGACCTAGTAATTGATGTTTCCCAAGAAGAAAACATTGACCTCGTTGTTTTAGAAATGGAAATTTGGGATCTGATGAGAGAATTAGGAAATAGACTTTCAGGGATAACGCCCTTTGCAACCTGTATTCACGCCATGCCGTTTCTTTCAGCCCCTACCAATCCTAGCGCTAACTTTCAAAAGGATGTCTTGCAATATGCAAATTCCGTCCACAGCCAATTTAAAAAAGATTATATACTAGCCCACTACAAAGAATGTGAAGATGTGTTTAATAAACTTTACATAATCACAAACAACAAAACAGTTGATTACTATTCAAAGCTCTACTTCCCCGTTTTGCAAACATGGTTATTAAGCCCATCATTAGCGACTGTGCCGGTACCGAAGAAACCTAGTTCAGAAGAAGTATATGACTTTGTTTATATGGCGCGATTTGAAGAAGGAAAAGGCTTGGAATACTTACTTCAAATTCTGGTAGAGTGTACACGATTATTAAATCGTCCTTTAAAAACGGCTGTGATGGGAAAAATAGATGATGAGTATAGCAATAAACTGGTTCAAGACATTTCTTCTGATGAGAATATCGAAGTTAACTTTTTGGGGTGGGCTGATGATACTCTTAAAAATGAAGTCTTCAGTTTATCAAAGGTATTTATTTACCCTTCATTTAATGACAACTTTCCAACAGTACTAAATGAAGCCTTAGCCCACGGTTTACCTGCTGTAACATGGAAAGTTCCGTTTTCTAAGATTAACTATTCTGGCACAAAAGCTGTATTAATGGCTAAATTTGGCGATACCACTGAGTTCGCTGAGTTGTGCCTTAAAGCCATATCTGAAAAAACAGCTTTGGTATTAGATACGGATAGGTTTGTTAAAACTTTTGACAGCGCAGATATTGTTGCAAAAAAAGACTCAGCTATATTTAATCAAATTCTCAATCATGCAAAATCTAGACAAGCAAATTGACACCCAGTTTCCTCCAGAATATCCAGTGGTATTTTTGCATGCTCATCCCGATGACGAATCTTTTCTCAGCGCTGGGTTAATACAATATCTTTCCAAAAAAGGCAGAGATGTGATCATTGTTTATTGTGCCGCTGCTTTAGTCGCTCATGAAAGTAAAACACAAATAAGACAAAAAGAAGCTTCAGAAGCATTAAAGATCTTAAATGTAAAAAATATTTTATACTTAAATTATTGCGAACCCCAATATAATTCAGAAAATCCGACGCCATTGTCTAAAGCAGACCCTAAAAATGCTGCTCTGGCAGTAATAAACTGTTTGCAAAATGAAGGAGTGGAGAAATGCATCATAGTTTCTTACGATAAAAACGGGGGCTACGGGAATGCCGATCATAAAATAGTACATCAAGTTGGTCGTGAATTGTTTCAAAACCATTTTATTTACTTCAATCGTTTATTTGAAGTCACTATCAACTTTGATAAAATACAGCGGTGGCTTGATGAAAATAAATCCATGCCTGTAAACTATTTGCCGGAATTAAAATATTGGAGCAAAGAATTTGGATCATCTGATAAAGAAATATCTTTAGGCTATGAATTGGACAATTCGAGTTTGGAAAATAAATTTCGTGCTTTAAAGTCTCATCAATCACAACTAAAGATTGACTTATTTCCACTAAGTTTAAAAAACTCGGATTTCAGCTACTTGTTTGGTGTTGAATATTTAATAGAAATTGAGCCAAAGTTCTTCTCGGCAGTAGAACGAAAATTTTTGATTACCGACTTTCCTAAAGCTCTTTCTGTTCACAACCAAGAAATTATTCAAGGGTATCTACCTAATAGTACTATTAACAACCAAAAGCGTATAAGAAAAGTCGGAGAGACCTATACATACACCGAATCAAAAGGGGTAGGTTTAGACAAAGTAAGTAGAGATTGCGTTATCGACAAAACATTGTTTGAAAGATTGTGGGATAACACTAAAGGGAGGAGGATCGAAAAAGTAAGATACAAAGTGAAATACCAAGATTTAATGATTGATGTAGATGTGTTCCACGGTGATAAAAAAGGCTTAATAATTGCTGAATTAGAGGTAAGAGATTTAACAGACAATAACCTTCCCTCTTGGATTAAAAAAGAGGTTACATTCGAACGTGAATTTAATAACTTTCATCTAGCTAGTACAGAAGACTCGCAAAATATACTCCCGAATTGTTGCAAGTTTTTCGATACGTCCAAATATTGACATATACCATACTGCGTGGTATTTTATTTAGTCCTATTCGGACAGGAGGAAAGATGGAAACAGGATTATGTGAACCAGACCAAGATTACTGGCGAATTGTCACTGACCCCAACAGAGAAGTTTCGCAAGAGCAACACTTGATGAGGTTTCGGCAAATCGTTGAGTTTATGATTGATCAAGCACGAGCGAAATCCAAACTCGCCTACTCTTACAGACCTTTCGATGTTGGTAGCGCTGTGTTCGCCTATAACGCCAAAGCTTCCTTAGGAGAGCAATGGAAAGTATTTTATGGAGCTAACACTAAAATTAAAAAAGATGCTCCCAAAGAATGCGCCGAACGCAACGCTGTTAATGCAGCCCGATTTTCTGGCTACGACCTAGTAATCGGTATTGTGGTGGTAGGAACCCCACAAGCAAACGAAGTTGGTGTTCTACATCCGACACTTCGTCCTTGCGAAGTATGCGTGCAAACATATTCAATTTTACCCATGGTCAAAGATTGGACGGTGATTATCACTGCTCATTTAGAAGAAGATGGGATACGAGAAAAGTTTGAGTTCCAGGAATTATGGAAGGAATTCGAATCAAGACAATAAGCTCCGGTGAAAACCGGAGCCTTTTTTATAGCTCAGAGAAGCCAGGGATAGCTTGTGCCTACGTACAACAATTAAAATACAAGTGCTTAAACCTTGCGATTACATCCCAAAAAACAGCTCGAAGGCTGTTTTTTTATTTAGTTAAAAATATTCTTTGAATCGCCCAAAACAGACCCATTAGCCCAAAAATAGTACCAATTACTTTTATTACTGTCGGGTACCAAATTTTATCTTTAAAGAAATAGATAGCTGGAAGCACTAGCAAGATAATCATCAACTGCCCTATCTCAATACCGATATTGAAGAACAATAACGATGAAAAGAACTTATCTGATGGAATTTGAATTTCTTCGAGCAACCCAGCAAACCCCAAGCCATGAAATAGGCCAAAGAAAAAAATGATTGGTATGGTTTTATTTGCAGCACTAAATTTTGAGTTTTTAAAATACACACTCGTAAGTGCCACATATGCAATTGATAGCGCGATAATTGGTTCCACTATTTTAGCACTCAAGCTCAATATTGCTGTTCCGCCAAGAATTAAGGTAATACTATGAGCGATTGTAAAAGTAGCCGACAACTTTAATATGTGAGTAAAAGACACAAAAACTAATAGCAATGACAGGACAAATAAGATATGATCTGGACCAGCCAAAATATGATGTATGCCGGCCTCAATAAACAACCAGGCATTTGAGAAAAATCCCAAATCTGTACTGCCTCTAACGGCGGCAACTAATTCATCTTTGTCTTCATATTTATCTGCAAGTTCTGGTGCTGATTCATTCACAAAAGTTTGAATATCTTCAGTGGATGCATCAGGATTTTCTTTTAAGTACTCCACCACTTCTGCTGGCAATAGTTCATGAGCATTTGTTGAATTAGTTAATGCAAAACTTAGTCCGAGATTAAATGCCAACACTACAGCGAGTAGAATTATTTTTTTGTAATTAGATAATTTCATAAATTAATTATTGTATAAAATTGAAAAGTGAGGGTTTAGCTGCTTTGCTTTAGCTAGCAAACGCTCTGATTCTTGGATTTGACCATTAGCCTTGGCAATCACCCCAGCATGATAAACAATTAAAGGATCGTGTTCTCCTAATCTCAAAGCTTGCTTAGAGTACTGTTCGGCGCCCTTGCTATCACCATTTTTATATAAAGCCCAGGCTAATGTATCTGCACCATAGATACTCGGCCTAATTGCATATGATCTCTTGGCTAATTCCAAAGCCTGTTCTAAATCTAAATCGTGCTCAGCTAAAAATTGCGCGCGTTCCATATCTGAATTCACGCCTGCTGTCTCAGATTTATCAAAAGCTATTTTAGCAAGTGTGTAGTACTGACTCGCTTTTGTTTTATCCCCTGTTATAAAATACACATCTCCTAAGTCAGTAGCGTATTGAGCAATCGGCAAGAAATCAAAAGCCTTTTGGAAAAACTCTATAGCCTGATTGTAATTGCTCTGAGCAAAAGCAACCTTACCAAGTCCTTCTAATGCTGGAGGGTAATCTTTTATGACCAATAAAGCTTTATTGAATTGCTTGGCCGCAAGAGTTACATCTGAGCGAAAGTCTAACTTGCCCAATTCTGTATAACCAAATGCAATATTCTCCGGGAAAGTTGAACCTGCCTGTATCGCAATTTCAAGAGCTTCAATCGCCCCTGGGATATCACCATTAAGTTCCCGCGCATAAGCGATGCGGCTGTAGGAACTATAGTCCGGACGTATGTCCACCATTTCCTGCAATACCTCGATGGCTTCATCGTTGCGCCCTAACTCGGTAAGTGCGTCAGCTTTAATTCCATAGAATAATGCCTTAGCTGGATTTAAACCAATTGCTTTTTCTGACAATTTTAAAGCATCCTCAAAATTATGTCTTCCTAGCGCTATCTCTCCTTCAAGCCCATAAATATCGGGGTTGTTGGGTTCTATTAGACGTGCCCTAGAGGTCAGATCATTAACATTATTATAGAAAGATACATCCGCGGTCTCACGTACTTTTTGCATGTAAGAGGACGCTAATACTAGCATAGTTGGTACGTGATCAGGCTGGGTAATAAGGCGGCTCTCGTAAGCGGTGATTTGCTCATCCACAGAGCTTCTCATGCTGACATTTTGAGTGTCTCCTGTTAGTTGCTCAGAGCTCGAATCTTTAAAAAACTGAGCGTTAACCCACCACACTATGATGCAAATTACCACAATTGCGTAACCAATCATAAGCCAAGGTTGTATATTTTTTATAGTCATATCTTGTGTCTTTTATTTAGAAAGATACGGAGCGCGCAATCACGCGCTCCGTATCTAATTGTACAGTCACTTCCTAGAAAGAATTAAGTACTGTTTAGTACAAGTAACCTGCAATGCCTTCATTCACGTAACCACGAGTCGATACAAAGTCGCGCTCAGCGGCGCTGATCGTGTAAAAATGATTACCTGAACGAGCGTTATATAATCGATATAATGGGGAGTTGCCATTTTGAGCAACATACCCAATCATACCTTCTAGTCTAAAACCGCTTCTCATAGCTTGATCTTTTTCAGACTCGCTAGTTGTATAGAAGTGATTTCTTAAGCTGGCACTATACATACGGTATAATGGTACGCTATTGGCTGGTCTGTCTATAGAAACCTCACCAACTGAACCTTCATCAGCGTAACCACTAGCCATAGCTGAATTCTTTTCATTTACACTTGTAGTGTAAAAGTGGTTATCAAGACTTGAGCTGTACATTCTATATAACCGAGACTTACCACTTGCTGGGATATCGTTTCCAGATGGTGTTGTAGGAGTAACAGAACCACCACCATCAATACCAGTTGTGGAATGAGGACGGCTATCAAAACCAGAATGAGGTAAAGCTAAATATGGGAATGAACCACGGAAAGCAACTTCATTAGTATCAACACCGTCACCTAGCTTAACGCCAGTTGGATCAGGTGTAAATTCTGGATGAAATAAGGGGTAAGCGGCACCGGCAACTGCTCGGATTGCAATATCAGTTACGTCATCTGCAAGACGGCGACCGTTTGGAAACCCTTGGTTGTCTCCTGCAAGAACTCCTAAGCGGTTTGGATTACGTGTTGGAGGAATACTTACATTTAAGCGCAACTGCTCTGAAGCTACCACATTGGTCGGTTGGGTTAATCCTGGAATTCCAGTTAGAAAGATAGCAATAAGGTCGTCACGTTGTTCTGGAGTTCCGAATGCACCTTGTGGTGGGACATTGATGTTGTAGAGAGCTTTCAAAAGTTTGCCCAATTCTGGATCGGTTACCCCGTTTGCAAACTGAGCATCGCCAGTTGGCTTGGAGCCGTTCCAGATATCTTTGGCGCCAAGAGGCACAACAACTTCGTTAACCAATGGAGCGCCTAAACGAGAAACTTGTACATATGGACCAGAGTTACTTTGAGATCCAGCTGAAAGTACGCGAGTCGACTGACGAGATGCAGTAGTCCATGTACCGATAACAGCATCTGGATTCTTAGCGTCAGAAGGCTTGTCCTTGTTTTTTGTTAACTGATTAATAGGAACTTGAATAGCTAAAGCGTTAACATTGTATCCGCGCAAGCCATCCACTCCACCGCCAGCATTACCTGGAAGTTTGCGAATAGTTAGTAGGTCAAACAATCCTCCTAATTCAGCAAAGAAAGGATCATCAGACTGACCGGCAAACATCTTAATGCCATTAGCTTCTTTTACTGCCATTCTTTGAAGAGAAGCATAGTCAGGTGTAGACTTTGGACCGATGTTGGCTGGAGGGACTGGTACATTATTTGCGATTGTAGTCCTAACGCCATCTTCTACTTTGGTTAAATTGTAGGTCTGGCGAACATTAAAGTCAGGATCAGTTAAAGATGTGATAGTTCCTGTGTTATACAAGAAAGTGTTGCTGTTTTGGACAGTGGTTTTGAATTCCCACTGGAAAGAAATATCTTCTACAGCATCACCATTATTATCGACCTTAATTTCATATAGTACACTGTCGTCAAAACCATAGAAGTTAGGACCGCCAGCTGGCTCC
>JBBSJS010000035.1:0-8785 GCA_038257015.1 Candidatus Doudnaibacteriota bacterium | reverse complement strand
TTGAAAATATTTTCCGGGTCAAAGATATGCTTAACATCTTTAAAGTAACCCAATACTCTTGGTCCATACATTTGCTCTAGCCACGGACCACGAATCATCCCATCGTTATGTTCACCCGAAAGTGAACCACCATAACTTAGAACTAACGCATTGATTTCTTTCATCGCTGGTTCAAGCTTAGCTTTTTCATCAGCTCGTTCAATGTTCATCAACGGTATAATGTGAAAATTACCGTCACCCATATGACCAGCGATAGTTGCTAACAACTTATATTTGCTTATAATTGCGCGGATTTCTGGTAAAAATTTGGGTAACACTGATGGAGGCACTACCAAATCATCCATAAAGGGCGCGGTATGTTTGTCTTTTATTTTTTTGCGCAGCAAGTTAAAACTTTCTCGGCGCATAATCCAAAACTTGCGAGCTTTAGCTTCAGTATCATCTTCTTCAAACAAAGCTTCGTGACCAAACTCTGCTAGATCTAATTTCAATTGGTGAACTCTCTGAGAAACCAATTCTGGTGTTGCTTCTTGAAACTCCACTAATAACACCATTTTTGGAATACCACGCATTAATTTCAAAGCGTCTGGGATAAGCTGAATACCTAGTTTCATCATCCCCCACCAACCTAAAGTTTGGTGAAAGTAGAAAAATAATTTGAAGCTAAGCATTAACGTATAATTATCAAACCCTTCAAAAGTTGCCGGCTTATGAGTTAAAACTTTGTTAATCAAAGAGCCAAGATCGTCTATTGTGCGCAAAAATATAACCAAAGTTCCCGAATGCTTTGGAGCTGGAACAAGTCTGAATTCAATTTCTGTAACAATGCCTAAAGTTCCTTGCGAGCCAACAATTAATTGAGTTAAGTCAAAAATTCCTGTTTCGCGGTTCCAAACATTCCATAAATGATAACCTGTTGAGTCTTTGCTAACTTTTGGTTTGGCCGATTGAATTTCGTCATAATGAGTTTCCAGTAACTGATAAGTTTCGCGATATAACTTCCCTTCAAAATCCTGCTGAGCAATTTTAACAGCTAACTGTTCGCGAGTTAACGGTTTCACCACATACTCATTACTATCTGTAAAAATCACTTTTAAAGAGTTAACAAATCTCTCTGTTTTCCCGTATTGCAAAGAACGCTCGCCGCCGGAATTATTTGCTACCATACCACCGATGGTGCACAAATCTCGGCTAGCAGGATAGCTAGGCATCAGTGAATTTTTTTCTAAAGTTGCCTTTTCAAAATCACGGTAAAAAACACCAGGTTGAGCTTTGGCGAAAGTTTCTTCAACCTCAAAAATTTGATTAAAATATTTGCTGAAATCTAAAACGATGGAGTTATTAATTGCACCACCAGACATGCAAGTTCCACCGCTTCTAACTGTTAGCGAAAGCTCTGGTTCATCGGCTTTATTATCACTGACAAATTTCACTAACTTTGCAACATCTTTACTGTGCTTAGGGGCAACTATCAGTTCTGGTTGCATTTCAAACATACTAGCGTCGTGACTAAAAGTTTTTAAAGTTTCAGTTGAGTCATCCACTTCCCCCTCGATCAATTTTTCTATGTTTTGTTTTAGTTCTTTCATTAAGAAGTTTGGCAATCAACTGTTAATCAGGGCTGTTGTCACCTTATATGTTACTATTATATCAGAATCTGCTTCAATTATTAAACAAGTCCAAGGCAATTCATTGTTTGGACTTATAAAATACATGACAAAAAAAGCATCTGAGAATTCTTGAATTCGTAATTATCGGTATTGGTATGGGCCTTATTGAGGACCTGATTGCTATTTCGCTTGCAACCGATGCAACCATCGACTTTAGAGTCATTATTGTTGTGGTATTGGTAGCTATTCCTTTTGCTTTTATTAGCGAGGTGATTGTTGACCACCCAAGATTTTGGACAAAGATTTTTCCTGGGAAAAACATTGAATAACTAAATCACTACAAAGCATAAAATCCCTAGTGTAATTACTAGGGATTTTATCTTAGAAATTAATTGTTCTACTGATTACCGTTCCAGCCGCGGTACTAGAAAAATCTAGAGGTAGTGCACCAGAAGCTGGCGGTGTTATATTTGAAGGAGTTGGTGCCTCAGAATCACTCACTCCCCCGTAGTCTGTAGGTGAGGTGGTTGGTGAAGATGGAGTTGTAGTGGTTTCTGTCGGCGCGGGATAATAACCAGCTGGTGATAATGGTGGTAATTCATAGCTCATCGGCGACGACTGAATAGTTGAAGTTTGAGGTTCACTTGCTGTCGGTTGGGTTGGAGGATTATTAGTTGGTACTATAATATTTCTCAAAGTTCTAGGGGCAGCAGAAACTTGAGTGTCCTTTGGTAAGGCGTACCATGCGAACGGTTCCATGCGCACATTTCTAGCGTTTGGATTGGTGGCAGGACGGTTGGTATATTGGTCATAAGCAATCTGAATAATTCCTGAAGGTACTTGGAAATCCATTGCCGGTAAGCCTTTGTGAGCCTCAATCATAAACTTTTGCCAAATTGGGCCTGCGGTAAACGAACCATCAGCTCCGTAAGCCATTAGAGAACCATCGTTATTGCCTGTCCAAACACCTACTGATAACTGAGGAGTGAATCCTAGTGTCCAACCATCTTTCCAATTTTGAGTTGTACCAGTTTTTGCAGCAACAACCCTATCTGGTAAATTTAAAACATTATCACGACCGAACACATATTGTCGTGATAGATCGTCAGTCATAATACTAATCAGCGAATAAACTGCTTCTGGATTTACAGATTGTTTTGTGGCTGGCTGATATTCTTCGAGTATGTTATTACGCTTATCTTCAATACGAAGAAATGGCGTGCCACCAGTTCCTTTACCACCGTTAGCAATAACTGAAAAAGCCGAAACGTGGTCTACCAATTCAATCTCACATCCACCTAATACCAATGTCAGTCCACAATTTTTCAAAGGTGCAGTTATTCCAATATCACGAGCGGTTTGCACAGTATCTTCTACTCCAACTAGTGCCAAAGTTTTTACAGCTGGAACATTTAAGCTACCAGCCAAAGCTTTGCGCATAGTAATCCAGCCATGAGATGAACCATCATAGTTTCGAGGAATATAAGCCCTGCCACCACTGTAACCAAATACTGTAGGAGTATCGAGTATTCTTGAAAGTGGTGTATAACCGTGTTCAGGTTTAAATGCTGTTAGATAAGCGTATGGTTTAAAGCTACTACCTGGTTGTCTAAGTGCAGTCGCAACATTAACATTAGGTTCAAATTTACAATTCTTACCTGGAATACAACCAGCAGGTTCTGCTTTACCGAAATAATCCTTACCGCCAGCCATGGCCAAAATTTTGCCAGTACTTGGTTCTACAGCCACCAAAGCTGCATTATAGGCGCGATATTTTTTTGCGTTGATTGCAGCACCTTCTTTAACGGCTTGTTCAGCCAATGCTTGTAACTTCAAATCTAGAGTTGTGTAAACTTTTAAACCACCTTCTTGTAAAAACTCGTGACCATACTTCTCGGTTAGATAGTTTTGAACCCAAGAAACAAAGTGAGGCGCAATAATTGTTACAGTTGAAGATTTAAAGGCAACTTTCTCACCCTTGGCTCCGTCACGGTCTTGCTCGTTGATATAACCTTGTCTTTGCATTTCATCTAAGATAAGGTTCTTCCGATTTTCTAAAGCTTCAAAATTTGCACCAGTCGGGCTTAAATAACTTGGTGCTTGAGGAAGAGCTGCCAAGTAAGCAGCTTCAGCCAAAGTTAAATCCTTCGCATTTTTGTTGTAATAAGTTTGGGCTGCGGCTTCCGCTCCGTAAGCATTGCGACCGTAAGGAATTTCATTTAAATATAATTCTAAAATTTCATCTTTACTGAAATGAGATTCAATTTTATAGGATAACAATACTTCACGGACTTTACGACTAAATAATTTATCCCGATTTAATAAAGCATTTTTTGCAAATTGCTGAGTGATAGTACTCCCACCTTGAACAACGCTTCCTGTTTGATAGTTGGTCATCAAAGCGCGCGCAATACCTGTTAATGATACAGCGCCATGGTTATAAAAATCTTTGTCTTCAATTGCCAGCGTCGCATTCTTGAGGTGGGTGGAAATCTGGTCAAAACCTACGGTTGTGCGCTTAAACTCTCCGTGAAACTCATACAACAGGGTTCCGTCACGGGAGTAGATCTTACTCGATTCTGGCACATCACGCTCTACCAATTCATCGTAGCCAGGAAGTGATTTACTTACTACGTAAACATATGAAGCACCAGCAAAACCAACTACAGCAAAAACAGCAAAAAATCCCAGCGTCACCGAGCTGATAATTTTAAATGTTCCCCACCCAAATTGTTTTACTGCATTTCTCATAAACTTAATAAACGCTACTTCTTGACTTCATTTTAGCATAGTTTTTAAAAGATGAAATTAGATTGTGATACAATAAAACCATGAATTTATCAACTCGTTTCCACGAACACCATCATCGTTCACTGATTAAGACGATTACCTACCGAATTCTGATTATTGCAAGTCACGGCATTGTAATGTACGTCATGACAGGAGACATTCAAAGCACTTTAAGTGTAACTGGTGCGACCAGTGTGGTTAGTACGCTAATCTATTTCTTTCACGAGCGTGCTTGGAACCACATCCATTGGGGCAAACACGAAGTGCAAAAAACCAATTAAAAAAGCGTCGGTTCCAGTCTTAGGTTTAAACGACGCTTAGGGGTAAAGTATTTCAAAGCTACTTGAATTAATATGGTCTAAGTAGTTTTTATTGATATAAACATACTGTTGGCCATACTTCAATCTCAAGAAACAATGGTTCGGAAATTGTTTTAGTTCCCACTCAGAGAAATTATAAGTCTTTCCTGAGGGCAGTAAATAAGTTATTCGCTCGCCTTTATCGAACTGGAAGGCGGTGATTACAGGCTCAATTATTTTCAATTTTCCTTTTCTTCTTACCATTGAGACAAACCTCCTTGATCATCTAAGGCAAGATTAACACTTTAACTGGATTAGTCAACAGAGGAAAGGTTTTACTCTACTGAGCTGACACATCACGGTTAGGAGCAACTTTGTAATAGTTAAGTAGGAATTGCGCGATTTTTCCAAATGCTGGGGCGGCGGTACTCTCAGCAAACCTCACCGTACGAGGATGATTGACTCTAACAAGCATCACAAACTTAGGGTCTTCAATTGGAGCGTAGCCGATGAAAGAACCGATATTATTATTCTCCTCATAACCACGACCATCCTTGCGAGCGACCTGAGCAGTTCCAGTTTTACCACCAACATAGTAGCCCGGTACAGCTGCTCGCTTACCATGGCCTTTCTCAACAACATTAACCAACATACCTGACACAGTGCTAGCAGTTTGTGAAGTAATCGGCTGACCAAGCTGTTCGGGCTTTGTCTCAATTACTTCTCCAGTAACTCTGATTCGGGATTTTACCATATAAGGTTGCATCATTTTACCGCCATTAGCGAGAGCACCAAAAGACTGCACCATTTGAATTGGTGTAACACTAATTCCTTGCCCAAAACTGGCTGTGTGATAGTTGACGCCAATATTACCAACCAAGTTACTCAGATTACCAGCGCTTTCTGGAACTTCAATTCCTGTTTTTTTCCCAAAGCCAAATCGTTGCAGATACTCTCCAAATTTTTTATTGCCAATTTTATCTTTTGCAAAAATAGTCCCTGTATTCAATGATTCCTGCAAGACAAAATTTATATCTTGTTGCCCGTAAACTTTTTGCTCAGAGTTTTTGATGGTATAACCATCAATCTTAACTTCTCCGCTATCAAAAAATGGTGTATCGGCACGAATTTTTCCTTCATTTACAGCCGCCGCGACTGTAATCGGTTTAAAAATCGAACCAGGCTCGTAGCCTCCCATAGTAATCTGGTTGTTATAGTACGAAATATCTTCAACCTTTGAATAATTATTCGGATCAAAAGATGGATAGTTAGCCATCGCCAAGATAGCGCCAGTTTTTGGATCCATAATTACTACACTACCGGAATCAGCAGAATGTTCTTCAACAGTTTCTTTGATAATACTTTCAGCTTTTAACTGAATTGTTTTGTCTATAGTTAAAATAATATTGTCACCATCGACTGCTGGTACTCTATCTCGTTTAGCTCCAAAAATCCAAGAGCCTGTATTATCCTTTTCTTGTGCTAGACTTCCAGGAATACCTTTCAAGTCTTTTTCAAACATCGATTCTACGCCATACAACCCTACGCGCTCATCGCCTTTATAGCCCACAAAACCGAGAACTGGACCCATGAACTCGCCTTCTGGGTAGAAACGGGTGGTTTCGGCATCAAAAGACACACCACGGAGTTTTAGAGCTTCTACGGCCTGGCGTTCTTCTTCCGTGATTTGTTTCTTTATTTGCACATACTTTCTACTTGGGTCTTTAATCTTATCCCACACGAACTGCTTATCTAACTGCAAAACGGAAGCTAGTTGCTCGGCGATTTTTTCCGGGTCTTCAATATCGGCAGGTACAACATAAACCAAGGGCTTCTCGATAGAAGTTGCCACAGTGTAAGCCTCCCCCGCAAAATAGTCGGAGATTTTAATTTCACCCCTGACAGGAAATAAACGCTGTACACTGGTACGCTGGTTAGATGCCTGTGCTTGATACTTATCGCCTTGAACAATTTGCAAGTGGACTAAACGAATAGTTATTGCTAAAAATCCTATCAATAAAAAACTCGCAACCCACATTACGCGCTTGCGAAAAGTTGCCTCCACAGAATTGGTTTTGGCGGATGATTTAGCTGTCATTATTAACTGTTTAACGCTGTGTTAGATGCAAGGTATTTAAATACTCTTCATATTTAGTTTGCACCAATCCTTGTTTTTGAGCAACCTCTTGAACTTTATTAATAGAGCCGGCTTCTGCTTGTTGTACTACCAAACGCTTGTTCTTCTCAGTTAAAGTGGCGATTTCTTTTTGGAGTTTCTTTAATTCAAACCCCTTTGCCACAGAAGCATTTGTCGAGACTAAGTGATAAACAACCATGCCAGCAATCGCAAAAACCGCAACAGCGCTAAAAGTGGCTGCCGTAGGGATTAGTTTTGACAACGACAAAGAACCTTTTTTAGCACTAACAGCTCGCTTGGAAGTTGTTACTGCTTTGACAGTACGCCGTCTTGTAACAAGATTACTTGAAACTTTTGGTGACGATGCGACGTTTGAATATGTAAGGGTTCTTGCAGTCATTTGATTTTTGTTTTTCTTTCAGACTTAATTTTTTAGAGTTTTTGCACTGCGCGAAGTTTTGCAGATGCGCTTCTTGAATTTTCCCTGAGCTCAGTAGAGTCGGCTACTATAGCCTTTTTAGTGAGCAATTTTACTTTTGGTGTAAAACCACATTGGCACATAGGAAAGTCCTTAGGGCAGACACAACCATCAACTAATTTCTTAAAGTATTGTTTGACGATTCTATCCTCAAGTGAGTGAAAAGAAACGATTACGATTTTACCTCCGGGGGCAACTAAATCTAGTGCTTTTGGCAAGAAGGTTTCCAAACTGGCCAATTCATGGTTCACAGCAATGCGTAGAGCTTGGAATATTCTTCTAGCTGAGTCTGCCCAACGATGAGCAAATGGCTTTGGTAAGCCCAATTTTATAACTTCAACCAGTTCATCAGTGTAATGAAACTGTTTTACAGCTCTGGTCTCAACCACTCGCTTAGCTATTTGGCGAGAGTATTTTTCTTCACCATAGTTAGAAAATATCGCTACCAAATCTTCAAGACTTGAATTATTGAGTAAAAATCTAGCGTCAGCTTGGTTGTTATTACTGATATCAAAACGCATATCGAGCAACTCTTTCTTCTGAAAGGTTATTCCCCTTCCAGATTGATCTAGCTGATAGCTACTCAATCCAATGTCGGCAACAATGCCAGCAATGTTTGAGAATTGATGTTTTTCAATAATTCTATCGATATCCTGAAAATTTCCATGAGCCAACTGAACTGTTTTTGAATTTACAAGTTCTGAGTTTTGCTCGCGAAAGTTTTCAAGAGCATGCTGATCTAAATCAATCGACAATACTTTACCGCCAGGTTGATTATGCTTCAAAAGTTCTGAAGTATAACCTCCCCCACCTAAAGTGCCATCGATAAAGTTTTGACCTGGCTCCGGATTCAAAATTGTAATCGCTTGTTGTAAAAGAACGGGAATGTGATGGTACATAAATTTCTGATTAGTTTCGGAAATCTACGTTATACACCCAAATCCCCTAATGCTTCGGCAATTGCATTGCTTTGTTTTTCTGTTGCGGTCTTGTATTTACCCCAAGCTTCTTCGCTCCAGATTTCGATACGATTGTAGAGTCCTGCAAAAACCAATCTTTTAGTGATTTTGGCAAACTCTTTTAGATAAGCTGGTAATATAATTCGACCTTGCTTATCAATTTCACAATCCATTGCTCCTGCAAGCATCAGACGAGAAAAAGCTCGATTATTGGCAGTAGAAATTGGGAGACTAGCCACTTTCTCTGCGAGCTTCTTCCACTCGTCTAATGTATACAGAACCAAGGAGTTATCCAACCCTCTAGTTACTACGACTTTTGATTTTAAAGAACTGCGAAATTTCGCAGGTATTGCCACTCGCGCCTTGTCATCAATTGCTGCTTGGTATTCACCTATAAACATAAGAAATTTGGAGGGTAAAACCCAGAAGGGGTTTTCCCCTTCCAACGGCCCGCTTACGCGGTCCTGCCTCCCCTTTCCTAGGTTGCTCAGACTTGAACTAAATTCAAGTCT
>JBBSJS010000034.1:0-9672 GCA_038257015.1 Candidatus Doudnaibacteriota bacterium | reverse complement strand
GACATTGCAGATTGCGATATGAGTGCGGTAATAAAAAAAGCTTTGAAAAGTTCAGCGCAGTTTACCGAGGCTACAGACCATTCCTTCGAATTATTTGGATTGTGCAAGAAATGCAAAAACCAAAATATTTAAAGTGGGTGTATTTCCTTATATTGCTATATATACCTGCAAAAGCTATACTTATATAAACAACTGTAGTAAAACTTTATAGTACACTGATAAAAAGCATAATCTATATTATCGCTTTTATTCTTTTAATAAAGACTGTTGTTGATGAAATAACTTTGGAGACATGAAGCACTCAAAGAGTTGGTTACAAGGTGCGGTAATTTATAACATTTTTATCGACAGGTTTTCTGTTGGCAAGGATAATGACGAGCTGTGGTCCCAGCAGAATTGCGACGCCCCAGTTTTTTGTGGCGGCAATATTCAGGGTGTAATTGAGCGCTTGGATTACTTATCAGATTTAGGAATTAATACAATTCTTCTTACGCCATTCCATAAAACTATCAACTATCATGGTTATAGTGTGATGGATTTTTTTAGTGTTGACCCTAGATTTGGTTCAATCGACAAGATTAAAGAGTTAATTTCTGAAGCGCGTAAGAGAAACATACGAATAATATTGGATCTAGTTATGAACCATGTTTCGCAGGAGCATCCATATTTTGTCGATGCGCAAAACAATCCCCAAAGTCCATACCGCGATTGGTTTTACTTTAGGAATTGGCCGAACGATTATTTAACCTATCTAACTTTCAGAGAACTACCGAAATTAAATTTAGAAAATCCTGATACACGGGACCATGTAATCGATGCGGCTTTGTTTTGGCTTGAGATGGGCTTTGATGGTTTTCGTTTAGATCATATTATTGCAGTTCCTTACAGTTTCTTTAAAGAAATGCATAAGCAAATAAAAATGCGTAATCCGGATGCCGTAATTATCGGTGAAGCAGTAAAAGGTGAATTGTTTTGGGCTGAAATTAAAACTCTGAAAACCAAGAATAAATATTTTTTGTATTTGCTATCAAGATTGGGCTTTAACATCAATATGTTTATGCAACTTCAATACACAAAATATTTTGATGGCTTAATTGATTTTTCGTTCAGAGATATTATCAAGAAATTCTTTATTGAAAAAAGATTTTACTATCCGAAATGGCTTTTCCCAATTGCGACTAAAATCTACTATTGGTTGTATCCAAAAAACTTTGCTTTGATTTCATTGCTAGAGAATGCTGACAAAGATAGATTATTGTTTGTGCTCAATAACGACAAGGACAAGTATAAAGAAATAGTCAGTGCACAAATGTCATTGCCACAACCAGCTATTGTGTTTTATGGTGCGGAAGTGGGATTAAAGCAATATCATTCTAGGCACGAAAAGCCGTTGGGGGACTTAGCGATTCGCTCAAAAATGCCTTGGTCGAATGTAGATGAAGAATTACTTAAATTTTTTAAATCAGTCTGCAACAAGAAAATCCATAAATCAAAACACTAGGCCATCTCTAGTGTTTTGTTTATCTCAACTATATTTTAAAACTGTTTATTTACCTTCATGGACACGCTTAAATATGCCAAGATTGACTTGATTTTTAAGTATAAATGTGATATACTTAATTCATAAAAGTACAGAGAAGTAAGAAATCAAAACAAAAATCAGTTAAATACTTGAAAAACCGTTTTTAGGACTCTGAATAGAGTCCACGGTCTTTCTGTTTATTCCCAGGGTAATTCATATGAGGCGTTATTTAATCATAGTGTTGGGTTTAGTGATTTTCTTGTCCGTCATCGTTTTGGGCAGGATTCTTCAGTTACGATATATATCCACAGATGCTTCTTCTCAAGTGATTCAAATCACCTCTAGAATGACCGACTCTTACGTAGATGCAACGCAACCAATTATAGATGGCATAGCCCAGCTTGCTGATTCAGGGGGTGGGGTTTTATTTTTTGGTCCAGGAAAATATTTGGTCCAGCAAACAATTGATATTCCTTCTAATATCACTATTGAAGGTGTTGGTGCAGGAGCTGTGGGTCCAACTATGATTGTTCTAGGGAACGATGGCGATATGGATGCCACAGGCATGGCTTTGTTTTCGATACAAGCAGGAGCAGAAAATGTTTCTATTAAAGATGTGGAATTAAGGTCCATGACCCCTGGTCCTAATGTTTACCCTCGATATGATGTTGAACGCATTGGAGACGAAAACACAACTGCTATCCGAATTTACGGTAGTGGTTCTTCTCAGACTCGTAATATTGAACTTCAAAATTTAAGATTAACGAACTTCACATTCGGAGTTGATACAGGATCATCTGATGGAAGCAATCCTGTGATTGATAATGTGAAGATAAAGAGCGTGGTTTCAGACGTGAATCATTGGGCTATAAGGGTGAGAAGTTTGAATGCAAGAAATTGGGATGTGCAGAATTTTAACATTGTGGAGATGTCTTCGGGACAGAGCGGAGTATTACTTGAGAGAACTGGTAAAATGTCTTTCTTGCAATTGTCTTGTGCTTCCACATTGCACAATGCAGATTTGTGTTTAGATATCAGGCAACGCTCGGGAGCACTTCATTTTACACAGGCGCATGTAGAAGGTCCGGCGGATGGGGTCAGAGTACGAACAGCCTCAATCCAACCAATATATTTTGATAACTCCGCTATCTCTGGAACAGTTGAAGCAAACAGCGTTATCTACAGTATTGCCAATCGTTTGTCTTTGGATAACTCTAACCACAGATTCAATTTTATTAATGGTGGTACACAATCTACTCTTTATAGATGTGGAGATGTATTTACGAATGGGTACCCAAACCCTGAGGAAAATACTCCGACAGATCCTTATCCTGGACTAATTACAGTTCCAGTAGGTTGTAACTTTGACCTTACACAACTTCCCAATCCTTACTCTTCAGACTTTATGGACTTTCAATCATTTGATTGGGTGGCTAGTGGTAGTAGTCCATCTTCAACTCAATTAAATGTAAGAAACTTTGGTGCTGTAGGGGATGGAGTTACAGATGATACGGCAGCATTCCAAGCTGCAATGCAGGATGTGGATTTTTGGTCAGCAAGTACAATTATCGTTCCTAGCGGTACGTATAAAATTAGCGATACTTTGCAGTTGGAAGATGGGATTACATTTCAAGGGGAAAATGGTTCAGTCATAATGTTTACTCCCGCCGATAAACCTCTTTTCTTGGTTAGGGTTTTACAATCAGACGCAGTAACTAAACGTGGTATTGGTCTGAAGAATTTGTCATTGGTGAGTAGTAGTGCTGGTAATGCTGGTCAGAGCTCTATAGCTATTGAGTTCTCAGGAAACAGAGGAGCTTCTGGGGATTTTATTTTCTCTGATTTAGATATCACAGGGTTTGCTAAAGGAGTATATGGTCATAATGACACAGGCTCATTTGATCAACACCAACCACAGCTTGATAGTTACCTTTTCCGTAATATAACCTTTAGCAATACGGGAATAGCTATAGAGCAAAGAGACCAGAATATTTCTAACTGGAATTTGGTTGATATCTCAATTCAGGATATGAGAGCTGGACAGAAAGGCGTTAAGATTGATGGTGGTAGCGGTTTGTTTCGTAACTTGAGCTGTGAAGGCGTTTCAAGTCAGAATTTGGCCGAAGTTTGTGTACAACTAGGAAGATTCAGCGGAGCTAAGTTTGATGGAGTTACTTCTAGTAATACTAAACATGCATTTTATGTAGAATGGTCTATGGGCTGGACGCCCTTTCCACTCCTTATAATAAATAGTGATTTACGAGATGGTTTGTATGTTGCCGGCAAGATGTATTTAACAAGTGCTAATAATATCTACTCAGATGGTGGGGAGACAAGCCCTCTTGGGTCTCGCTCCACATTCTTTAATGTTTTTAATTCTGATGACCCACTAAATGTCTACCCTGGAAATGGGAGCAGAATTACTACGTGTGGAGATGAGTTTACAAATTCATTAGACGAGACTTCTGAGGTTCCTGTTTTTGTAGGATTAAGTATTAACCCAGTCAGGTGTCTGTTTGGATCTGTTGATACAACTTCACCTGTTGTGTCCGTAACTAACCCGGTTGCTGGCACTACCGTTAGTGGATCAAGTGTTACACTCTCAGCTGATGCAACTGACGATGTAGCTGTGGTTGGCGTGCAGTTTAAAATCAATGGTAGTAATCTTGGCACTGAAGATGTTTCGTCACCGTATAGTTTTATCTGGGACTCCACTTTAGTTGCCAATGGAAGCCATACCATCACCACTGTTGCCAGGGATGCTGCAGGTAACTCTGCAACTTCTACTGCTGTTGTAGTGAATGTGAATAATACTGTGTCCCAAACCACCGTGGCTATGCCAATCATTTCTCCCAGTGGCGGGACTTTTAGCTCAACTCAGTCTATTAGCTTGACTACAAGTACTCCAGGCGCGACAATTTATTACACTACCAACGGTTCTACTCCAACAGCTGCATCAATGCAATATGCTTCACCATTCTCAGTATCCTCAACGACTACTGTTAAAGCAATTGCCATCAAGACGGGTATGATCAATAGTAATATTTCAACAGTTACATTTACAAGAAGTTCGACCTCTACCGGTGGATCATCAGGTGGAGGAGGTACAACCTCACCGCCAACACCAACAAATCCTCCTTCAGTGGTTTCTGGTGTGATACTTCCTCCAAATGTTATCGCAGGGCAAGTGATTAAATTCTCCAACGCCCCAACCATATACTTAGTACAGTCCACCGGTCTACACCCATTTGATACTTGGTCATCATTCACAATGTATCAATCACAAAGTGGTGCGCAAATTATAGTTAGAGATGGTACAGCCTCATCATTCACAGTCAGTTCAATATTGGCGAGGACAGTTCTATCTCAAGCTACTCCTCAGACCACTCCACCTTCTGCCTTGCCATCAGAAGGCACTGATTTCGTTTGTTCTGGCAATCCTACTATTTATTACCATTATAAAGGAACTAAACTGGGGTATAGTGAGGCTGGTGTTTACGAAGCTTGGAATGGAAAAAACTATTCATCAGTAAGAACTTTTGCTACCGCAACTTGTGACGGTATACCAAGTAATGGCTTTGTACCATTACCAGAAGGTGCTATTGTCCGTGTTCCTGGTGGAAGTGAGATATATATGATTTCTGGACGTTCGGCTCGTCCTTTTACAAGCTTTGCGGCATATCAACGAGAATCGGCAGGAAAGACAACTAATACAATTTCACTACGCTACCTGCATACTTATTCTCGCGGTGAAAATATTAATTAAAGAGACATTAAAATAAAAAAGCATCACGTTGAAGTGGTGCCTTTTTATTTTTGGTATAAGTTTATGAATCGGATAAATAAAAGTTTACCGTCACTAAACTGTTCTTAATTATCATTTTCAGGACGCATAAGAGGGAAGAGGATTACATCTCTCAGATTTTTCTGGTGAGTTAGCAATGCCAACATTCGCTCCAGCCCCATGCCCCAACCGGACATTGGCGGCATACCATATTCCATAGCTTCTATGTACGCATCGTCTTTTTCCATCGCTTCTTCGTCTCCACCTTGACGGGCTTTGGTTTGAACTGCAAATCGTTCAGCTTGATCGATTGGGTCGATTAATTCACTATAAGCGTTTACAATTTCCCAACCGTTAATTACTAGTTGGAATCTATCAGTTTCCAAAGGATTGGTGTCGCTACGACGAGCCAAAGGAGATAGATCAACAGGATGGTTGATAACAAAGACGGGGTTCACTAACTTTGCACGGCTAACTTTTTTATACAAAGCATCGATAAGATTTCCTCGGCCTAATTTTTCAGCATCTTCAATCTCCACGCCTTTGCTAACAATCTCATTACGCAAAGATTCCACATCCAAGAACTGGTCGATATCGATATTAATGTCTTTAATTAGCAAGTCACGGAAGGAAATAATTGGCCATGGTCCGCTTAGATCGATTTCCACCTCTTCTTCATTTTTGTTCAGCGTTGTGATTTTGAGAGCACCTTTTAGCTTAGACACAATCTCGGTAATCATTTTTTCTGTGAATGCCATGTTGGCTTTAAAATCCCAGTAAGCAGCATAGTGTTCAATCATTGTGAATTCTTGAAGGTGACTAGGGTCTGAGCCTTCATTTCTAAACACGCGAGCGATTTCAAAAACTTTTTCAAACCCACCAACAATAGCTTCTTTTAGGTAAAGCTCAGGAGCGATTCTTAAGAACACATCGATGTTAAGAGAATTATGGTGAGTCTTGAATGGTTTTGCTAAAGCACCCGAAGCTGTGCTTCCCAATACTGGGGTATCAATTTCATAGAACGAATTTCCAAAATAGAAATTTCTTAGTTCTCTTACAAAATCGCTACGGAGCTTGAATCTCTCCATGGTTTCAGGATTGGTTAACATATCGAGATATCTTTTCCTGTAGAGAATCTCGACTTCTTTAACAGCGTAGTTACTGCTTGGAGTAGACCGTAAAGCTTTGCTCAATACCGACCACTGTTTAACCAGCACCGATAATTCACCGAGCTTTGTAAGAAAAATTTCACCAGTAGCACCGATAAAGTCTCCAGTCGAAATGAGTGATAAGAAATTCTCAAAATCTTCTTTTGCAAGATTTTCTTCTTTTAGGACTACTTGAATTTTGCCGCTGAAATCTCTTAAGTCTACAAAGACGATTTTGCCCATGCTTCGAATAGAACTGATTCTACCAGACACGGAAACAGTCTTACCAATATCATCTTGTTTGATTTCACTTGCGTTTGCAGTTCTTTCAAACTTATCGGCGTAGGGGAGAATGCTATGGCTTCTAATTTTTTCAATTTTTTTAATTCGTTCTTCTCGGTCTTTTATTCCTGCAACTTCTTCAGTTTCTTCTTCTATATTAGGGTTACTCATTTTGAACTAGTTAATTACTTTGCGCGACTTAATCAGAATAATCGTCAGTCGCTAAATATTGCCTTAATTTTAGCATATTCTGGGGATTGTGTAATTAGGCACACTTCCTATAATTACCTTAGACTAAAGGAAAAACTACCAAGAGTGGTAGTTTTGATTTAATTTAAATCCACTTTTATATTTTCTCGATTAGTTTTGTGTAATCATATTCTGGGAATAATTTGATTCTATTTTGCTTAACATCATCCAAAGAAACCCACTCAGCATTCATATCGTCCATGTCTTGAATTTGAACTTTTGCTTTGTTGTAAATCGATGGGTCAGTGAAAGTAGCGCTGAACATTGAAATTGTTTCATCAGAATGTTTTCCTACATTTGTTAAGGTTGTCAATAATTTTATGTTGCTGATTTCTGTTTCGAACTCTTCAGATATTTCTCTCCTCAAAGTTTCTTCTGCTGTTTCATTATTATCTGATGACCCACCTGGGAAAAAGTAGTAATCATGTTGGGTATTATGACAGAGCAAAATCATCCCTTCATTCAAAAACACACACCTCGATTTTATCTTTCTATTTTCCATAATTTGATCTTAAGATTATGAGTTACAGCAATATCTCTTCGCCTTCTCCGACAATTTGATAGTTTTCATCAATTGCTAAAAGTGCTTGCTTGTCAGTTAAAATTTTTACCGGGTAGACACAATTTTCTATAGCTGTCTTAACATCAGTAGCTTGTTCTGGTTCATAATGTGCTTTGATGATATAGGGAACTATATTCATTGCATTCAGGTCAGTAAGATTTACAACATTTGGATCGGAATCAAGCCATCCCGCAGCTTCAATAGTTGGGCAGACAATATAACTTCCTGCACTACCGCCAACGTAAATTACACCTTTTTCAATATAGTGAGGGACTAATTCTGTGAAACCGCTTTTGTTTGCTTCATCCAAAAGATAGAAAGTATTGCCACCGCCAACAAAAATAATATAAGCTTGGTCCAGAATAGATTTTACTTCTTTTTTGGTTTTCCCTTTCAGCGATAAATCAATAACCTTAAAACCCGTATCAACCAAAATTTTTCTATCGACAATCACATACCAAGGATCTTCTGATAAATCTGCGGCTGTAGGTACAAAAGCAACAGTTAGTTCAGCAGGAGGTTTAGGTAGAATTTTCAGTAATTCATCGGCGACGAATACAAACGCGGAGGTTAGTAGTAGTTTCTTCATGCTATTAATATAACAAAAAACACCTGCCATTAACAGATGTTTTTCATGGGGTCGCATAGTGAAAGACGTGGCAACTGTTTTGAGAAATAATAGGGGTAGTGTGTTGATCCCAAAATTTGGATAGCTAATAGGGTATTTTAATGGCACTAACTATATAAGCGTGTAATAGTACTGAACCATTACGAGGCATTGACATTTTGTCTAAAAAAAAATATAATGCTAAATCAATGAAATAGGCAGTTTGTATAGCATGGGCTTGGTATTCAAACTGCTCATCTCATTTGCGAGAAGCCTGCATCCGAGCAGCTACTCGGACGATTTTACATAAACATCTTTAGGAGGATACGAATATGGCGAAAGCAAAAATCGTCGTCGGTCAGTCGTCAATTACGGCTGGTCAAATGAAAGATTTGTGGAGAAAGGTTGAAGACGGAACAATAGGGTTTGAAAACTTTGGGGACTTCTTAGAAAATCCCCACAAGTTCATTTCCCTCAGCGTTACGATTGTCCGTGCTCTCAACATTCTTGGTGCTGACAAAGTCGTTACTGCCGAGCAGTCGGGCAAAACGTGGGGCTACGAAGCTCCTGCGAACGCCCCGATCCGCTACAGTGAAGAAGACCTACGTCAGTGTGCTCAAAGCAATAGGGAAGCGGGAACGGATTTCCGCCTTGTCTATTTGCAAGGTTTGAGCCTGCGTGAGCTACGGCAAAAAATCGGCACTGACAAGAAAAGCCAACCGTGTGTTAATAACAACGATTGGTGGCTGAAATTCGAACAAGACGGTTGGGCGAACGAAAAGCCCGAAGTTGGTTATTACTTGATTGATTTTAACGGCAGATTCGCAAGAACCAGTTGGGATAATCAAGAAAAGGAAATCGCCAAGCTTCAGAATTACGACCGTGCACACGAAGCCACAGTTGCAGAAGCAACTGTTACGATCTTCAAGATAACAACGAAACGCCTGCTTAAGGGTTGGTATCACTGGGGAAGTGCTCTCACTGCGTACGGTAACCGTGCTTGCGTCGGTAACTTTGACACTGACGGTCTGTACGTCAACGGCGGCAACCCGTCGTATGGCAACTACGGCTTCCTGCACGTTTGCCTTCTTCGGCAGTTCACCAATTGATCCTTGAGCTTTGTGGCCTTGTGCCTTTTGAGTTCTTTGGATTTGAACCTTGAGGGTTATCGCAAGCGATAACCCTCTTTCTTATGTCTTATTAAACCAGTATTGATTTTTTATTTCTTCGGTAAGCTTATGCGTATTGGCGTGGGACAACACTCCAAGATAAGAGTGCAAAGCCTGTTCGCTTACCCCTACATTTAATTTTTTTAGTATTCTTCTTTTCGTTTTTGTCCGAAGCTGGCGGTGGTAAGGGTATTGAACATAACCTAAAAAATCCACGCCTTGATGATATTTCCTTAAAATTACTTTGGCTGGGTGCAAGTTTAGTTTCAGGGTATTTTCTAAAAATGGTTTGATCTGTTTAAGCCAATCAATTAGTTCATCAACTGAATTACTTACCATTGCAAAGTCG
>JBBSJS010000033.1:0-9783 GCA_038257015.1 Candidatus Doudnaibacteriota bacterium | reverse complement strand
TTTCTTCTTAAATTTAATATATGAGTTTCTAAACTATTTGAAAATAGGTCAGCGTTGATATCCCAAATGTGTTCAATTAAATCACTTCTGGAAATAACGGCTTCGGGATTTCGTAGTAAATACTCTAGAATACTAAATTCTTTTTTGGTGAGTTGAATTAATCTTCGGCCGCGCCTTACTTCAAACCTCAGAGTATCCAAAGTTAAATCTGCTAATTGTAAAGTGTTACCAGATAGGCTCGGAGCACGGCGCAATATGGCTCGAACCCTAGCTTGTAGCTCTGACAACGCACAACGTTTGGGTAGGTAGTCATCAGCCCCAGCGTTTAATAGTGAGATTTTTTGAGACACATCAACATTGTCCGAGAAAATCACAATTGGCATAGTTTTGCCTCTGTCACGAACTTCTTGGCAGAATTTCAGAGCGTTAAACTCTGAAGTATGTTCGACTAGGACTAAGTCGTAGTCTGTGGTTCTTGCCCAGAAAGAACCTTGATCTTTGCTGTTGGAGTGATCAACTCCAAACCCCACTGAACGAAATCCTGTAACCAGTCCAGTAGAGCTTTTAGAATCGTCAGTGACGATAAGCATGCGCATAATAACTCCTAGTATGCCATCCTTAAACCCGATGGACTCCTTTAATAATTTTTGGTTAAGATTCAATCTTAATAAAAAAATCCTTACCATGTAAAGGGAAAAAGTGGATAATAAAAACTGAAGAACAAATCAAGAAAAAATAAAAACCTTTTTCGTAAGGGGATATAGGATAGATTGGAGTGAATTATAAGCGATTAGTGAGAGCCTTAACTATTCCTAAGTCGGTCAAGAAATGGGTAAAATAAAATCCCACCAGTTTAACTTTGTATTCACCATAATGATCTTAGTTTACTCTGAATACGGAACACTTTTGATGAAGTTGCCGTGCTTTCAGCGCCTTAAATGTTGCGGTTTCAACTATGGAGTTGTGATATAATTAAGAAATGATAGAAATAATAAAGAAAAACGCTTTATATTTGGCGTGGGCAGGAGCACTTATTGCCATGCTCGGAAGTTTGTATTTTAGCGAAGTGGCCGATTTCCCACCTTGCGTATTGTGTTGGTATCAACGCATTACTATGTACCCCTTGGTTGTGATAGTTGGGTTGGCAATTTACAAAAAGAGTCGAGAAATGCTTCTACCGGCTTTTGTTTTAGCGGGTATCGGTTGGCTAATTAGTGTTTATCACAACCTTTTGTATTATGAAATATTGCCTGAAGCAGCTGCTCCTTGTGTGGCTGGTATTTCCTGCACCACTAAATTTATAGAGTGGTTTGGTTTTGTTACGATACCACTTCTAGCTTTTGCTGGTTTTACCTCATTTTTAATTTTACTAATAATTCATTGGAGATCAACTAATCCCGAAGGAGAAAATAACAATAATGTCTAAAGAAGCAAAAATTTTAATCGGTATAGCCATAGCAGTAATCATTGGAGGTGTCCTGTTGTCGCTCTTAGCCAACCCTCAACCAAAACCACCTGGCGAAGCTATTGATGAACAAGCCTTGATCCGCGACAATAATTACATCATTGGTAGTCGCGATGCTAAAGTAAAAGTAGTAGAGTTTGGTGATTTTGAGTGCCCAGCTTGTGCTCAATCGGCACCAGCAGTCAAGCAAATCCTGGCTAACTATAGCAATAATCCAGATGTTGCATTTGTCTACAAGCACTATCCTCTAAATTCCATTCACCCAAATGCACAGATCGCTGCTGAAGCAGCTGAAGCTGCAGGTGAGCAAGGAAAGTTCTGGGAGATGCACGATATTTTATTTGAGCGTCAAAAAACCTGGAGTGGTGTGACAGCACCAATCGAAATTTTTGCAGGATACGCTATGGAATTAGGTTTAAATGTTGATGAATTCCGAGCTTCTGTAAACCAACGCCGTTATACTGATGTTATTAATACAGACTTAAAAGATGGTGAAGGAGCTGGTGTTAGTGGAACTCCGAGCTTCTACGTTAATGGTGTTAAAATTAGCGGTGTAAGCGATTTACAAGCTAGAATTGACGAAGCTCTTACTGCAAGTCCAGCCGATGCTCCTGTCGAATCATCCGAAACTACTGACCCACAAACACAAGTTCCTGAAGCGGTGATACCGGAAGAACAACCTAGCACAGAGCAGCCAGTTGCCCAGTAAAGCAAAATTTTACAAACCGACCAAACTTTGGTCGGTTTTTATTTATGGAACAGACGTCTAAGTTATGTTATTATGACCTGGTTGTTAAATAAATTTATGAAGAAAACTACAGAACAGAAAAACTATCAAGTAAAAAAATCTAGCGCTGGCTTAGGGATGTTCGCAACTCAGCCAATAAAAAAAGGAAAGTTCATAATCGAGTACCTTGGTCCGTTGATCACTGAGGAACAAGCCAATAAGAAAGCGGGAATGTATCTATTTTCTCTGGGGAACAAATGGACAATCGATGGGAGTAGTAGAAAAAACACCGCTCGTTACTTCAACCACTCGTGCCGACCAAACTGTGAAGCTTGGCAGTATGGTAATAAAGTGAAGATTAAAAGTCGTCGGGCTATTAAAGCTGGCGAGGAGCTTACTTACAATTATGGTAAAGATTTTTTTGAACGCATTATTGGCGGAGCCAAACACTGTCGCTGTGAAAAGCACAAACAAATGAGAAAAGAAGCTAAAAAAAATCCCACTAAAAAGTAGTGGGATTTTTATCTGGATTTATAAAACCTTCTGAGGTTTTTTGCAATATGTTTTTTCACTGGACTGCGTTTTTTTTCGTGGGCCACTTTTATATCTTGCCCAGAGTTTAAGCTTTGCAAATATTGACTAACTAAACCTTTGGAAAGTTCTCCATCATCGATAGCTTTAAGAATTGCACATCCTTTGCTTTTGATGTGGTCACAATTTCGATACCTGCAGTCATCCGCTAGCTTTGAAAGTTTTGGGAAAAGCATTTGGGATTGGTCGGCATCGTCATCGATATTCTCCAGCTCCCGAATACCTGGTGTATCTATAAGTATTCCGCCAGTGTCTAAAATAAACATTTCACGCTTGGTAGTAGTATGGCGTCCTTTGTTGTCACCCTCACGAACACTTCCTGTACTTTGCAAGTCTTCGCCCACCAAACGATTGAGTATACTAGATTTACCAGCTCCTGACGGTCCAACGAAAACAACTGTTGTACCAGTGGTGATATGTTCACGTAAATTTTCTAGCTTATCACCAGTTTTAGCACTCATGATTATGGAATCAATGCCAAATCCTTGTTGTTGGAGTTGGTCTAAATCTTTTTGCCATAGCTCGTGGTTAGAAGCTAAATCAGCTTTGTTCAGGACTAGGACCGGTTTTGCTCCGCCTTGTTGAGCCATGTGCAGATAACGCTCGAGTAAGGGGAGATTAAAATCTTGATCCATACCCGCCACGATAAAAACAATATCGATATTAGTGGCGATTATTTGAGGCTTTTTACGAACTCCTTCGCCAGCTGCTTTACGGGCAATGACGCTAGCGCGGGGTAAAATTTCTTTTATGACCGCCTTGTCTTCACCTTGAAGTTTTTCAAACTTTATCCAATCACCAACCTTAGGAAATTCGGTGACTGACTGAGCAGACTTTCGAAACTTGCCCATGACCAAACCCGCCAATTCGCCGTACTCAGTTGCAATGCCGAAATTAGTTTTATTTTCCACTGTGATGCGGCCAATATTATTTTCTGAAAGTTCAGTTCCATTGAGTTCAATAAGGCCACTTTCAAGATATTTTGTTAATCCGTAATCTGTCAGTTTCATATTATTAGTGTATCAATTGAGGTGATGTTTACCAAATAAAAAATGCCTGCTAAAAAGCAGGCATTTTTTATGGTAATTACCAGTTGTTGCTACGACCGCCACCACCGTTACCACCGAAACCACCGCGTCCACCGCGATCACCGCCGCGAGGGCGATCTTCTTGGGGGCGAGCTTCGTTAACAGTAAGTTTGCGACCTTCTACATCTTTATCAGCAAACATGTTGATTGCAGCTTGAGCTTCGTCTTCTGTAGACATTTCTACGAAACCGAAACCTTTAGAGCGACCAGACATTCTGTCTGTGATAATAGTAGCAGAGTCAACTGCACCAGCTGCAGCGAACATATCTTTCAATGAGTCGCTAGTAGTGCTATAAGGCAAATTGCCTACGTATAGTTTTTTTGACATTTGATTCTTTCACAAAATTCGTTAGCAAGTCGACTTTTACTTTCTCTGATGCTTGTCTTTGAACACGATACGATAAACGAATTGAGTGCGAAGAAGCAATTAAGATTTACTTGCAAAAAGATTATAGCACTTTATAGAAATAATAGCAATAGGCTATAAAATATAGGAAATATCAATAAATTCCGCGATTTTGGTAGTAACTACTATCGTGATGCTTGACTAAATCAATAAAAAAACCTATAGTTATAAAGTTGTTTTTTCAAACATCACTTTCAGGAGGATACTAAATTGCTTTTTATAAAAAAAGATTACTCTGATATTAGCCAACTCAAAATTGGCGATCCAGCAGTACTTCTATTTAACAACTTGTTGGTTAAGGCAACAGTGGTTAATTGTCATGGTGTTCATTTATTCGTCCAAGTTGAGAGCGAGACTATTCGCGTTCCGAAAACCAATCACTTTGTCTACAAAAATGCACAGTGTTGGCTACTTAACATGGAGTTTCCGACAGTTTCTGAGCGGAGAATTATAGCAAAAGAGCTATCCGTTAAACTAATCACACTTTCGCCTTTGACTAGCGCTAGCTCGCTCCCAAAAGCTGAAGTAATAACAGCTTAGGCTGGTATAATCGTAGTTCTTGACGAGCTACGATTTTTTATTTGGCAATGCTATAATGCTTAAGTATTAATTAAATTTCAATGCAATGTTAGATGGGTTCAAAAAGTTTATTATGCGCGGCAATGCCGTAGATTTGGCTGTTGGTGTGGTAATTGGTGCTGCCTTTGGTACAGTAGTAACTTCTCTGGTTCAAGACATTATCACCCCCATCATCGCAGCTATTTTCAAACAACCCGATTTTTCTGGTTGGGTAGTTACAGTTAATGGAAGTGCTTTAACGTACGGTAATTTCTTAAATGCGGTATTTAGTTTTGTAATCGTAGCAGTAGCGATTTACTTTATCGTAGTAATACCGATGAACAAAGTAATGAGTAGAATGAAGAAGCAAGAAGACCCTACTACCAAATCTTGCGACGAATGTTTAAGTGAAATTCCGATAGCAGCAAAACGCTGTGCGCAATGCACCACTCCGCTAAATTTATAATCCTAAAACACCCTTTCCACAAGGGTGTTTTTATTATGGTATAATTAAACAAATGAAGTCCAAATCGAAACTAAAATCAAAAAATAACAATGGTACCCACCATGAGGTCTGCGCAGTTTTGCCTTCAATGATTTCACCTGATGATATTGCATGGTCAACAGGTCAGCTTAATCAGCTATTTGGAATTACCAAAGGCGGTTTTTCAACAGAGCGCTTAATTAAAATTATTACTGAATTTGTAAATGGCTATAAGTTTATTAGGCATTATAATAAAGCAGTAAGTATTTTTGGCTCTGCTCGTTGTGGCTTTGACGATGTGGTATATAAAGATGCCACTAAACTTGGATATAACTTAGCCAAAGCTGGTTTTGCAGTTATTACGGGCGGCGGTCCAGGTGTAATGGAGGCTGCTAATAAAGGAGCCATGAAAGCTGGTGGGGAGTCAGTGGGATTAAATATTCAACTTCCAGAAGAACAACGCGTTAATCATTATGTAAACGAATCATCCTCTTTCCATTACTTCTTCACCAGAAAAGTGATGCTAGCTTCAGCTTCTCAAGTTTATGTATTTTTTCCTGGTGGTTTTGGCACGATGGATGAGTTGTTTGAGATGCTGACTTTAGTGCAAACTAAAAAAGTTTCGCCAATTACGATTATCTTAGTTAATAAACGTTTTTGGAATCCACTGTTGAAATGGATCGAAGCAACTATGTATGAAAAAAACAACGCTATTGGCAAAGATGACTTAAAACTTTTTCACGTTGTAAACCATGCAGATGAGGCGATGGAATACATCTCTAAGCTTCTTAAGAAAAAGAAACTCGGTACGGGCTCTAGAGAATCTGATACTTTGGAGCACAACAAAGCTGGTGTAATTATGGAAAGTAAAACTACAATCACAAAATTTTCTACAAAGAAAGTTTCTTTGAAATGATCCTTGAAGATAATATTAAAAAAAATAATGAGTTAGTGTGGGCGGCGGTTTTTATAGATTGGCTTAACAACGAATATGATTCTGATTATAAAATCGAGCCAGAGTTGGGAGAAAACTCTCCTGTAGATATGCATGCTGTTTCTCATACTGGCAAATTTCCTCATCTGGACTTACAGCTTACTTACGCTATAGAACTGCCTTTTGTGGCCCTTGAAAGTGGCGATAGTAGCGATTTAACAGGCCAGCCTACAATTGAAGCCATTGAGCGCAAATACCAAAAATTCCTTGAACAAGGAACGGATATGGGAGAAATTGTTTTGGTTATCCAAGGCTACATGAAGAAAGCTATTGCTAACAAGGTTTTTAATGATAGTCACTTTACAAAGTATAAGCAATATCCTTTTAAAGGCATTTATTATGTTTCACCTCCGATGATATCAGAAGAAACAGGGGAGCATTTACAAATGGGTTATGTGAAATCAATTAAAGATGCATTTTAAAAAGACCGCTGCTGTTATAAGCAAGCGGTCTTAATTTATTTTATATTCCTGTACTGGATGAAGTAGTTTTACTACCTTTGTTCATCATGACTAGCTGATAGATTGCAGACAGTCCAACCAAGACATAAATGATTCTTGAGATCATCGCGTCTTGGCCACCAAATAACTCACCAATTTCCCAACTGACTAATCCTTGTAGTAACCAGTTCAGGCCAGCAATTACAAGAAGTATAAAAGTAACATTGTACATAGTGTTATTAAATTGGTTAATTTAGAATGACCTTTGTTAATTCACTCTAGCCCTCAAGTTTAGTGATCCGAGTACATGTAAGGACTGTGGTCATTTGTGCCACCTTCTTGCTCGGCATCGCCATCGACATCATCAATTAGGATGACATCATCAATTAGGATCGGACCACCACCAACCTCTATATCTTTCTCATCACCCGATTTGCTAGTTTTAGCAGGTTGGCACCACGCCCCTCCGTTGCCAGTGTGCCACTTCCATTGGCGGAATTGACAAGATTCAGTATCTGTTAGCACTTCGAGTTGAGTGACTAAGTCATAATTTTTCAAATCAGGGCTAGCCATGTAAGCGTAGTTGTAGGAGCCGGTTACCCAAGGTGAGCCATTGGCTTTAGGGTCAATGGGCATTCTGGTTAAATAGGGAGCGAGAGCTGTCTTTAAGCAACCCTTCTCCGTCATGTCCCAATCTTCATCACTGCTGTACTTCCAATCATCGCCACAATTAGGATATGTCTCTTCATTATCAGCGTAATACATGGCTAGAGCATCGCGCATAACACCTAAGTCTTGCTTGCGCTTAACATCACGAGCCTTCACTCTAGTGATGGTTAGGGAGTAAAGAAGAGTATTAGCGATAAACGAAACGATGGAAATAACCACCATCAGTTCGATAAGTGTAAAACCTTTTTGCTTAAGGGAATTTTTCATAACATAATTATACCACTTTTTGAGTTCAATAAGTGGATAATTGACTAGAATGTATAAAAGTAGTAAAATATGGTCTGTTGTCTAACTATTTAATTAAGTTTATTCATGGCTAACGATAGTGTAATTTTAAGATTCTCCGATGTTACTTTCGAATATGACTCTCATCGAAAAATTATTAATGAGGCTGGTTTTGCGGTGCGTAAAGGCAGTCGTATAACTTTGATGGGCCAGAATGGTGCCGGTAAAAGTACTATTTTTCAGATGATTACAGGAGAATTGAAACCAAAAGAAGGTGATATATTTCTTACTCCAAAAGATGCCTCTATCGCAATCGCGCGCCAAGTAATGCCGATTGAATTTTTAGACAAAACTATTCGTGAATATTTTGAAACAGCCTTTACAGAAATTCAGTACAATCTTGATAAGTTGATTGCGGAAGTTTTTGCGATAGTGAACTTAAATTTACCACTTGATAAAGAAATCAAAACTCTTTCCGGTGGCCAGCAAGCTCGTTTATTACTTGCTCATGCTTTAATCCAAAACCCCGACATACTGCTATTAGATGAGCCAACCAACAATTTAGACCAACAAGGTATTGAGCACTTAACAGGTTTTTTAATGATGTATGAAAAAACTTGTTTGGTAATTTCTCATGATGCCGATTTCCTAAACGCATTTTCTGATGGTGTGCTATATCTAGACCAACACACTCAGAAAGTTGAACAGTACAATGGTAACTACTACGATGTGGTGGAAGAAATTGGCAAACGAATTGAAAGAGAAAATTTACAGAATGCTCGCATGCAAACTCAGATTCGCGAGAAGAAATCTCAAGCTGAAGTATTTGCTCACAAAGGTGGTAAACTTCGAGCTGTAGCCAAAAGAATGCGTGACGATGCTAAAGATGCCGAAGAGAGTATGGTTGATGTGCGAAAAGAGGATAGAACCATTCGTGAGTTCACAATTCCCTTACAGGAATTTGAACCATTCTTTGATGGCAAAATAGTTCAGTTTTCAGAGGTCTCCGCATTAATTAATGGCAAAGTAGTTACTAGTCCTTATGAGTTAGTCTTACGAAAAGGACAACATTTATTAGTTGCTGGTCCAAACGGAATTGGCAAAAGCACTTTCATTGAACAAGTAGCTTCAGGTAAAGGTGAAGGTTTCATTATCCCGGAGCATATTAAAATTGGTTATTACAAACAGGACTTCAGCAACTTTAACTTTGAACAAACAGGTTATGATGCTCTTAAAGAAGTTATGGCATTGTATGATGAGCAAGAGCTGCGCTCTATGGCCGCTGGATTCTTGTTGGATGGTAAGCTTTTAGCTCGACCGATTGCCGCGCTTTCCGAAGGTCAAAAAGGTTTATTGGCCTTTTGTCGACTAGCTTTAATGAAGCCAGGATTACTGATTTTAGATGAACCTACCAACCACATTAACTTCCGGCACTTACCAATTATTGCTCAAGCGCTAGATTCTTACGAAGGCGCAATGGTTATAATTTCTCACATCCCAGACTTTATAGCTCAAGTTCGAATTGATGAAGTGTTGGAATTAGATAACATTGAAAAATAAAAAACTGCCCAACTGGGCAGTTTTTTATTTAACTTGCTTGCCATAGTTTGATGGCATCAATGGGGTAGATTAACATAATGATATTCAAAAGCAAGCTATCTTTTATAATCATAATTAAGGCAATTTCAATTAACAAGAATAGTAACAAGCTAAGCCATATCTTGTATCTTTGGGCAAATAAAAATCCTACAATCATAGCAAACACATCGCCCAAAGAATTAACCACACTATCGCCGTAATAATCTAATGCAATTGTAGCTTCGCGATATCGGTTAATTACGTACTCAGTATTTTCAAATACTTCCCATGACGACTCTAGGAAAATGGCGATAAGTAATTTGGTATGAAATGGTAATTTTTTACCAAATAAAGAGAGTAAAGCAAAAAACCCTAAACCATGTAAGATGTGAGTGAAGGTGTACCAATCAAATAGATGCTGAGAGTTCTCTGAGCTAATTACCACCCCATGCCAGAGTTTAATGTAACCGCATTGGCAGTATAATTCTCTACCCATGT
>JBBSJS010000032.1:0-10047 GCA_038257015.1 Candidatus Doudnaibacteriota bacterium | reverse complement strand
AAATGCTTGTATGTGATGGATTCCAGCTTACAAAGACAGAAAGTGTCTACAAAGATGTAATTATGTCAGACATTGAACGGGATCGAGGTTCAATGTTAGAAGTTTTTTCGAAGATTGAATTCTTAATTAACTCTTTACTTGTAAATTATGTGCAGCCACACTGCTCATTTGAAGAATTTGAAAAACTTCTAGACGGCCTCGACCTCTTTACTAAATCACAGTTACTTCTTTCTTATAAAATCCTCTCAAAAAAGGTTTTTGGAGAGCTATCCAATTTAAGGGGGGTAAGGAATGGATTCGCCCATCGTTTAACCTCAGACAGCGTGACTTATAAAGGCACACCGATTACAGATGATGTGGCATTTGATAAGTTTTTGGCTAACATAAATTTCGTTATACGTTCATTATTTGTTGCGCAGGATTCTATGATGCCGTCGATCAGCGAGCTTGAGATCAAATACTCAGCTCGGGACTAGATTGATCCGCCAGTTATGGAAATTTAATACATGTTCTTCGTCCGAAAACCACTCCCGAAGTGCGCTTAACAGAGCCAATTTAGTTCGAGAAGTATCTCGAAACGGGCCACCATAATAAAAACTTCACTGTTGTGAGGTTTTTATTTAATCTTCATTTAGCGCGGGGTGTGTACAGTCTTGGTTGTTTTATTTAGACAAAATTAAAAAGCAATTTCTTGCTTTTTGTGATTGCCCGACTTGCCCTGTTTTATAGCTGGTAGAGTCGGATTCGCATTCTTTTCTCCTTTAGGAATGTTTGTAATATTTACCCACAAATTATAGCAAAAATTACTGGACTTTTCAATATAAAAGTGTTAGAATTCAGAAGTTAAATTTGATATATATCAATGGGGTCAGGCCGGCTTAGCTCATCCGCCTAGCGCAGAGCGCGGTTAATTAATAGCTGGTAACTATAAAACATTTAACGAGACCGGTTCGGCTTTGCTGAAGCGGAAGTCAAAGAAATAAATAAGCCAGGCCGGCTTAGCTCATCCGGTAGAGCAACGGTTTTGTAAACCGTAGGTGGTCGGTTCGAGTCCGACAGCCGGCTCCAGAATCTTTCTTTTGGAAAGATTCGTAATTAATCAGAATAGAATCAATGTCGCAAGAACACAGAATCGATCTAGAATGTACTGATTGTCATAACTTAAATTATACTTCTAGAAAGAATAAAAAGAATACTCAGGCTCGCTTGGAGCTGAAAAAGTTTTGCAAGACTTGTCGCAAAATGACAGGCCACAAAGAAACTAAGTAGTAACTGAATCAAGAGCTGTAATTGGAATCCCAAAACAATCTTGATTCTTTTGCTATATGGGGGCGTCGTATAATGGTAGTACAATGGTCTCCAAAACCATTTGCGTAGGTTCGATTCCTACCGCCCCTGCCACAAAAACACTCAGTGAAAGCTGGGTGTTTTTGTTTTTGAGTCGTGCGAGTTGAACTGGTGTATAATATATGGATGAATATAAAATATATTTTAAACGGTGGTTTTAACATAAATAATACAGAAAACAACAATGATGAATTTTACCTAGAAATACTGAAAGATGCTCCAGAGTCTTCAAGTGTATTATTGGTGTTATTTGCAAATGAATATGAAAGATTTGTACCCAAGAAAGAAAGGATTGCATCAGAGTTTAAGCAAGTTACTAAAGCTCAAAAACTTTCATTTGAAATTGCAAATGAGCAAGATTTCATCTCGCAAATCAAAAAAGCCGATATAGTATATTTCGTTGGAGGTAAAAATATAAAATTGCTAGAAGTACTTAACCGTTTCCCTGAATTAGTTAATTACTTAAAAGGTAAAGTAGTAGCTGGCGAATCTGCAGGAGCAAATGTCTTGGCTAAGTATTGCTATAGTCCAAATGCAGACAAAGCTATGGAGGGACTAGGATTGCTCCCAATCAGACTCATTCCTCACTACCATGAAAAATACAAAGGTAAACTTGATGAAGTGGGTTCGGAGTTCGAACTAGTTTTACTACCAGAGTATGAAAATAGAATCTTTATCACGGAATATTCTCAATCAAAATAGTTCCCACTTCCGTCCACAATCTCTGCCACAAAAACACTCAGTGAAAGCTGGGTGTTTTTTCTTTAGGTATGGTTTTTGGAGTAATGGTGATATGTTTGTTATGATAATTGCATGAAATTTGAAGCACTCCATAATGATTTTATGACAAGTTTTGACCCAAACGAGGCTAGGTTAGTTAAGGAATTGAACGGGCACAGTTCTTTTGTGAAACTAATCGAGGTTGATAATGTTCAGTATATTTTTAAGACTGCGGACAATGAAGATATTTGGAATGAAAAAGATTTTCTGAAAACCCTAAATGATCATAACTTGCCTTCTTTGAAAGTATTCGACAGCCCTCATTTGCAAGACAATCAATTATTGTTAGAGTATATTCCAAATTCGAAAGGTATAGAGTGGGAAAGCGTGGTTGATGTGGAAAGATGGGGAAGGGCTGTGAGGGATTTGCATAACATCAAATATGATGAACCTTTTAAAGTTAATTCTGAGAACCAAAAAGAGATTCTGAACTGGAAAAAGCATCTTAAAGATGTACTCGACAAAGCTATTACCGATCAACTTGAAGACGAAAACGGTTTGGATGTTAATTTGTTAGATAAGATTAAAAACTACGCCTATCCACGATTAGATATTGAACCATCAGATATAACCCTAATCCATGGTGACCTACATGACGGCAATACACTAATTAAAAATGGTGAAGTGGTCCTGTATGATAAAAGCTCAGAATTATTTGCTGGTGACCCGCTGTATGATTTAACTATAATCATGACGCATTTCCCTAATGGGGTTTATGTAGAAACTGACAAAGAAAGTAATTCTAAAGACATAGTGTTGCTTAAAGCTTTTATGAAAGGGTACGGAGAAGATTTTATTAATACTAACAGAGACAAATTGGATTTGTATTTAGTAATAAGAGCGCTAGACAGATACCCTAATCCATTTGAGATTTTCAACAAGGAAATTATTGAGAATATTGTGAATTCATAATTCACCTTACTTTAGTCCACAATCTCTAAGTAATTAAAAAACCGCTAATATATTTCAGCGGTTTTCGTAAGTTAGGTACCTATTAGAGTAAAAAATCCTTAACTCTTTCTTGGTACTCAGTTAAATTAGACTGTGCATCTGTTAATGCTCTCTGGTTTTCCGTAACTTTGTCTTCCATCACACGCATAGATTTTTTGAAGTACTCCTTTACTTCGTCCATTGTACAAATTCTCATCTCCTTTCTGCTAGATTCGTCTTTGTACGGTAAACCTTCAGGATCATCTTCCATACGAAGATCATCAGTTTCCTTAAAGTCATCAAGGCTCCTCACTTTGAATGACTTATCAGAAGCCTCAGTAACAATTGCAGGGCAGCTCCATCCTCTCATGTAGCGTTCTGCACTCCACCAGATTAATAAGCCCACTTTCAAATCTTCTTTTTTTAGCATAATACCTCCATAAATTTCTCACTCGAACACAATACTATAGTATAAGTTACATTTTTAGTCAAGTATCAGTGCGATTTGGTTTCCCACTTCCATCCACATTCTCTGTCACATATAAAAATCGCCGAAGGGGCGGTTTTTTGTTATGCTTTAACCATGTCAACAGATTACAAATCAATTTCATGGTACGAAGAGAACGCCGAAGGTTATACTAAGCATGTACGAGACCCAAAAGACTCTATTTATCATTCCTTGTACGAGAAGCCAGCGATGTATCAAGCTATCCCTGATATCAAAGACAAACAAGTTATTAGTTTAGGGTGTGGTAGTGGAGAGGATAGTAATTAGCTAAAAAACCTTGGAGCTAGCGAGTCTGTAGGAATTGATATTTCTAAAAATCTTATCAGGATTGCATCAAGTAGTTACCCGGGCTGCATCTTCAAGCAAATGGATATGGAAGAATTGGGCTTTACTGATGAACAATTTGATTTCGCCTATTCTAGTTTAGCGATACATTACATAGAAGACTGGAGTCAGGTTTTTTGTTAGAGAGATTTATCGAACCGATGCCATTGCAGGAAATGAAGGAGATTTCTCAAAAGGACTACGACAAACTTATGAAAATTCCTGAATTCATGATAATCAGACTCTTAAAACCACTTACAAATTAAGTTTATACAAACAAAAAATCGCCGAAGAGGCGGTTTTTTGCTATTCTTTAACTATGTTTAAAGTAATTATATTTGACTTAGACGGTACGCTGATTGAGACTCAACATATCTGCAATGAGGCTATTAGGTTAGCTTTCATGGAATGCGGCCACGTTATTACTGATGAAGAAATTCTTAGTATAGCTGGGATTCATCCTTCAGATTTTATTCCTAAGCTTTTAGAAAGTCGCGAGCATAAAGCAAGTGAAGTTGATGAGCTGACCACTTCTTTTAAAAAGTTTTTTCATGAGCTTTGGGATTCTTGGGTTACTCTAAGGGGTGATGTAAAAAGTTTATGTCAAAAGCTTACTGAGAAAGGATTTAAACTAGGGTTAGTTACAACAAGTAGTAAATCCACGGTAGATAAATTTATCGGAAAGTTTGAACTTGAAGATGTTTTCAATATTATCGTAACTTCAAATGACGTCACTGAAACAAAACCTCACCCAGAACCGTATCTCTTAGCGATTGAAAAATTCGCATATCCAAAAGAAGAAATCTTAGTGGTAGAGGATAGTAGACCAGGATTACTATCAGCTAAATCTGCGGGACTGAAGGTTGCGATTATTCCCTCAAAGTACACTTCTCACCAGGACTTTTCTTCAATGGACTATAGTTTAAAGACTTTGGATGATGTTTTAAATTTAGTAAATTAAAATATGAACAACTGGAAACTTGTCGTTACTATTTTAGGTTTTGTATATTGTCTTTACTATCTTGCCACTTTCACAGATTGGCATTTTATCGATAATATAAATTTACTTTTTCACGAAGCAGGACATGTGCTAATGTGGGGATTCGGAGAACTAGTCATGCTGTTAGGTGGAACTATTTTTCAAATACTTATTCCTCTTGTCCTGATTACGTATTTCTATTTTAAAAATCAAACTTTTTCAGCGAGCTTGATTTTCTATTGGTTGGCTATTAATCTATTTAACATTTCCCTATATTCCGGTGACGCACTAACAAGAGAATTACCTTTAATCACCGGCGATCCAGACACCCACGATTGGAACCAGATTTTATTCATCCTAGGATGGTTTAAGTACACCGCAACAATATCGTGGATATTCTACATCTCAGGAATCGCTTCAATGGTGTTCGGATTAATTTGGGGAATCGTGGCAAGTCGTAAAGAAAAAACTCTGACCTTGTAGTGGTTAGAGTTTTTTAAATCTTATTTGTCGGTACCTTTTGCTAGAAAATCTTGTAAGTTAGTTAATTCATCTTCAGTTACCTCAGCGATGCATGCAAAAACTTTTCTATGGGTAAAATCAATTGGATCGTCAATTTTCTCGGCAAAAGCGGTCGCACATATTCTATGACCGCCTGCAATTGCGATAAAATTTTCATCTGGCTTTTGTAGCAATATTAAAGTTGTAGTAGCAGGGAAGTGGGCGACGATAGGTAAAATCCTATCGTGAGTTCGACACCATTTGTAGAAGTCTGGAATTTCTAAAGCATCTTTGAAACTAGTTTCTAATTTATTTTCAAAGAATTGTGACCAACCTTTTAATGGCCCAACAATTATTTGCGGTAAAGCTTCGTTAGGTGTTTCAATTTCTTCTAGTCTCCAAGACTTTTTGTCTAAGCCAAGCCTGAGTGCTGTGTTCAATCGCCATTCAGAAATGGAATTAAAACCTTTTTCTTTTGCCACTGTTAAAATATTATTATGTTGTTGGCTCTCTATTTCAGTCTCGAGCCAGATTTTGAAAACCTCATCAAAAGTTATCCTACCTTGATTCATATCGTAATTAATTATAGACTTGAAGTAACTAAATCATATAACATCAAACCGATTATGTTAAATGAAACAAAACTACAAGATTTATTAGAAATTGCCCTTACTCATAAGGAAAATCACCAATGTAGCGCTAATCCTTATCAATTTGGCGGCGATCTTTCTAGGCTAGTGCACACATATAAGCCGATGCAAGTGCTGGAAATAGGCACAGGAGCGGGTTTTAGTACTTTGGTAATGGCGTTGACTCACCCAGGCAGCCATATCGACACCATAGATAAAGACGATGCACACATTGAGACTGCCAAGCAACATTTCCACGACCACGACGTTAATACTCGTATAAACCCAATTCAAGGCACAGCCGAAAGCTTGTTGCCAATTCTGAACAAAGCTTACGATTTTATATTCTTTGATGGTTATGGTATTCACTACGAATACTTGCCCAATTACCACCGCCTGCTAAAACCCACAGGAATACTTACTGTAGCAAATAACCATTTGGGAAGTAGAACAAGTGATCAATTTTTCTCGGAACTAAATGATCCTTCTCGCTGGACTATAATTGAAGTTTTTGGAGATACGACTGTTGCTAAAAAAGCTAACTAATTTATGAATAACTACCACGAACCTTCAAGCCAAATTACAGAAAATGATATTGATAAACTTACAAGAGTTCTCAGCAAAGCTTGGAGTTTAGAAACAGCAAGTCCAAAGTCCAGACCCAAATGGTCTATAGACAACAAAGCATTAGGGCAGTGCACAGTGACGGCTTTAGTGGTGAACGATTTATTCGGTGGTGATATAATCTACGACACTGAGAATAATCATATGTGGAACTTACTTCCCGATGGGACAGAGCAAGATTTTTCCAGAGAACAGTTTGAGGGTGAAGTTAATTTCAATCACGGGCTGGCAGTTACTAGAGATGAAATTCTAAACTCTGAAAAAGCTGAGATTGCAGAGACAGCCAAAAGGTATATGGTATTGGCCTCAAAAGTAAAAGAGCTGTTAGCGGTAAAGAACTAGACAGTAAAGGACCCGATTTGGGTTCTTTTTAATTTGAACAACAAAGCTTGTGAGTTAAGTTCTTCTCCGAGTTTTGACGCAATAGAACGAACATAAGTACCGCTACTGCAATGCACACTGATTTTAATAAGCTGTAGGAATAGCTCACTATTTACATTGGTATTAATATCTTCCCATTGTTGTAAGATTTGTTGTTGCCTAAAATCACCTTCTACTTTGTCGATGGTCGTAGTTATATATTCATACACTTTTTCCCAAGAGATTAGTTCAGCTGAATTTAATTTAATTTCAGAAATCTCAAAGTTTTGTGTTGGTATTTCAATTTCTGAAATTCTTCCTTCACGGGACCATTGGAACAACGGTTTGCCCTTCACAGGTTTAGAAGAGTAGGATGGCAATGGCCAAGATCGTTTTCCTTGAAAAGATCCAAGTACTTGTCGGATATTTTCCTCTTGAATTATTTGGTTGTCATTGGTTTTGTCAGCCAGACCTAAAATATCATGCGTATCCGAACTCATTCCGAGTAAAATTTCGGCTTCATAACGCTTGCCTAGATGAAGATACTTGTCCTTATTAACAATTTCTTCATCTTTAATTACTAAAAGCAATCCTTCCGCCATAGGATCAAGCCGTCCAGCATAGGTAAGAGAACTGTTGGTTAGTTCAGGATGCTGGTTTCGGTAATTTGTTAAAGCTTCCAGAGGAGTTTCTCCGACTTTTTTGTAAATTTTTATCACTTGGTTATCCATAGTTTATACAGTATAGCTTATTTTCTTAACCTTTATTGTCTGATATAATCTCAGGGTTACTTAAGTTAATTTTTATAGTTTTTTGAAGCAAATACCGTACTATGAGCATACCTAATCACATCGCAATTATTCCTGACGGCAATCGTCGCTGGGCTGAAACTAATAAACTTAATCGTTTGCACGGACATTTAGAAGGCACTAAGCGCTTTTGGGAAATTGCTGATTATGCCAATGAAGTCGGTGTAAACTATATCACTTTCTGGGCAGCTTCATATGATAACTTTAAGAAACGCTCCAAACTCGAAGTAAAATTTCTAATAGATATCTTGAGAAAAGAAGTCGCTAAACCGGAATTCTTAGAACGCTGTTTAAAAAATAAAACTCGTTTTCAAATTTTAGGCGAGTGGCGTGATGTTATAAACGATTCAAAATTGATAAGTGCCGTAGAAGATTTAGAAACCAAAACTTCAAAGTTTACAAAAAAAGTCCTTACTATTTTGTTTGTTTATGATGGTCAAAGAGAAATGATCGATACAGTAAACAGATTGGTAACCTCGGGAAAAAAAGTCACCAAAGAAATTTTACATTCATCGCTTTGGACAAAAAGTTTGCCTGAAGTTGATTTAGTTATTCGTACAGGTGGTGAACCTCATTGGTCGGCTGGATTTATGATGTGGCACACAGCTCATAGTCAGTTTTATTTTACTGATAAACTTTGGCCAGATTTTAGCAATTTAGAAATGAAAAAAGCGCTCGTTGATTACGAGCGCCGAGAGAGACGATTAGGAAAGTAGTTGCTAGCTAACTTCCGAAAGAACCACTGATCTTGGCTGTGATCATTCGATTGCCCCCGGTGGTTGTAATGCTCATACATTTGTGAATTTCATCATCAAGATTGTAACCGTCTTTGCGGTATTTTTTAAGTAAGTTAGTCATTTGTACCAGCATCTCTATTGCTTGTTCTATGCGAGACTTTTCAGGTTCAGTAGCTTGTACCTCAACACTAATTTCTTTAGTAACCCTCTCAACAGTTAGTAAAGATGATTTAGACCCTTTTTCCATAATATCCTCCTATTTAACTTCGTATTTACTTAACTACAAGAGTTAATGTACGTGGCGAGCGCAATGCTTGCCATTTTTATTCTGTAAGTTTTCTCATCAGATTCCAAACACTTGATAGCGTTAGCCACAGCGTTTGAGTGCTGGGTGACGAATTCAAGTTGTTTATCACTTAAAACCGAAGAGTCATTACATCCGTCAATCACATCCAAAAGAATGTAACGACTATCTTCTGGGAAATTAAATTTATCCCTAGCTTCCTGCAAATACTGCAGGATTTTCTTCTTTGCTTCGTTCATTTTTGTTTCCTCCTATTATTTATAAATTTCCAAACAAAAACACACAATATTGAGATCCTTCGCTAAGCTCAGGATGCCAAAAGGTTTGTGTGTTTTTGTTTTGCTTCAAGCAAGTTCGTAAGCCGGATTCTGTTTCTACACAGTAATCTATCTAGGCCGTCTGTTGCCAGACGGCTCGTGCTGCCTACCAAATTTGGCATTGCACTCAGGTAAGAATTTAGCCGTTTCACCCGCTATGTTGCCATAGCGGTTCATCCTGGATTCCCGCTTGCGCGGGAATGACATGGATGCCTCTGCATTTCTGCTCGGGCGTCACTGTTCGCATCTCTAGGATCACTCCCGACGGGTGTTACCCGCTACCAGTGTTAAAAGCTCATATGATACTTTCAACTAAGTGTCCGGACTTTCCTCCACTATAAAACCAAAAGGTGTGATAGTGGTAACTGTGCGACTTCCTTAAAGCTTTCAAATAATGCCACACGAAAGCTCTTTTGTCAATAGATTAGTACTGTAAATACTGGTATAATTAGTGATATGAAAAAGTCTGAAATAGTTTTCAACCTCTCATCAATCCCAATCGACATTATCTCCTTGCTAATAGCAGGGGTAATAGCATTTAACTTAAGAATTCAAGCCACTGACTGGCATCTGGAAACTCTAAACTGGGTAGGTGAGATTTATTACGACTTATCCTTGGTCGAATACTTATTTTTGCTTGGCAAAACTGCACCTGTCCTAATTTTAGCGTTTGCCATCCTGGGCCTTTACAATTTAAGTGGAACCCGCCGATTTATTTCAGAATTTGGCAGAATTTTCATGGGCACATCTTTGGTGTTGTTGGTTGTGGTGATACTTTTCTTTTTTAATCAAACTTTATTTCCATCCAGATTCATAATTTTAGCAACTTGGTTGTTTAGCACCCTGTTTGTTTTAATCGGACGGTACTTGTTAAAAAAATTACAAAGCTATTTGTTTT
>JBBSJS010000031.1:0-10094 GCA_038257015.1 Candidatus Doudnaibacteriota bacterium | reverse complement strand
CTGATGGAGCTTATGCCGATGGCTCATTTGAAAATCTTATAAAAATAAGCAATAAGGGAAAAAGAGCGATAATGCTTTGTACATATCGGATAGCCAAAGAAACTTTTGTCCCCCAATTTATGAAATTATTTAACCCTCATGGTGGTCTTACTATATCTGCTTCCCCTCGTGAATTAGTCAAATTATCTTTAAAACACTTACACCCAACTACTAAAGTATTATTTTGGGGGGAAAATGGGTGTCAATCTTGGCATCCATCTATGCTATTTTGGTCTGTGGGAGATGAGGGAATAATTGCTAAAAGTTTCCATGCTCACCCCTTGATGATTATTCCGTCCAGAAAAGATATATTACCCTATCCTACAATAGATGGAAAATATGTTTCTCTAGTTTGTCCCAATTTAGAAGATGATGTGTATGTAGTAAAAGACTCTGATGAAATTTATTACTCAGAACTAAGTAAGTCAGAACTTTATCCTGAACATATACGACCTGAAGGTACAACAGATTACCAAGATGTTGCTGAGTGGATGACTAGAGCTACCGATTCATTTCACAGATATTGTTTTAAAAATCATACAATTCTGCATCATGCCAATGATATAATTCCCAAATGGGAAAAAGTAAAAAAAGAATCTGATCAAGCTCGCAATGAAATTTTTAATGAATTTGAAAATGCCTATCACAGTGTATCTTATTATTAAGGAGATTAATTTGTTATGACAAATATGTTTGGCGGATTTCACTTTATTAATGTTGTCTGGGGAGAAAGTTACACTAAATTGTTTCTTGATGTTTGTCTTCCCAGTCAACTTTCACCAAGAAACCTCAAGTCTTTTGAAGATGTTGATAATTCTGTATATAAAATATATACCACTCCTAATGATGCTAAAATAATTACTAATCACCCTGTATATTTAGCTATGTCAAAGATAATTAAAACGAAAATTAAAATCTTTAATTTGTCTGAATATTGTTTGAAAAACTATAAGCATAAAGCTATGAACTATTGCCATCAACACGCTATTTTAGAAGCCAATCAAAATGACTGTGCTTTGGTTTTTCTATCTCCTGATACAATATGGGGTGATGGCTCATTCCAAACCTTATTAAATTTAGCTAATCAAGGGAAACGAACCGTAATGATTGGTGCATACCGGACTGTTAAAGAAACTATAGTGCCATCTTTTTTGGAATTATTTAATCCTAACAATGATACCTGTATATCTATATCTTGTCGTGAATTAGTAAAATTATTTTTAGAACACTTACATCCAACTACTAAATCTCTTTTTTGGGGAACACTTGGCAGTAGGACAATCTGGCCATCAGTCGTTCTTTGGCCTGTTGGTAATCAGGGAATACTTGCCAAACATTTTCATATTCATCCTTTAATGGTCAATCCTGTAAAGAAGGATATATTACCTACACCTACTATAGATGGAGAATATATTTCTTTAGCCTGTCCTAATCAAGATGAAATATATGTAGTGCAAGATTCGGATGAAATATATGCTTGTGAACTAAGTAGCGGTAATATATTTGCTGAACATATTTTACCTTCTGAATCTACAGATGTTACCAAAATCGCTGAATGGATGAAATCTGCTACAGACTCTTTTCATCAATATTGTTTTCAGAAATACACACTGAAGATACACACAGATGATTTTTCAGAGGATTGGCAAAAAGCAGAAAAAAAAATCAATCATGTAGCTGAACAAATTTACACGGTGTTTAGAAGCTCTTAAATATATAGATTATCGTACCAATAAAAAGAATCAGCAGACGTTTTATGAATTTAGAACTAAAAGGAAAATCGGCTTTAGTAGTAGGTGCAAGTCGCGGACTGGGAAGAGCCATCGCCCTTACTTTGGCACAAGAAAGCGCACAAGTAGGAGTTGTAGCCCGTACTAAAGCTGATATTATTACTTTAGTAGAAGAAATGGGAGGGACAACAAAAGGTCACTGGGGGATGGTTAAAGACCTAGTACCAGATAATGCCCCAACCCAATTGGCTCAAGATATCCAGTCCCAAGGCAAACAAATCGACATTCTGATCCACAACTTAGGAGGAACATTAGGAATTAGAAATTCATTTTGTACCGTTGACGAATGGCGTTCCGTTTGGAGGTTAAACTTTGAAATTGCCGCTGAATTAAATGGTCACCTAATTCCGGCTATGCAGGAAAGAAAGTGGGGACGAGTTGTGCATATTTCCTCGATAGCTGCTACTCTAAGTAGAGGTGCTGTTGCCTACTGTGCTGTTAAAGCTGCTTTAAATGCCTATACCAAAAACTTAGGAGCTACAGTAGCACCTGATGGAGTAGTATTAACAGCAGTGATGCCAGGAGCTATTCGCTATCCGGGCAGCCACTGGGACAAACAAACTCAAGAAAAACCAGAAATGGTAGCTACCTACCTAGAGCAAAGAATCGCAATCCAGCGATTTGCTACGCTCAACGAAATTAGTGACTTTATAGTTTTCTTGTGTTCTCCTAAAGCATCTTTTTTTTCCGGTTCTGTACTACCTATTGATGGAGGTTCCTGGTGAGCGAACAGAAACAAACAAAAGAACCACAGTATCAAATACAATTTGATACTTTACAAGAAAAAGGTTCTGTACAAATGGGGCCGAGTGCTAGTCACACTTGGCGTTCAGATCCCAGACGCTTGACATTCTTTTTGGCAAGATATAAATTTTGCTCAAAAATGTTAACTGGTAAATCCAGAGTTTTGGAAGTGGGATGTAGCGATGGATTTGGGGTGCGTGTACTCCTACAAACTGTAGAATTTGTACATGGAGTCGATTTCGATCCACTGTATATAGAATGGGCAACTCAACACGCTAGAACAGAAGGATTGAATTGTACTTTTTCGGTAGTAGATATCACTGAAAACGAGCTTGAGGGCAGCTATGATGCAGCCTATTCGCTTGACATGATAGAACATCTTTTGCCGGAGAAAGAACATCTATTCTGGGAAAAAGTTTGTAGTGTGTTGGAACCAAATGGAATTTTTATCGTTGGTACTCCCAATATAACTGCATCCCCCTATGCCTCAAAGTGGAGTCAGGAGGGTCACATTAATTTAAAATCGGGTGATACTCTCAAAGCCACCATGCAGGAATACTTTCATAATGTCTTCATGTTTTCAATGAACGATGAAGTCATTCACACAGGCTATTATCCAATGGCTCACTACCTGATAGCGATGGGTGTTGGGGTGCGTTCACGTTAAGATGCACAGATAGAAAGTTAATTGTGCTTTCGGCGGAGTCATCTTGATTATTTTTTATTTGTTCTTAAAATTAATCACCAGAAAAACTTCGCTAATTACACAGGTAAATTAGGAAAAACTACATTTTATGAATTGCAATCTTTGCGGGAGCGATCGGGTAAAGGAATTAGGACTGATAGGTCTTCAGCCAGTCTCAATAACGTCAGAACCAAATTTTTGCTCTTTGCCAGCCAAAATATATCATTGTCAAAATTGCAATCACCTACAAAAAAAATATTCCCAGACAGAAGGCTCTTTTATTGATTCCATGTACAATCAATATGATGCGTATAATATCTCAAGAGGAGATGAACAGCTTATTTTTCCAGAAGATGCAAGTCCTAGAACGAGAAGTTATCATGCTTTGGAGCAATGTATTTCTTTGTTGCCAGAATCCGGGAAGTTACTAGATATTGGCACAGGCAATGGAACAGCTTTGAAATCCGCTAGTCAACTATTGAAAAACTGGAAATTATTTGCATTTGATATTCACGACAAATTCAAAGAAGATGTGTTAAAGATATCAGGCGTTGAAGATTTTTATGTGGGTAATTTTAAAGATATACCAGTTCAGAAATTTGACCTAATTATTCTGTGGCACAGCCTTGAGCATATAGCAGAACCAAGAGATTTTTTAAATCAAATAATGGATTACCTTACGGAGGATGGTTTGTTTCTGATACAAGTTCCTAATATTCACACAATGCCATTTGATTTAGCTGTTATAGATCATTGCTCACATTTCACAAAGTCTGGTCTGCTTAAGCTGAGTAAAGCTACTGGATTAGTAAAAGTTCTGGATGGAGCTAAATGGACTCATAACTGTATTACATTATTGCTAAAACGTGAAACTAATGGTTGTGAGCCAAGCGAGAGTGATTGTGATTCAGAAAGCGTGAGATCGGATAGCTATTTTGAATGGTTAGGAAAAACATTAAAAGAGTTTGAAAAAGTTACTTACAATCGCAGATATGCTATTTTTGGAACAGGGATATCAGGAATTTGGATTTATAGTCAGTTGTCAACGCCCCCAAGTCTTTTTATAGATGAAGACAACGAAAGAATAGGACATCACATCAGTAATATTCCAATAGTAAACCCGAAAGACATAGCAGAAAGCTGTGATATATTGATGCCATTCACTTATGAGACAGGTAAGAATATTAGCCTCAAAATGCAGAAGCTATATTCTACCTGTAAAGATTGCAATTTTATCCTGAGTCAACCCTACACATAGAGAGAGCAATTGACTAATTCTAAACACTGCTTAGTAACAGGCGCTGCTGGCTTCATCGGTAGCCACTTGTGCGATCGCCTGCTTATTCCATTAACCCTAGTTAGCGATTGCCCTTGGCATGACAAATCTGATATTGATTTAGTCGTAGTGGGAATGTCCGAGCAAGGAATATCGCTCCCTTGCTAGTATGGAGTGGAATACTCTACTCGCTTTAGAGTTCCTAGTTTCCGGCGGATTGATTAGCATTATCCTTACATCTGTAGTACAAGGAGCAACTGAAAGCTTTATAAATACACTCATAACAAGTCTCCAGTTAGACAAGATAGGCACTTGCGAACAATGCGCCCATCTAGTTAAAACAGAGATGAGTCTAAGAAACATGGTTGGAAGACATATCAGACTAGAGACTAATGGAAGGAATGGTGTATTAGGATTAATCTGGGATGATGGGACAAATCAGCAAATTGCCACCAATGGTTTTCACGAAGCTATCGTCATTGAAATCAACAAGGAGCAAATGGTTTTTGATAATATTTATCCTCAAGGAAAATCTTTAGAACAATGGCTAAATGATTTAGTAGTCTGTTCAGGAAATCAACTTAATCTTGTTCAAGACGAGCCGTTCTAGCTTGGTCTATGCTACAATAAAATAAACCAGGTCAGGACTTACGCATTGTAACGGCGTAGCAAGGGTTTGGGATTGCTTCGGATGCTTCGCAATGACAAAAATATGTTCTTTTTGCGTAAGTCCTGTAGGTAAAGAAACACCTATTTTCCAAAGGAGTTTATATGCTGGATTTTTACGCTCTTTTACAAGAAATCAAAAAGAGACCTACTATGTACTTAGCAAAACACTCAATTTTTGATTTCCAATCATTCTATCACGGATATGGCTTTGCTCGCCTTGAAATGGGGTTACAAAAAACTCAGGAAGAGAAAGAGTTTGAGGATTTTTTGCAATGGATTCGCTCGATATATCCAGTTAAAACAAGACAATCATGGGCGAATATAATACTCTTCCATTCAGCCGATGAAAGAAATGCACTAGACAAAATGTTTGAGTTATTTGAAAATTACAAGAATCGCGATATAATTAATTCAGAAAAGCATGAAAATGATTTAGAGAAAATTTTTGATGCGGTTTCCAGATAGGCAGAAACCTGCTCAAAATATTAGCTAAGTTAGGACTTACGCACTGACTACGATTTTCTGTCATTGCGAGGCTTCCGAAGCAATCTCAAACCCTTGGTTTATCGTTACAATACGTAAGTCCTGTAAGTATTTCCTGTTAATTGAAGTTTATTTTGGTAATTGATGGAGGACATAATTGAGTAACCCCAAACGCTGTTTAGTAACCGGAGCCGCCGGCTTCATCGGTAGCCACCTGTGCGATCGCCTCTTAGCCCTCGGTCACACCGTCACAGGCCTCGATAGCCTAATTGTAGGCCGCCTCGCCAACTTAGAACAAGCCAAAACCTACAAAAACTTTAACTTTATTGAGCAAGACGTAGCCACGATCGCACCCTCAACCCTAGAAGGAATAGACTGGGTATTCCACCTAGCAGGCATGGCCGACCTCGTGCCCTCCATTCAAAACCCCAGCCAATACTACCACTCCAACGTCCACGGAACCTTTGCCCTGCTAGACGCTTGCCGCCACGCCAAAATCCAGCGGTTCCTCTACACAGCATCTTCCACCTGCTACGGCATCCCCGACCAATATCCCACACCCGAAACCTATCCCTGCGCTCCCGAACACCCCTACGGCCTGACCAAATATTTAGGCGAGCAAATGGTCATGCACTGGGCAAAAGTGTACAAACTCCCAGCTATCTCGTTGCGACTGTTTAACGTCTATGGGCCGCGTTCCAGAACCACAGGAGCTTACGGTGCTGTTTTTGGAGTCTTTTTAGCTCAAAAATTAGCAGGAAAACCATTCACCCTCGTCGGAGACGGCACCCAAACCAGAGACTTCACCTTCGTCAGCGATGTAGTAGAAGCCTTTGTCACCGCAGCAGCATCGGATGTAACGGGTGAAATCATCAACATCGGATCCGGCAACCCCCAAAGTGTCCTAACATTAGTGGAACTATTAGGCGGCCCTATCGTCCACATCCCCAAACGTCCCGGAGAACCAGACTGCACTTGGGGAGACATCACCAAGGCCCAAACTCTCCTGAAATGGGAGCCAAAAGTTCCTTTCCCAGAAGGTGTCGCTCAGATGTTGGCAAATATCGACCTGTGGCGAGAAGCACCCGTTTGGACACCTGATTCGATTCAGGAAGCCACAAAAGAATGGTTTGAACATTTGGGGAAAAACTAGCTTTTATGGTGTCAGAACTCCGTCAAGTTTCCCATGCCTTCATCTACCAGGGTCATCGCCTGTTGCTGCAACACCGAGACAACATACCAGATATAATTTACCCCAATTATTGGGGTTTATTTGGCGGTTCTGTCGATCCTGGAGAAACCCCAGCCGAAGCTATCCGGCGAGAACTCGAAGAAGAGCTAACCTGGACACCAGAGGAAATTAAATATGTGCTGACATGGGAAGAACTAGACCGATTGCTGATAACATATATCTTTATTACCCCCTTAACAGTGAATGTTAGTCAATTAAAATTGACAGAAGGGCAAGCCCTCGGACTGTTTGCATTTGAGCAATTAATTCAAGTGCCTCTTATTCCTAAAATTCGACTCTGGTTACCACAAGTCGTAGAGGCGATCGCGTCTCCTGAACTTACCGCAGCTTGGCAGGAGTTCAACACTAAAAATGTAACTTGGGTAATTCCTCATTAATTGAAAACAAAAGCTAAAAATTTAACTCATGCAAACATTACCCTCACAACTCCCTTTTGCCACCGACTACTTCCGTCAACTTGCAACTTTAAGCGAAAGCTTTGAAGCGACTGACAAATCATCTGGGCCCCTCACCTTTCCCGAAGCAATTAGTCGGGCGGCAGCTTTAGTTTCTCAACAAAGCCAGCAACAGAAAAAAGTAATTTTTATTGGCAATGGTGGCAGTGCAGCAGTAGCAAGTCACCAAGCAATAGATTACTGGCGGAATGGAGGCTTTCCGGCGATGGCTTTCAACGACGGTGCCCTCCTCACCTGCATCAGCAACGATTTCGGCTACGAACAAGTTTTCAGTAAACCCATTGCTACCTTTGCCCAAGCGGGAGATATCGTATTTGCCATTAGCAGTTCTGGAAAATCAGCTAATATCCTAGCTGGGGCTAATCAAGCGGCTAAAATGGGCTGTCATGTTATCACCCTTTCAGCTTTTCAGCCAGATAACCCCCTGCGTCAATTAGGGGACATCAACTTTTATGTCCCGACGATGGCCTATGGATTTGCAGAAATTACCCATTTGTGCATCTGTCATTGTATTCTGGATGGATTAATGAAAGGTTCATTGCCAGAAGCAATAGAGGATAGTTTGGTAAGTGATGACAGAAAGTTATTTTCAAACAGCCAACAAACTTAGGCAGGAAGGGAAACTAGAAGACGCGATCGCCTCCTACCGCCAAGCCATTGAGCTAAACCCCAATTTTTATTTGTCTCACTACAACTTGGGGGAAACGTTAGCTAAACTCGGTCGGTGGGATGAAGCAGTTACTTCCTACGATCGCGCTATTCAACTAAACCCTAACTCGGTTTGGTCTTATTACCATTTAGGGGAAGCCTTGGCAAAACTGAATCGGTGGGAAGATGCGATCGCCTCCTACCGCCGCGCCATTGAGCTTTCCCCAGATTTTTATAGATTTTACAGCAGCTTAGGGGAAGCCCTATGCAAACAGGGCCGTAGCCAAGAAGCAGCAGCCTTCTACTGTCAAGCTGCGGAAGCCTTGGTAAAACAGCAGCGGTGGGATGAAGCTGAGAGCTTTTACCTTCAGGCGATTAAGCTCAACCCATCAGTTAAGGATTCTTACCGTAATTTAGCAGAAACCCTGACCAAACAGCAGCAGCTTGAAGTTGCGATCGCCACAACCCGCAACGCCATTAACCTCGCACCAGAAAATGCTGAACTTCACTGCAAATTAGGCAAACTCCTAACACAGAAAAACCGACGGATAGAGGCAATTGAGAGTTATCAAAAAGCGATCGCCCTCAACTTTGACCTAGAAGAAGCACATATCAACCTAGTCAACTTACTGATTGAACAAGCCGAACTCGATGAGGGGCTTCAAAAGGAAAAAAAACCCTCTATAGAGCTAGAGGCGCTTTTCAACCTCGGAAACTTACTGATACAGCAAGGCAAATTAGAAGAAGCAATTGAGATTTACCAAAGAGCGATCGCCCTCAAACCAGATTGGAGAGAAGCTTACCTCAAGCTAGTAGAAGCTCACATGAAAATGGGCTGGAATTTTTACGATGTCGGCAAATTACACGAATCCATCAGCTCGACGGAACGAGCGATCGACATATATAACTCTCAGCTTGAAAAGCATCCCCTAGGAAATTTGGGTATCCGCTTCATCACGCCAGAATATTTTACCAATTGGCCTTGGTTAGGAGCGATCGGCCACCTAGCTATCAATATAGATATTTATATTAAAATGGGTATTTTGGGCTGGCGACCTCAATACCATACAATTCTTTTAGCGCCTCCCGAACAAGTTATTAATCCTTGTTTGCTCAACTACTGGCGACCTTATCTCCACATTATCACCGATCCGTCCCTGATCAATCGGCTACTACCATTAGCAAAGAAGATGCGGTGTTTGGAATATACCCTTTACCATGTAAAAATTGCTAAAGGACAGATGGTAGATGTAGGTTATGCTTTCTCCGCAGTTCAGAAACAGTGGGAAGCAGAAAAAAAACTACCTCTGCTCACCTTATCACCATCAGATTATGAGCGAGGATGGAACTGCTTGCAAGACCTCGGCGTGCCTAAAAATGCCTGGTTTGTGTGTCTCCACGTTCGAGAAGATGGCTTCCGCGCAGAAGGAATGATTACCCACCGCAGTGCTGATGTTGATACTTACTCATTAGCGATCGAGTCGATCGTAGCGCGTGGTGGCTGGGTCATCCGCATGGGCGATCGCAGCATGAAACCCTTGCCACCTATGAAACAGGTAATTGACTACGCTCACACTGACGCAAAAAGCGATTGGATGGATGTTTTTCTGTCAACTTCCTGCCGATTCTACCTTGGCACTAATTCAGGTCTAAATTGTATTCCCTGCGTGTTTGGAATCCCTTGTGCCTTAACAAATATGTGGCCAATTTCAGCACGTTCAGTGCAAAGTCAGGATCTGTTTATTCCCAAGCTCGCTTGGTCTGAAGTAGAAAATCGCTATCTCAGCTTTGAAGAAGCACTAGCTGCTCGATTCTTTTTCAACCTCAACAGCAAACTTCTTTACTCCTGGGGCATTCAAGTCGTAGATAACACCCCAGAAGAAATCAATGAGTTGGTGTTGGAAATGCTGGAGCGGCTAGAAGGTAGAGTGCAGTATACAGAAAAGGACGAGGCTCTACAGCAGGAGTTCAACTCTCTGCCAACCCCCTATGGTCAGAGTGCTTTTAACAGCCGGATCGGACGCTCTTTTGTGCAAAAGTATGGCAATTTGGG
>JBBSJS010000030.1:0-10096 GCA_038257015.1 Candidatus Doudnaibacteriota bacterium | reverse complement strand
TATATTGTCATCCATCCAGACTACCGCAACCACGCTCAATCTGATAAAGACAACAGTGTCGAACTCAACATTCGACTTGGTTATGTGGAAGATGTTATTAACGCAATTTATGCTCTAAAAGCTGCTAATCTACCTTACGCCGACACAAACCGTATCGCCATGATTGGACACTCTATGGGTGGCGGTATTGCGCAAGCAATCATGGTTATAGAACCAGATTTAGTGAAGTCCTATATGCTTTACGCTCCTGTGTCTAGTGACGCTAGAGAAAGCTATAACCGTTGGACTTTATCGAGACCTGAAGTTGTGGCACAGATAACTCAGACCCACGGCAACCCAGAACAGAATCCTGAGTTTTGGGACAATGTTTCGCCGCGCACATTCTTCGACAAAATTACCGCTAGTATTATGATTAACCACGGTACCGCCGATGCCGATGTACCAATCGACTGGTCACAAACAACTTATAACCTACTCACAGAACAAGGAAAGAAAGTAATGTTCCATCAATACCCAGGCGAAGGTCATGAGTTTGCTCAAGCATGGCCAACTGTAATGCAACGCACAGTAGACTTCTTTAACACTCAACTAAATAAATAAGGTCAATGGATATATTTGTTCACTTGGTAGTTCTTGGCATCTCAGCTTTAATTACTTGGTATTTCGCCGGTCTATTAATAGAATCGATTAACAATGTAGCAAAGAGGTTTAAGCAGTCAGGATTTACTGTCGCCTTTTTCGTATTAGGGTTTTTAACTTCGATTAGTGAGTTATCGGTAATGGCCAACTCTCTCTTAAATGGCACGCCAGCAATTTCTGCAGGAAACCTTGTGGGTGCATCATTTACTATCTTACTTGGAATAATTCCTGTGTTGGCCATTGTTGGCGGCGGCATCAAACTCACCAACACCTTACACAAACGAAACTTGGGGCTAGCCTTGTTAGTAGTAGCTATTCCAGTCTTATTGCTTGTGGATGGCGATTTAACCCGCACTGAAGGTGTAGTTTGTATCATGGCTTACGCAACATTAGCTTATTTTGTCCGTAGTCAAAGGCAAGCTAGCTTGCCAGAAGTGATTGAAGAAGTGGAAGAAGACCTTGTTCAAAGAAGACGGGCTACTACCACAGATCTATTAAAAATTACTATTGGTGGGATATTTATTTTTGGTGCTGGACACATGTTAGTCGAAGAAACTGTGTTCTTCTCTAATTTAATCAATATTCCAACTTCCCTGTTTGGCTTAATCATACTTTCCATTGGTACCAACATTCCTGAAATTGTTATTGCAATACGCTCTGTGTTAAAGAAACGCACAGATATTGCTTTCGGGAACTATCTTGGCTCTGGAGTAGCTAACACATTAGTGTTTGGAGTGCTGGCATTAAGCAGTGGTAGAATATTAGTCGAACAAAGTGAATTCATCATCAGTGCAGTTCTAATGACCGTTGGCTTGATAGGTTTTTATATCGCCGCTCAGTCAGGAAATAAAATTTCTCGAAAGGAAGGAATGTTATTAGTTTGCGCTTATGCTTTGTTTTTAATTATTCAATTAATGAATTTGGTAAGAATTGCTGTCGACTAAGGATGTAAATAAAAAACCGCATAAGCGGTTTTTTATTTACGGGTTTTAAGCAGTGAAGTTATTTTGTGATGAACAATTAGTACCTCAGGGTCACTTTGGACAGCTCTATTGTACTCTTTGTTGAATATAGTTTTATCGTTTAAGCTTAGAAGTTTTTTTGTATAGTTAAACAAAGCGGTGGTATTCTTGTCGTCACTTGCATTGGAGTCGATTAACCCATCTACACCAACGATTAGTTCTGTTAACACGCCAATCCAGGCAAAGGAGCGCTCAGTGGTTACAAGATAGAACATTTTTCTACCGGCATTAATTCGGCCATACTTTTTCTCAAACTTCTGTCGTTGGTACTCCAACAAACGCTCGTGCAATACCAAAAGTTCATGTCTTAAACTCTGTAATTTTAAAAACTTCATGGACTTCATTTCACACCTTTCTACATAGCGACCCACGCAACTATTGCAGCGATACCAGAAATTGCCATTAGCAATACAACCAACCAACCAACCAAAGTTACCACGGATCGATTCTTCCAACGCCCCATCAGCTCTTTATTACTACTCATGCGAACAATAAAGAATAGAACGAATGGCGCAACAATGCCATTTAAAACGGCTGAGTAAATCAAAGCTTTAATAGGGTTTAAGCCAGTTAAATTCATAAACATTCCAGCGAACATAGCTATAATGATTACGCCATAAAAAGCATACGCACTTTTTAAACGACGATTTAGTCCTCGTTTCCACTCGAAGGTTTCGGCAATTGCATAAGCGGCAGAGCCTGCTAAAACTGGTACTGCCAACATACCTGTGCCAATAATGCCTAGTGCAAACAAAGTATATGCTTGGTCACCGGCCAGTGGTCTTAAAGCGTTGGCTGCTGCTTCAGCTGAGTCAACAGTAATACCATTTGGAAACAACACCGCACCACAAGTAACGATAATGAAAAACATTACTAAGTTTGATAAAAACATTCCCGACCAAACATCAATTCGCATCCGCTTAACTTCTTTTGGGTGAACCATCTGATCGTAATGACTTGCTGTTTTGCCTGTAAGATTATATTTTTTCTCTTCCACCTCTTGGGAAGTTTGCCAGAAGAAAAGGTATGGTGAAATTGTAGTTCCTAAAATAGCACAAATCAGTAGTGCGCTCTCTTTAGTAAAAGTGAACTTTGGCACTAAAGTACTTTGCATAATTTCACGCCATGGTAAATTTTCCAAAGTGAGTGCTGTGGCAATGTAAAGCAAAAGCACTAAAGCCAAATACTTTAGATATTTAGCATACTGTGAGTAAGAGATAAAAATTTGTAACCCTAAACTTATCACTGTGAAAGCAAGTAAGAACAAAAAGAATGGTGTGCCGGGAAAAATCAACTGAGCCGCTTTGGCCATTGCACCCAAGTCGGCGCCAATGTTAAAGATATTTGCGCCAAGCAACATTAATGTGACTGTGTACAAAATTTTTCTGGAGTAAAGTCTACGAATATTACCTGCTAACCCACGACCCGTAACCATTCCGATACGCGCGCACATTTCTTGAACAAAAGACATCAAGGGAAAAGTTAGTGGCGCCATCCATAAAAATTGAAAACCGAATTGCGCACCAGTCTGAGAATAAGTGGCGATACCAGCTGGATCGTCATCTGAAGCACCAGTAGTAAGGCCAGGACCTAAAGCGTGCCAATAACCTTTGGCTTGCTTAACTGAGCGCTTGCTCATATCATGCAAGGTTTTTTCACTTTCCTGCAAAGCCTTATCCAAAGCTTTGGCAGGAGCGGCCGCAACCGACTCGATTATTTCTTCAGGTTTCATTTTTGTTTCTTTTATGAGGAATTCTACTTAATTTTAGAGCAATATAAAGCTTTTGACAAATTAAGCCAGAAAAGCTATAATTATCGATGTAAATTAAGCTAAGTAATAAAGAAACTTTGCAACAAAACCGAATAAATCATCAGATTTCTTCTCCGGAAGTCCGTCTAATAAATGATGAAGGTGAACAACTGGGACTTTTCCAATTGTCAGAAGCCCTTAAATTAGCGGATGAGCATGGTCTCGACCTGGTAGAAATCTCCCCTAATGCTAGACCTCCTGTAGTAAAATTGATTAGTTACGATAAGTACAAATATCAATTGAAAAAACTGGAGCAAGCACAAAAAAAGAAGGCTAAAAAAGTTGAAGTTAAAATGATTCGCCTAAGTGTTAAAATTGCCTCTGGCGATTTAAATACCAAAGCCCGTAAAGCTGACGAATTTATAACTGACGGCGATTTAGTTAAGGTTGACCTGCGTATGAAAGGTCGCGAACAAGCCTTTGTAGATGTTGCAGAACAACAGCTAAAAGCTTTCTTAGCAGCTTTAACTGTTGAATACCGCATGGAAAGCGAGCCACGCCGTATGGGGAATATGCTTAGTATGACTCTCGCACCTACTAAATAACTTAATTTAATATATGCCAAAAGAAAAAACTCACCAAGGTGCATCTAAGCGTCTACGCTTAACCAAAACCGGCAAAATTATGCACCGCACTTCAGGACACGATCACTTCAACTCCCGTGAAACCGGTAAAGTTCGTAAGAATAAACGCAATGACACTGTGATGCATGACTCTCACAGCAAGTTGAAGCAGTTAATCCCTCATAAATAACTAATTATAAGCAATGACAAGAATTAAACGTGGCGTTGGCAAACACAAGCGACGCAAGAATATCCTCAAAAGAGCTAAAGGTTTCGATAACCGACGCTCTACCAACCTAGCTTCTGCTCGACAAGCATTGCTTAAGGCAGAAACTTACGCTTACCGTGACCGTCGCAATAAGAAACGCGACCAACGCGCACTCTGGTTAATCCGAGTTAACGCTGCACTTCGCGAAAATGGTACTACCTGGAGCAAGTTTGCTCACCTTTTGAAAACTAAAGGCGTAGAACTAAACCGTAAAATGCTTTCTGAAATCGCAATCAAGACTCCAGACAGTTTCGATAAGATGGTTAAAGAATTAGCTTAGACCAATTAAAAAACCTCCCCAATCGGGGAGGTTTTTTTGTACCCACTTATAGCGGTTATTGGCTCAACTGTTGTTGTGTCTGAGGAACTGTTGGCTGTTGGCCAGTTTGAGGTTGTGCCTGCTGTTGTGGAGCTGGTTGACCTGCTTGAGGTGCCTGCTGTTGTGGAGCTGCTGCACCGTCTTCTGCTGGTGGATTAGCTTGGTACTCACGGATAGCTTGCATTACTCGTCCGTCTTCTTTGATATCTTCAAAGAAAAGGATTTGATCACGGTTGATTTTCATTTCATCAACAGGACCATGCAACTCATTACCTAATTTAACTAGAGATAATTGAGGTTGTTGCGCTGGAGCTTGAGCGCTATCAGCTGAACCTTGAAGAGCTGGTTCAGTTACTTGCAAGTAATAGATATCACGCAAGGTTGAGTAATGAGCTGAAGTATCAGCGAACTTACCGAAGTAAACTTGACCGTTAGTCAAGAAGACTGCTTGGTAACCTGAAGCTTGATCTCTTCCTTCAACCATACCACCGTTGTTTGGTAATAGTTTTTCGCGGAATAGTACAGCGACAACGATTAGAACTAAGACGATTACGGCTAGAATTACCCAAGGTAATTTAGAACCGCCGTTTGAATTATTCATGCTTGTTTGCATGTTAGGTTCGGAAACCCTTTGCATATTTTCCATTTTTTGATTTTTTAATTTAATTAATTTATATAAGTGAAGTTAGAAGTTGCATCAACATAATAGAATCAAGTTTCTATCTGTTGTGGTTATAGCAGTAAGTTGCCAAGAGTTAATAGAGCGCTGTGAATCATGAAGTATATTAGCTCGAGCAACAATCAATGGAGTATGGTTCTCTGGGTGAGTCGGTAAGAATTCTTCGAGTGAATTTTGCAAGGAAGAGAGTCTAAACTTAGCTGCAAATTTTGTATCACTGGAGTTATTTTGCACAGCTACTTTATACCCAGTGAAAAATGAATTATACTCCGCTACTTTAATGTCTGAATTACTCCAAGATAAGTTTTCTCGAATTTCAATTTCAGTGTTTACACTGAGACAATTATTCACTGCAATTTGGTTGGTACCGACAGAGCCCTGAATTATCAAGCCACCTTGAAACCATGAGCAATCCTTTTCGTGTTCAGCAACAGTTATCAAGGTTTCAGAGATAGAAACTTTATTCAAAACTGAAACTTTCGTCGAAGATGGGTTTGATTTGCTATCCACGGTATGTGATTCAAAAGCCGTAACACTAGGAATTGGTCCCATGATTAAGGCGATTAAAACTGTTAAACTGATTATCTTTATTGTTTGTTTCATTGAGTACCCTCTAGAAGTTATTATACCACATAAGTATTAGTTTTCTTATATATTTTAATGCTTGGCTAAATTGACGAAGATGATAAATAAAAAGTATAATGACTAAAATACTAAAGAAACAAAACATGCCTAGAATACTGTCAGGTTTATCGCTAGATATATTGATCTCTATGAAAAATGGGATTAAGACTGTTGATGATATTTACGAAGAATTTAGCAAAGAACCAAAAAAGAAGATTTACGACACCCTCTTTCGCCTCTCGAAACAAGAATTGATTTCTCTTCAAGATGATAAGTACCGACTTACCGAAGCTGGCTTCACTGAACTCGCTTCACTTGACCCAGAAAAAGATGGCACCTGGAAAATTATTATTTTTGATATTCCTGAAACTCAAAGACCAGTCAGAAACTTTCTTCGCGCTAAACTAAAGTCGCTAGGCTTTAAGTTATGGCAAAACAGTATTTGGATTAGTCCTTATGCTTTAGCACCTCAAATTGAAGATGAAATAAACGAGCTTGCAAAACACTATTTCGTAAGATTAATTAAAACTACTGATATCAATCACGACGCAGACTTACAAGAAATGTTTAAGTAAATATCATGGCAATCAAGACAGCGAAAATAGGTTTTTATGATTCTGGGAATGGGGGTTTGCAAATTTTACAAGCAGTCCGGAAAAAACTTCCTCAGTACGACTATTTATTTTTAGCAGATAATAAAAATCTTCCTTACGGAAATAAAACCCAAGCTAAGTTACGCCAACTCGTAATTAAAAACCTTGAAGAATTATTTCATAATAATTGTCGGTTGGTTATTATCGCTTGTAACACAGCTTCTGCAAAAGCACTCAGACATATTCAGAAACACTGGCTACCTAAAAAATTCCCAGATAGAAAAGTTCTAGGTGTAATCGTTCCAACTCTCGAAGTCTTAAAACCAAGCATGTTCCCCGCTTTATTGATCGCCACCAAAAGTACAGTTACGAGCAACGCTTACAAAAAAGAATTACGGAAATTATTTCCCAATGCAAAACTGTTTCAAAAAGCAATTCCCAATTTAGCTGAATTAATAGAACACAATAAACTTAGTGAAGCAGAAAAATTAGTAGCTAAGTCAATCAATCCTTACCAAAGCCAAATAAAAAGTTTGATATTGGGATGTACTCACTACTCAGTTTTAGGGAAATTTTTAAAGAAAGCTTTTCCAAAACTGATAATTATTAATCAAGTGGAAATTATCCCTACGGCTTTGGCCAAATACCTCACTCATCATCACGAAATGAAAACCCAACTAACACGCAATTTTACTCTGAAACAAATCTATACAAAAAAAGCCCGGCTACCAAGGTAGTCGGGTTAGTTGTTGCTGGTCAATTTATTAAAGAACAAATTGACTTCAGGACCAGATGGATTCACCTGGTCGAAAATCGCCGATAGTTCGTCTATAGTAAACAAACCAGAGCGAAGAAGTTAAGATTTTTACAGGGAACCATTTTCAGAATTCATGCTCGAATTCATGAAAACTTCTCCAATGAAAAAAGGGAAGATTGTTGCCAAAACGGATTTGGCAAATATCATGGGATGTTTAGAAACATCTAGTAAAAACTTCATATTTTGCCTCCTGAGCAGATTTGTGATCAGTCCTAAAACTGAGGGAATCATAGCTATAAACACAGCCCTAGTCAAGATAAGAAAAAACCAGAATTATTTCTGGTTTTTTAGTCTTTACCAATCTAGAGTACCGCCGGTTTGGTATTCAGTCACGCGGGTTTCAAAGAAGTTCTTTTCTTTGTTCAAATCTACAGCTTCACTCATCCATGGGAACGGGTTTTCTACATTGAATTGTTTTGGCAAACCAATACTTACTAAACGACGATCAGCGATGTGCTCGATGTATTGCTTAAAGCCTTCAGCGTTCATTCCAAAAATTCCTTTAGGGAACATGGTTTGCGCAAAAGTGTATTCTAGAACAGTTGCTTCTTTTACTAAGTCCACTGCGTGTTGTTGAAATTCAGGAGTCCATAATTCTGGTTGCTCTGCTTTGATGGTGTTGATTAAGTTGATGCCGAAGTTCAAATGTTGTGATTCGTCGCGCATGATGTATTGAATTTGTTCAGCACTACCCACCATTTTGTTCTGACGTTGGAAACCAAAGATAACTGCAAACGCGCTGTAGAAGAAAATTCCTTCCATAATCATGCAAGCGACGATTAAGTTCTCTAGGAATTTTTGGTCTGCTTCAAAAGTTCCGGTCTTGTATGAAGGGTTAAAAATTCCTTCGTTGAAACTTAGAATAAAGGATGCCTTATTATAAATAGAGTCAACTTCACGATACATGTTGAAGATTTCACCTTCTTCTAATGCTAACGATTCCACAATGTATTGGTAAGCGTGTGTGTGAATCGCCTCTTCAAAACCTTGGCGAAGCAAATACATACGACATTCTGGTGAAGTGATATGTTTGTAAATCGCCATCACAATATTATTAGCAGCAATAGAATCTGCTGTAGTAAAGAATCCTAAAACAGTTTTAAATGCTTGTCGCTCATCATCGGTTAATACGTTTGGAGAGCGCCATTGTTCAATATCTTTTTGCATACCGATTTCGGTTGGCAACCAGTGATTAGCATTTCCTGCGTTATAAGCTTCCCAGGCAAAGTGGTGCTTCATTGGGTAAAGTTGAATAACGTCGGCATCTTTACCGTTGATGACGCGGCGGTCGTTGATATTTACTCGTTGGTCTGTTTTAGTGATTGGCATTTTATTGTGGATTTAATTTGAGTTGAGAATGTTGATAGTTGCTTCTAGTAGTTACTACTATCTATCTTCTATGGATTCCCGCTTTCGCGGGAATGACATCTATCAAGTGAGTTTAATTCTGAGGCAAATTCGAGGCAAACTATGAGGATAGCGCGAGGTTGTACTCATCTACCAACCAAGCTCTGAGTGGTTTGTTATTCGAGTTGAGTACGCGAAGGAAAGGGAGCAAGAAGCGAGTCGTAGTAGAACTACGACGAGTTTCGGCGGACCTTTCCGACAATGTAATCAACCGCATAACGAAGCACTCAACTACTGACAGGCTTCACAGTCGGGTTCGTCGAGTCTACAAAGTTTGAAAGTTTGTTCATCCCCCGCTGGAGCGGCAGCAAACATTGGATTCACAGTTAGGGGCATTACGGGCTCGACTTTAACCGCCACTGGGTCGTTACCCTCTGTGGAAGTATTATCAGCGACAGTGAGAGTTTCTTTTAACTCAACAGCTGCCATGACTGGAACTGTTTCTGTTTGAGGTACAGCTACTACTGGCTGAGCCTTGGGTTGTTCTTGAGCAACAGCTGTTGCGGTTGCTTCACTGCCACGCAAGTGAGTGTTACCAAACTCACTAGTACTGACTGTAGATTTTTCAACCTGAGAAGCTGCCATAGTGCGCAAGTAGTAAGTAGTTTTTAGACCCATATCCCAAGCGTACAAATAAATGTCGCTAATTTCTTTACCACTCTTACCACCGTAGAAGATGTTTAGAGATTGGCTTTGGTCAATCCACTTACCGCGATAAGCTGCTGCTCTAATTAACCAACGTGGATCTATTTGGAATACTTCTTTGAATTTATCTTTCAACTCTTGTGGGATTTCAGCAATTTGAGAAATATTACCGTCATGGTATTTTAGAAGCCCCAAAACTTGAGGAGTCCACAAACCTTTTTCTTTTAAGGCTTGGACTAAGTATTCGTTAACAATTACAAAGTCGCCACCTTGGTTAGACTTAACATAAATATTCTTATAGATTGGTTCGATTGATGGAATGCTGCCAGCGATATTGGAAATTGTTGCAGTTGGTGCGATAGCCAAACAGTTGGAGTTTCGCATTCCATATTCTGCAATTGTATTTCTCACAATACTCCAATCCATGCTTTCGGTGCGTGGAACTGGAATTTCTTGGCCACGTTCTTGTTCGTGAATATCCAAAGTATCTTGTGGAAGGATATTACGACTCCACTTGGAACCTTTGTAAGATGCGTAAGCACCGCGTTCTTTAGCCAATAATGCAGAACCTAAAATGGCATAGTAAGAAACAGCTTCTTGAGCACGGTCGGCAAACTCTACTGCTTCCTCTGTGTCGAAATTAATACCCTGTTTGTAAAGTGCGTCGTGGAAACCCATAACGCCCAAGCCTACTGGGCGGTGACGCATGT
>JBBSJS010000029.1:0-11367 GCA_038257015.1 Candidatus Doudnaibacteriota bacterium | reverse complement strand
TCCAGGTCCAGGTACTGGTACTTTCAACCCTAACGGTGGAACTCAAGGTTCAATCAATGAATTCACCCTAGGTTCTCGTAATGAGACCGAAGCTCTTGAAAGCGAAAGCGACGTAGAAATCTACGGTGTTGACGTTGACATGAATGATGATGGTCCGTTGATGGTTACTTCAGCAGACGTATGGTTCTCTGAATCTTCTGCTGGTACTGCTTCTACAAAGCCATGGGACTACTTCACTGAAGTTTCTCTAACTTTGAACGGCAGAACTTTGGCTACTATGGATGCTGACTCCTCTTCTGACTGGTCTTCAGTATCTAATGGCAACATTGATGCTACTGATACCACTCGTGAATACCGTCTACGTTTCTCTAATATCGATGGTGTTTTGACCAATGATAATATCAACAACCTAGGTGTTGAAGTATCTATGATGAACAATCTAGATTCTGATGACGAAACTGCTGTATGGTACACAGAACTTGGACAAATCCGTGTTCTTGATGAATCTGGTTTCAGCGTAAACGACAACACTGGTTTTAATAGTTCAACTACTTTGGAAGAATCTTTCACTGTAGGTGGCGCTGATGAAGCTGTATTAGAAGTTCGTGATGCTGATGAAGAAATTGATGCTCAAGTAATTGCAGTATCAGAAACTTCAGACACTAACGGTGTTTCTATCTACACCTTTGAAATCGAAGAAACTAACGATGTTGATGTCAACATTGAAGAAATGACTTTGACTTTCACAACTGGTGCTGTATCAGGTACAATGACAGAAAACAATGTGATTCGCCGTGCATCCCTATGGATGGGTGGAACTAAAGTAAGTTCTGATAAATCTGTTCCTAACGGTGGTATCGTGTTATTCAATAACCTAGATATCGACGTTGATGGTGATACAGATGAAGAAATCACTGTAAAAGTTGACCTATTCGACACTAGCAATGGTACTCGTTATGCTGAAGGTACAAGCCTATCAGTAGTGGTTGATTCCATCGACATGGTTACCGATGCAAATGGTAATGATGAAGATGATCTTACTATCAACGTAAATGCTGTGTCTAACACTCATGAATTACGTACTGAAGGTATTATGCTTTCATTCGTAAGCCAAAGCACTTCAGTTAACACTGATGCTACTCCAGACCAAGGTACTTTCCAAATCGTCTTTGACGTAACTGCTTTCGGTGAAGACCAGACTGTTTCTGCAGACTGTCTTAACTTAGAAGTTGATTACTCTATTGATGGTTCTGGTGCTGACTCTGGTTGTGTAGTAACCGCTCCAGGTGCTGCTAAGACTGCTAACATAAACTACTTAGTAAAGAAGAACGAAACCCGTCGCTTCACTTTGTCTGTTGTGCTTAGTGGTGGTAATGACTTCTCCAACATCATGTTAACAGGTGTTGATTACGAGTCTGATCCAAATGGTACTGAAGATGACGCTACTCCAGACAATACTTACGACTTCAACTTAGAAGACTTCCGTACTAACGATATTTACCTATCTAATAGCTAAGTAAATTCATTAGACAGAAACTTCTAGTCTAAGTTAACTTATATCCCATAAAGATATATAGTAGAAAACCCCGCCCGTTAAACGGCGGGGTTTTTGTATGCCCACCTAAATCATTTTCAGATTTAGGTGGGCATGTAAAAGTTTAGTTAAGTTCTGCGCTTAAGCACATATAGTGTCATCCCGAGCCTGTCGAGGAATCTCTGTTACAACTACTGAGATCCTTCGACTTCGCTCAGGATGACATTAGCTGTAACAAAACCCTTTTCCTAACCGTTTTAATTTATGAAGGATTATGTTAAGTTTAATGTAAAGATAATTAAGATTTTCAAACATGGAAAACAACCCAAATATCCCACAGTCTAATAATGGCTCAAATTCACCGAGTTATGCGAAATACATCATTATCGGCGCTATAATTTTGGTGGCGGTGTATGTGTTGCTTAATATGAATAAGACTCCACAAACTGAAGAGGAGATTAAACAAGATGTTGTTAGCGAGCAGTTGAGTAAGTTTCAACAGCAACTCAATGAACTTCCAGCTGATGCTACTGAAGAAGCGAAATATCAGTACTATCTAAGGTTGGCACGTGCAGAATATCAGTTAAACAACTACGAAGGAGCCTTGCAATGGCTTAATCAATTCCCAGAAGAAGGTAAAAACTATCAGGGAGTTTACTATACTTATGCGCAGGTCTATCAAGCGATGGGTAATATGGAGCAGGCCAGGGAAAACGCTAAACTTTCAACCGAAGCTGAATCTGATAACCCACAACGTTGGCAATTATATGCTGAACTATCTATGGACCAGGAAGCTTCAGTAGTTGAGGCAATATACAAAGAAGGTTTAGAAAAAACTGAAAATGACTCTGAGCTACAGGCATCTTACGACGCTTGGAAAGCCAGCCAGGCTCAGTAATAGGCTAATCTTTAAGTATTAACTATCTGGTGCAGATATGGATAACAACAATCAAAATATGGAAGAAAATAAAGCCCATAACGCAAGTAACACTCAAGACGGTAGAAAAATTACAATTGTTATATTTGTAATTCTGCTTGTACTTGGAGGTTGGTATCTTATTTCTCAGAATAACGACACACAAACTCCTAATAACATCAGCGATGAGCCAAGTATAGAGGATTTAATGTCCAAGGCCTCACAGCTACCAGAGGATGCCGACCAGGGCACAATGTTCGATGCGTACTTCCCGTTATCGGAAGCTCAATATAATGCAGGAAACTATGCAGATGCCGCACAGAGCTTGGAAAAAATTACCACCGCCAACGCTGAAAAGCCTGAAGTTTGGGCGTTATACGCAAAAATCCTTCATGCACTTGATGAAAAAGACAGAGCTTTTCAGAGCATGGAATTAGCGGCAGGTCTTGATTCAGACACTCCTAAATATTGGTTGCAGTATTTTGATTTAGCAAAAGAACTTCCAACCGAACAGCAAAAAGCCATTTATGAAAGAGCTTTAGAAGCTACTGAAAACAACTCTGAAATAGTTTCAGCCTACGATACCTGGAAAGCCAGCCAGGCTCAGTAAGTTTTATACATTAGATATATTTAGACCCCGGGTAGCCCTCACTTCGTTCGTGGCTCCCGAGGTTTCTTTTTCATTTGTAGTGCTTCGCATAATGACACCACTTTGTCATTCCGAGCTTGTCGAGGAATCCCTTGGGAGGGGAGCGCAGATCCTTCGACTCGCTCCGCTCGCTCAGGATGACAGAAAATGATGAAACATTGGTTTAGGATGACGAGGCGGTGTGGACAAAGCCCCTGCTCAGGAAGACAAAAGGGTTGGGCGGGATGGGGCCGTCCGGGTCTAAAAATCAAATAAATATGGTATAATTAAGTGTAAATATAACAAATGAATTTTAGAAAATATTTAACTAAGACGAAGATTATTATTGGCAGCATCTTGCTGCTTATTATTTTGGTCGTGGGTTTAAGTATTTACCGAAGTCAAAATGCTCCTGAGGATGTTCTAACAGATACTGTCAAAAAAAGTGATATTCAGCAAAATGTTTTAGCAACTGGACAGGTAAGTAGTACCACAGATTTAAACTTAACTTTTAAGTCTTCTGGGTTAGTGGATAGAGTGAGTGTGCGGGTTGGTCAGAAAGTTACAGAAGGAGATATCTTGGCAAACCTTACTCAAAAAGATCAATCTGCGACTTTAACCCAAGCTCGCGCAGCAGTTGCACAAGCTCAGGCTAATTATAATAAGATTATCGCAGGTGCCAATACTCCTGAGGTTAATTTGGCTAGAGCCAGTGTTCAGTCTGCCCAAATAGCTTTGGATAATACCAAACTAGCTTACAATGCGACTGCATTCCAGCAAGAAACTTTGGTTAAGAATGCCAAGTTAACTTTATATAATTCGGGGTTACAGGCTCAGCGAAGCAGAATTGTAAGTGACGAAGTTACAGCTACGCTCAGTGGTTCTTATCAAGGTGATATTGAAGGAGAATACAGATTTGAAGCAGAACTATATGGAACTGGTTTCAAGGTCCGTTATCGCGGAATAGAAAATGGGCTGGGGAATTTGGATATTAAGCGTGGGATACCAATGCCACTCGGTACAAAGGGTTTATATGTTACCTTTTCTATTGCAGGGAGTTTTGGTGGTAATCCCGAATGGGTAGTGAAAATTCCTAACACCGAATCAGCAAGCTATTTGAGTACCCAAAATGCTTACAACGCCGCGGTTCAGTCGCGCGACAGTGCTCTAGTTTTAGCACAAAGCAATGTAAGTACAGCTGAGTCCAATTTAGTTCAAGCACAATTAAGACTTGAACAAACTTTGGCGGCAGCTCGCCCAGAAGATGTCGCTATCGCACGGGCACAGATCCAAGCGGCTCAAGGACAACTACAAGCAGCTTCTGCCATGTTTGATAGCACTGTTATTCGCGCACCGTCTTCAGGAACAATAACTGCCGTTAATATCAAAAATGGGGAGCAAGCCTCACCAGCTCAAACCGCAATCGTTCTTCAGGACGTCGACAACTTGCACATCGAAGCTAATATTAGCGAAGCAAATATCGCTCAGGTTAAATTGGACCAAGAGGTTAATTTAACTTTTGATGCTCTTGGTGCTGATCGTGAATTTATTGGAAAAGTGAAGTTAATCGATCCAGCATCAACTGTGGTTTCAGGGGTAGTGAATTATAAGATTACTGTTGCATTAGAAAAGTTTGAAGAAGTTAAACCTGGAATGACAGCAAACTTATCCATTCTCACCGATAGTAAACAACAGGTATTGAACATTCCACAGCGCGCGGTAATAAACAGAGACGGTAAGCGCTTTGTTCGTGTAGTTACAGATTCAGAAAAGAAAACCTACCAAGAACAAGGAATTCGCACAGGGATTGATGCGGACGGTGGAGTAGTGGAAATTCTTTCCGGAGTTAATGAAGGCCAAGAAATTGTCACTTTCGTAAACAAGAAATAAAAGAGATCCTTCGACTACGCTCAGGATGACACCACTTTGTCATTCCGAGCGCAACGAAGTGGAGTCGAGGAATCTGAGATCCTTCGACTTCGCTCAGGATGACAAAAAAAGAATGTAAACCCTTCGACTACGCTCAGGATGACAGTGCTGTGTATCACTTGGTCAGGATGACAGCATGGTGTGACCAAACCATCCACTCAGGATGACAGGAAAGGGTACTCCGCTCGCTCAGGATGGCAGGGTAGGTATTGGCGAGACGAAAGCAGTCCGGGTTTTCATACTAATCTTCACAACTATGGCTTTAATCAAGATACAAAATTTAACCAAAGATTTCGTGAATGGCGATATCGTTACGTCGGTTCTTAAGGGTGTTAGTTTTGAAATAAATCAAGGCGAGTTTGTGGCGATTATGGGGCCTTCTGGTAGTGGGAAATCTACTCTGATGCATATCTTAGGATTCCTAGACCGTGCTACTGAAGGTTTATACGAATTTGAAGGGGAAGACGTAACTACTTTTGACGATGATAGGTTGGCCGAAATTCGCAATCAACGTGTTGGGTTTGTTTTTCAAGCTTTCAATTTATTACCACGCACCTCTGTAATCGATAATGTGCGACTGCCATTGATTTATGGCACTAAGAAGAACCAGTTGGAGCTGGCGCAACAAGCTTTGCATTCTGTGGGTTTGGGTGATCGCATGGACTATATGAGTAATCAAATCTCAGGTGGTCAAAAACAGCGCGTGGCAATCGCACGAGCTTTGGTAAATGACCCAGCGGTGATTTTTGCTGATGAGCCTACAGGAAACTTGGATTCTAAATCTGGTAATACTGTGATGAAAATTCTACAGGATATGAATGCAGCAGGGCGAACCATAATTCTAGTTACTCACGAGCAGGAAACTGCTGAACACGCCACACGGATTATCCGGGTACGTGATGGTGTAATTGAATATGATGAACCAGTATCAAATCGCGTGTTTGCAAACGACAGCGGTGAATTGACTAAGTAACAGCTTATGAAAATTTCATTAGAAATTAAAATGGTGTTACAAGGCTTGCTGGCTCGTAAAGGCAGGTCTTTTTTGACTATCTTAGGAATCGTAATTGGTGTTGCAGGTGTAATTATAATTATTGCTTTGGGTGCAGGAGCGCAAAGTTTAGTGTTGGGGCAAGTCAATAAATTGGGCTCTAATATTGTGGCGGTTTTACCAGGGAAGTCGAACGAAACTGGACCGCCAGCGGCAGTGTTTGGTATTGATATTCGCACCTTAACTTTGGCTGATGCCGATGCCATGCGTGATAAATCTCGTGTGCCACACTTAGTCGCGGTCTCACCGGGCGTTCAGGGTAATGGCACGGTAACTTGGCGCAATCAAAGTGCTGACACTCGCTATCTTGGCACTCAATCCGAATATGTAGAAGTTCAGAATGTAGAAATAGAAGAAGGACGATTTTTCGATGAACGAGAATCACTCGGAGCTAATGTAATTGTTTTGGGGTACGATGTGAGACAGCAGTTATTCCAAGACCAAGATGCAGTAGGGGAAGTAGTGAAAATTAAATCAATACCATTTGAAGTTATCGGCGTTACCGCTAAACAAGGAACTGTGGCTTTTCAAAACCAAGATGACTTAGTTTACATTCCCTTAACTATCGCACAGCAACAAATTTCTGGCATTCGTCACGTTAATTTTATTAGAGCCAAAGTAGACAGCGCCGAAAACGTGCAATCCACGATGTACGATATTACTCAATTATTGCGAGAGCGTCACAGTATTCAAGGCGTTGAAGATGAAGACTTTTCAGTTAGAGATTTGGCCGACGCTATCAAATTATTGTCTACAATTACGGATGCATTGCGGTTATTTCTAGTGGCTATGGCTGCGCTCTCTTTGATTGTAGGAGGCATTGGCATTATGAATATTATGTTAGTTACAGTTGCAGAGCGCACCAGAGAAATCGGTCTAAGGAAAGCTGTAGGAGCAACTCAGAAAGCCATTCGTAATCAATTTTTACTGGAGTCTAGTATTGTCACAGGTTTGGGTGGTTTATTAGGAATCATTGTGGGTGTGATTATTTCTTATCTAATTGCCGTAGGCGCCAGGTACGCAGGTTACGACTGGGCGTTTGTGATTTCACCATTATCAATCATTTTAGCTTTAGGGGTTTCTGTCTTAACTGGCTTGCTGTTTGGTTTGTACCCAGCTTTTAAAGCTGCCAAACTAGACCCGATTACAGCGTTAAGTTACGAATAATTATGAACACAGCAATTGCACAAGCCCTTCAGGGTCTAATAAGGAATCCGGTAAGAACCATACTAACGACGCTTGGTATCGTTATTGGCATTGCAACAGTGATTGTGGTTTTATCGGCAGGGCAAGGTTTTAATTCATTAATAGTGAACGAAATTGAGTCGCAAGGTGTTAATTCACTTACCATCGAGACTCGCGTCCCACCTTCCACTAAACAGCGAGCTAGTGGTAGTTCTGATATCACACAAGGCAGTGCTTCTGCTCAGGGCGTGATTGTTACCACTTTAAAAAACCGTGATGTAGAGGACATTGAAAACTTGCCGAATGTTTCCGGTGCTTACGGTGCTGTATTTGGTCAGCAAGTAGTGTCTTTCAAGAATGTGAGCAAGAGTGTAAATATCTTTGGCGCAGGACCAACTCGTTTTGAAATTGATTCCGGAGTAATTGCACAAGGTAGGGCATTTACTGAAGGAGAAGACAACAGCTTAGCTCAGGTGGCTGTGTTGGGGTATGAGATAGCCCAAGACCTGTTTGGTGACAGCGACCCGCTTGGTCAAAATATTCGCGTTGGTACCAACAACTTCAATGTTATTGGAGTGTATGAAAAACGCGGGGGGCTTGGTACGATGGGAGACGACCAACTTTTGTATGTACCAATTCAAACTGCTCAAAAGAAGTTGCTGGGCATCGACTATATGTTGTTTGTTTTGGCGCAACTAGAAAATAACGAATTGGCCGAAGTGACGGCAGAAGATGTGCGCGTATTACTTCGTGCTAACCATGGGATTAAAGAAGAATACATGGATGATTTTTTGGTGAATACGCAAGATAGTAATTTAAGTACTTTCGAGACTATATTATCGGGAATCACATTTTTACTGATTGCAGTGGCAAGTATTTCTCTGGTTGTTGGAGGTGTGGGGATTATGAATATTATGTATGTGGTTGTAACAGAGCGCATTTCAGAAATTGGCTTGAAGAAAGCGCTGGGTGCCAAGAACGCCGATATTCTATGGGAATTTTTAATTGAAGCTTTACTACTCACTTTGCTTGGTGGAATAATGGGGATTGTCGCAGGATCGGCAGTATCCTATTTAATTGCTCAAGTTGCACAAAGCCAAGGCTGGGCGTGGGAGTTTACCGTGCCAATTTCAGCTGTGGTGATTGCTGTTGGCACAGCATCAATTATTGGATTAATTTTTGGAGTTTTCCCTGCGCGTAAAGCTAGCCTAATGGACCCAATTCAAGCTCTGGGGCATGAGTAGAGAACTAAACATTAATAGATAAACAAAAACCCTTTTCGAATTTATCTAGAAGGGTTTATAAATAATCTAATTTAAAACAATTTATTTATACAATTGTGCGTGCGTGCCAATAACGATGAATATTGCGTCGCTATCCTTCGTTTCATAGTATATAGCTCTATAATCTCCACTGATGTTAATGCTTTTGCAATTAGGATAAGTAGGATGCACGGAGTGGTTGTTTAACAACTTGTCTGTGGGGTTATTTATAAATAGTTTTAATCTTTCTTGAAACTTAGTCCTTATTTTTACTGGCTGTTTTCTATATTGCTTTTCAAATGATTTATGGAACCTAACTATCATTTAATGCTTTCCAGGTACTCTATCGCATCTGCTGCGCTATGAAATTTCCTAGAAACATCTTGATTCCGAGATATGTCTCCAGCTGCCTTGTCGATTAGTTCAATTGTTTTTTCATTAACCTGACTTTTGGTTATAACACCGACAGACAAAGAGCCGTCGACATAGGCCTGTGTGGCCATCTTTAAAATCGCAGAAAGAGCTACGCCTTGCTGCTTAGCTTTTTTCACCGCTTCATCTTTCAAAGCTTTATCAATATTGAATATTACTTGAGATACCATAAATGTATATTAATTATAACTATATCTTATATAGGTGATTAATATATGTCAATTGCGACCTTTCAAATATAATATGCTCCCAAGTATCAAGAAATTATTAATAAAAGCCCTATCTTTTGCATAATCTTGAAAAACCGCTGAGATAAGCGGTTTTTTCTTGTCTAAATCTTTATATTTTCTTGAAGTACTTTTTGCTAAGATGTAATCTTGGGTTTTTAAATTTGGCAGGGATTTGAAAACCCTCTTTACAAACTATTTTTAATCTGTATACTGATAAGCTTTAATCAAATAGCAAATATGCAACAGAGATTTGGGTAAAAATTATTTATTGAACACATGAACCCAGCTTTGGCGTGGGTGAGTAATATTTTATTGTTGTTATGTTGTAAAGCGACCGCGTTTGCGGCCGCTTTTTTTATTGGTCAGTTTTTATTTGCTGGGAGAATGCTGGCTCCGCCAGCGATTAAACTTCAAGCCCTGACTTACTAAATAATTAAACATAATTTATATGCAATTTATCAAAAATCATTTTTATAAGCTAACTACACTTATTGCAATCGTGGTTTTGGCTGTTTCTCAGTCACAGTTTTATGTAAAAGCTCAAGAATCAGAAAATAAAAATTTATTTACAATTAGCGAGGAGACTAATTCCAACGAAGAAATCTTATTAGAAGATTTTACACCAAGTGGTGTTGTGCATGCGCAGCCTCATGCTAACTGTTATCAAGAAGCATATACTGCTCCAAGATCGACAACCTATAACGCAGTTCCTGAGTATGGAATTACCTTTGTACCTACTGAAACAGGTGGTCCTAGAAGCGCACAATCTTATTTCCAAGACATAAATGGAGACAACTTACCTGATTATGTTTACGCGTATAACTACATGTTTGTTAATTCCTCAACATTGATGTCTACCCACACCTCCTGTGTCTATCTGCACAACGGCTCCGGATGGGACAAGGTTTATTCCTGCTACGCCAGAACAGATACTGCGATGAGTACAGGTAATGTAGTTCTGGCCGAATACGGTGGAGATTGCGCTGGCTAATTATTAATTACATACACAAATGCAACTAATTAATAATGCACGTAAAGGTGGTTTAGTTCTTACCTTAGTGCTGATGCTGGCAAGTACATCACCTCCAGTTGTTCATGCATCAGAATCAGCTGATAATCAGGGCAGTAGTGATACAACTTCACAAGAAGTCAGTTCTGGATCTGCAGGTGTCCCAACTGAAAACACCGATGAAGCACAAAGCTTGCCTGGTGATGAAACTAACACTGATATTCCGCAAGAACAAGAGAGTGAAGAAGGTGTTAAAGAGTCTACAGAAGAAGAGCCTATCGATACAGGAGATGAAAATAAATCTGAGCAACAAAAATCTCCCGATGAAGAACCGGATCCTGTAGAAATTCAACTACCACCCTCCACAGTAAAACAGAAACTAGCCGATGCCGATATCGCCTCTGGTGCTCTAACTTATGAGTATCCGTTAATAATACCTACTGGCCGAAGTAGTATGTCGGCGAGTTTGGCATTGCAGTACAATAGTCAAAATAACGACGAAGGCTCTTGGGTAGGTTACGGTTGGACTTTGAACATTCCTTACATTGAAAGAAAAAATGTGAAGGGTTTAAATGTGATGTACGACCGGGATGATTTCAATTCTTCTTTAGACGGCGAGTTAAAGAAAATTAGCGAATCAGCTTCTGGTTCTAATTACGGTGCCAAAATTGATAATGGCGGTTTCCTTAGTTATGAATTTATCGAAGATTCCACTGAAGCTTTTTGGATTGTGAAAAATAAGCTCGGTATAAGTTATACCTTTGGTTCCAGTACAGAAAGTAAAATTAGTAATCCGTCAGATGAACAAAAAGTTTATCGATGGTATTTATCAAAAATTGAAGACAGTAATGGTAATTACGTTACCTATAATTATCAGAAAGAAGATAACCTCACTTATCCATCTTCGATTGTTTACACCGGCAACGGTGAAGAAGTTAGTGCTTACAAAGTTGAATTTGTCTTAGAAGACAGAGATGATAAAAACAGCAGTGCAAAGTATGGTTTTTCTTTGCAAACCACAAAGCGCATCAAAGAAGCGTTGGTAAAGTTTGACGAGCAAATAATCGGGAAATATGTAATCGATTATTCGAATGCTGATGTTAATAATCGAAGCTTGATTGATAGCTTAGAATTCTTGGGTTACGAGGCGGATCAATCTGAGTTGTCGTCAGGAAAAACTCAGTTTGAATA